>MHFG01000021.1 GCA_001804065.1 Omnitrophica bacterium RIFCSPHIGHO2_02_FULL_46_20
GGACTTTTATCCAGCCCAGTCAGCTCATAAGAGATTTTAAAGTTAGAGTAAAATTAAATCCGATAAGAGACGTCTTAAAGGATAAGCGCGTGGTTATAGTCGAGGATTCCATCGTCCGCGGCACGACTTCGCGCAGCAGGGTAAAGGCGATCAGGGAGGCAGGGGCAACCGAAATACACATGCGCGTCAGCTGTCCGCCGCTCATATCTCCTTGTTTTTACGGCATCGATTTCCCGACGAAGAAAGAATTGATAGCGTCTAACCACACGATAGAAGAGATACGGCAGTTTATCGGCGTCGACAGCTTGAAATATTTAAGCCTTGAGGGAATGCTAAATTCCATGATGCTCGCCAAAGAAGAATTCTGCACGGCCTGTTTCACCGGAAACTACCCCACAAAGATATGCAAGCCGCCCTCAAAGAAGGCTCTTGAGCAGACCCATTGCCAGGGCCTGACCTAATATGGCAAAAGAAAAAATTTTAATCATAGATTTCGGCTCACAGTATAACCAGCTTATCGCGCGCAAGGTGCGCGAATTTAATGTGTTCTGCGAGATAGTCCCTTCCACCATAGACATAAGATCCATTGATAAAGACGAGACAAAAGGCATTATTTTGTCCGGCGGGCCTGCCAGCGTGTGCGCAAAAGGCTCGCCGACTTGTAATAGCCGCATCCTTTCTCTCGGCATCCCCGTCATAGGAATCTGCTACGGAATGCAGCTGATGACAAAGATATTGGGCGGAGAAGTCGCAAGATCGCGTTCCAGGGAATACGGAAGGGCTGCGCTCACCGTTACAAATCATAAACATCTTTTCAAAAACATCCCCCGCGAAAGCGTCACATGGATGAGCCACGGTGATAAAGTCAAGCGGATGCCGAAAGGATTCAAGCGAATCGCGTTCTCCAAAAATACACCGATAGCGGCCTTTGCCGATTTCAACAAAAAATTATACGGAGTGCAATTTCATCCTGAAGTAGCGCACACAAAATTCGGCAAGGTTATTCTAAAAAATTTCTTAAAAGATATCTGCCGCGCAAAATCCGAATGGTCGATGAGGTCATTTGCCAAAGATACTGTCTCCGAGATAAGGAAGGCCGCGGGCAATAAAAGGGTTATCTTGGGGCTCTCAGGCGGCGTAGATTCTTCTGTAGCGGCAGTTCTCATAAATAAAGCCATTGGCCGCAGGCTTGTCTGCATATTCGTCGATAACGGCTTGCTGCGAAAAGCGGAGGCAAGGCGCGTGAGAGAGATTTTCCTTAAAACTTTTAAGATAAATCTAAAGTGCGTTGACGCCTCCAAAGAGTTCCTGAATGCCTTGAGCGGCGTAACCGATCCGGAGCAGAAGAGAAAGATCATCGGCAAGACCTTTATACGGGTGTTCGACCGCGAAGCGAAACGGATAGGTTCCGTTGATTTTCTCGCGCAAGGCACGCTTTATCCGGACCTGATAGAATCGCGATCCGCTTTCGGCGGGCCGAGCGCAACGATAAAGACGCATCATAATGTGGGCGGCCTGCCAAAAAAAATGAATCTAAAACTCATTGAACCGTTGAAATACTTATTTAAGGATGAGGTAAGGAAGGTCGGGAAAGAACTGGGAATCCCCGAAGAGGTCCTTGGCAGGCACCCATTCCCAGGGCCAGGGCTCGCCGTAAGAATAATAGGCGAGGTTACAAAAGAAAGGTGCGATATTTTGCGGGAGGTAGACGATAGATTCATCTCTACGATACGAAAGGAAGGGCTTTACGATAAAATATGGCAGGCCTTCGCGGTGCTCCTGCCCATAAAATCAGTCGGAGTAATGGGGGATGAAAGAACATATGAAAACGTGGTAGCATTAAGGGCTGTCACCAGTGTCGATGGCATGACAGCTGACTGGGCAAAGATACCTCACGAAATTTTAGGCAAGATCTCAAATAGAATTATCAATGAAGTAAAGGGCGTAAACAGGGTCGCTTACGATATAAGCTCAAAACCACCGGCAACGATAGAATGGGAGTAAGTTAGCTAAAAAATGTTCTGCAGGGTTGAGGTTAAGGAGAAAGACGGCTTTTACGATGCCGTGGGAGAAAGCGTAAAAAAGGATATAATAGATCTCGGTTTCAAAAATAAGGTCAAAAAAGTAAGATTCGTTTACGTCTATCTTTTGGAAGGGGACATAAACGAATCCGAAGTAAAAAAGATATCAGAAGAATTACTCATAGATCCGGTTACCCAAGAATACGCGATAAAGGGCAATGCCGCGCTTGAGAAAGAATTCAAGGTGGTCGAGGTCGCGTATAACCCCGGCGTAATGGATCCTGTTGAGGATAGCGCGAAGAAGGCCATCCAAGACATAGGCATAAATGGCGTCCGCACCGTAAATACCGCAAAGAAATATCTTTTAAAAGGCCGTCTCACAAACAATGAAATCCATTCAATAGCCGAAAAAGTTTTATACAACAAAGTTATCCAGCATATCGTAAAGGGCGCTTCGACAATATATCCCGAGCCTCCGCCATATCAATTCAAACCGGTCAATATCAATATCCTTAAGGCAAGCGATAAAAAATTAAAAGATATCTCAAAAATTGGGCAATTATTTCTGAATCTCGAAGAGATGCGGACAATCCAAAAATATTTCCGCAAGCTAAAAAGAAATCCTACCGACTGCGAGCTCGAAACCCTCGCCCAGACATGGTCGGAACACTGCAAGCATAAGACGTTCAGGGGGAAGATAGAGTATGTCGAGAAAGGTTTTCTTCGTCATTGCATTGACAATCTGTTAAAATCGACAGTCATGAAAGTTACAGAGGAGCTGAATAGGCCGTGGTGCGTTTCAGTATTTAAAGACAATTCGGGCGTTATACGATTCGATGAAAAATATAATGTATGTTTTAAGGTCGAGACACACAACCATCCGTCCGCATTAGAGCCTTACGGAGGCGCGGGCACAGGCGTAGGAGGCGTAATAAGAGACTCTCTCGGAACAGGACTCGGCGCAAAACCGATCATAAATACGGATGTATTCTGCTTCGGTCCTCCGGATTATCCGTATAAGAGACTGCCTAAAGGCGTTCTCCATCCGAAAAGGGTCATGAAGGGCGTTGTCGCGGGCGTAAGGGATTACGCAAACAGGATGGGCATCCCAACTTCTAACGGAGCCGTATTATTCGACGAACGCTTTGTGGGAAATCCACTCGTATTCTGCGGGAATGTCGGCATACTACCGAAAGAGAAATCGTTAAAGAAAGCAAAAAAAGGCGATCTTGCTGTTGTCGTAGGAGGCAGGACAGGTAGAGACGGTATACATGGCGCTACGTTCTCATCCGGAGAACTTACTCACAAATCACAGGAGCTTTCAGGCTCCGCCGTTCAAATAGGCAACGCGATAACAGAGAAGAAGATGACCGATGCGATATTAGAGGCCCGCGATAGAAATCTATACCATGCGATAACTGACTGTGGGGCAGGGGGCTTGTCGAGCGCGATAGGGGAGATGGGTGAGAATCTCGGGGTAGATGCAGATCTTGAAAAAATTCCGTTAAAATACAAGGGATTAAGTTATACTGAAAGCTGGATATCAGAAGCGCAGGAGAGAATGGCATTGGCCGTTGACCCGGAGAAAATAGACGAACTTATCTCCGTATTTGAAAAAGAGAATGTCGAGGTAACTGTAATAGGCCGTTTTACAGGCAACAAACATTTGAGGCTGTTTTATCGCGGCCAATGTGTCGCGAACCTTGATATGGAGTTTTTGCATAACGGAGTTCCTGACTTAGTAAGAAAAGCTGTATGGGAAGAAGTGAAACACAAAGAGCCTGTTATAAAAAATAAGAAGGACTTAACTAAGGATCTGGTTTCGCTGCTATCGACCCCGAACATAGCTTCGAAAGAATGGATAATACGCCAATATGATCATGAAGTTCAGGGCGGAAGTGTTTTAAAACCACTGCAGGGAATAAAAAATGACGGGCCGGGCGACGCATGCATAACAAGGCCTATCCTCTCGTCCAAAAAAGGAATTATTTTAAGCTGCGGCATTAATCCCGACTACGGCAAGATCGACCCATATTGGATGGCGGCAAGCGTAATCGATGAAGCGCTTCGCCAGGTCGTGGCGGTAGGCGGCGATATCCAAAAATGCGCGATACTCGACAATTTCTGCTGGGGAAATACCGAAAGGCCGGACAGGCTTGGCGGGCTGGTAAGAGCCGCCATGGCTTGTTATGATATTGCGAAGGTATATGGCGTTCCTTTCATATCGGGTAAAGACAGCCTCAATAATGAATACTCTACCGGAAAAGAGATAATAGCAATACCGCCGACACTTCTTATCTCGGCAATAGCGGTCATGGACGATGTTTCAAAAGCGATAACAATGGACGCGAAAAAGGCAGGCCATCCGGTTTACATGGCCGGCCTTACAGGCGATGAATTGGGCGGCTCGCAATATTACAAGATGATGGGATTCATAGGAAACAATGTCCCTAGGGTTGACCCGGCTTACGGAAAGCGGATGATGATTGGCTTAAGCAGCGCGATTAAAAGCGGCGCGGTCGCGGCGTGCCATGACTGTTCAGACGGCGGCGCGGTCGCGGCGCTCGCTGAAATGGCTTTCGCCGGCGGGCTAGGCATGGAGATCAAACTCGGGAATTTCAACCGCCCGAAGGCGCAGATACTCTTCCAGGATGAGGTATTGTTATTCTCGGAGAGTAATACGCGCTTCATAGTAGAAGTGGCTGACGAGAAAAAATTTGTTAGGCTTATGGGCGATCTGCCCATATGGAAACTTGGCCATGTAAAAAATGACAGGACATTCAAAATATTCGGTATCTACGGAAAATTAAAAATAAATACTGAAATAAATAAATTAAAGGCCTCATGGCAGGCGCCTTTTAAGAACTTATAGAAAGCTAAAGATGGTAAGAGTCATCGTCTTACGCACAGCGGGAACCAACTGCGACAGGGAAACCGCCTTCGCGTTCGAAGAGGCGGGCGCAAGCTCTGAACTCGTGCACATAAATAAATTATCGAGCGGCGAAAAAAAACTTTCCGATTATCACATACTGGCGATTCCCGGCGGATTCAGTTATGGCGACGATATAGCGAGCGGAAAAATATTAGCGAATGAATTGAAGTTCAAAATAGAAGAGGGTATTAAGCAATTTATCCTAAACGGCAAGCCCATCATCGGTATCTGCAACGGATTTCAAATATTGGTCAAGGCGGGTTTGCTGCCGAACCTCTCCGGCGATTTTAAAACTATAGAAGCAACGCTTACCCTTAATGATTCGGCAAAGTTTGAGTCTCGCTGGGTTTATCTAAGAAGGGTTAAGGGCCAAGGCGGAACTGGTAAGTGTGTTTGGACAAAAGGCATAAAAGATCTATTATGTCTTCCCGTCGCGCATGGGGAAGGAAAATTCATACCAAAAGATAAAAATATATTGGCCCGGCTCAAAAAAGAAGGCCTTATAATATTTGAATACGTTGACGAGAATGGCAGATATAAGGGTTATCCCTATAATCCGAACGGCTCGGTAGAGAATATCGCGGGGATCTGTGATAAAACCGGTCAAATATTCGGATTGATGCCGCACCCTGAAAGATATATCAGCTATTTACAACATCCGCGCTGGACCAGAATTGGAAGCAGGGGAAGGGGGGACGGTTTCGCTATTTTCAAGAATGGCGTGGAATTCGCTAAAAAACATTTGTAATTTTAGTTCATATAGGATATATTCAATTATAATAACCATATAAGGAATCGCATTGAAGTCATCGCAAAGCGATTTTCTTGTAAAATTTGGAGGCCGGCGCATGAACACGATAGCGATAGCAAACCAGAAGGGCGGCTGCGGTAAAACCACAACTGCTATAAATGTTTCAAGCGCGATCGCAAGTTTAGGAAAAAGAGTCTTACTTATAGACCTCGATCCGCAATCTCACGCTTCATTTGGCCTCGGAGCAGTCAATCCGCCTATCGACAAATCGATCTATAACGTGCTTACAGATAATGCCGAGAAAAGACGGCTTATCTCTGACTGCGTAATAAATGTCGCTCAAAATCTGGACATAATACCTTCGAATATTCTCTTGAGCACAATAGAGCAGGAACTGAAAGATACTGAAGGCGCTGTATCAAAATTGCATGAAATATTAAACGCGAATCAGATCGGTTACGATTATATAGTGATCGACTGCCCTCCGAGCCTTGGCTTTCTGACATTCAACGCGCTGCGAGCCGCGGAACTCGTTATCGTTCCAATAGACATGAGCGCATTCTCTCTTATGGGCGTGGGAAAATTATTGGGCATGATAGAACTTATTAAGGTCAAGATAAACCATGCGCCCCGCGTTAAAGCGCTCGCCACTATTTTCGATAAAAGGTTAAAGTATTCTCAAGTCATATTCGATGAGATCAAGGCCTTCTTCAAAGAACAGATGCTGGAAACCGTGATAAGGATGAACGTGGCCCTGAAGAAGGCCGCGGCAAAAGGAGTTTCCGTAATACAATTTGACAATAAGTCCAATGGCGCCCTAGATCATACCGCTCTCGCGCAAGAAGTAATAAGAATGAAGGGGGCTGACGAGTTCAAAAAGGCCTTGGCTGAATGTACCGCGAAGCCTGAAGAGAGCGCTTTACCCGAAAGAGCAAGGATTCCTGCGCCGACTACTCCAGAACCTGCCGAAGGAGAGATCACTTTTTCCATAAGCGCTCCCACCGCAAAAGAGGTGTACATTGTAGGCGACTTCAACCACTGGAAGATCAATGACGAAAGCCGTCTTATCCGGTTAGAGGACGGGAACTGGGAAAAACGTTTTACGCTTTCACCCGGAAAATACAGATATAAATTCGTAGTAGACGGGGAATGGCTGCTCGATACCCGGAATGAGGAGAAGGAGCAGAATCCCTTCGGAACCTACGATTCCGTAAAAAAACTCTAGCCATATCATGCCTTTCTTAAAACAAGACTTTACAAAAGAAGATCCATGGCGTATATTTCGCATAATGAGCGAGTTCGTCGATGGTTTCGAGGAACTATCTAACGTCAAGAAGGCTGTATCTATATTCGGTTCGTCGAAGCATATAGGCGCTACAAAGAAGTTCTACAAGATAGCCGAAGATACAGCCCAATTACTTGTAAAGAACGGCTATGCGGTAATCACAGGAGCCGGGCCAGGCATTATGGAGGCGGGGAACAAAGGAGCGAAAGAAGCAGGCGGCGAATCCATAGGCTTGAATATATTGATACCTACCATGCAGAAACCAAATAAATATGTTAATAGGGTGCTGGAATTCAAATACTTCTTCTGCAGAAAGGTCATGTTCGCCAAATATTCCAAGGCCTTTGTGGTATTTCCTGGAGGATTCGGAACACTGGATGAGCTTTTTGAGGCAATAACGCTAGTCCAGACAGAGCGCGTGGAGCCGTTTCCCGTAATACTTGTGGGGAAAAAATACTGGAAAGGCCTGATTTCCTGGATTAAAAGCACTTTATTACGGGAAGAGACGATAGAAGAGAAGGACATGAAGCTTTTTTGCGTAGTGGATACCCCTCAAGAGGTAATGGCCGCAATAAACAGGTTCTACAAAGAGTAACCCTTCGGCCCCGCCAGATTTACTTCATAAATCTAAACGGCGGGGTTATTTGCCCTAAGTCTGTCGAGGGGCAAATAAAAAGGATGGCAACAGCTCATTGTAGGTAGCTTGTACCTTAAAACCCGAGAACGGGTTAATATGCTGTTGTCATCCAATAATAAGTATACACTAAATTATTCAAAAAGGCAAGATAGATGCAAAAATACGATTGCATAGTCATAGGCGGAGGGCACGCAGGGTGCGAGGCCAGCCTTGCTTCGGCAAGGCTCGGTTGTAAGACGCTTCTCTTGACTATGAACGCAGATACTATAGGCCATATGTCCTGTAATCCTGCTATAGGCGGACTCGCCAAGGGTCAGCTCGTAAAAGAAATCGACGCGCTCGGCGGCCAGATGGCCAAGGCTGCTGATGCCGCAGCCATACAGTTCCGGATGCTCAATACAAGGAAAGGGCCTGCCGTTAGGTCCACAAGAGCACAGGTCGACAGGCACGCCTATAAGCTATATGTGAAGTCAGTTATCGACAGTCAACCAAATCTTGATGTAATGCAGGGCATTGTTGAGAATATACTACTTAAGGATGGGACAGTTGAAGGCGTTAAAACCTCATTAAATGAGATTTATTACTGCAAAGCCTTGATAGTCACACCCGGAACGTTCTTAAACGGCCTGATACATATAGGATTAGACCATTTTGACGGCGGCAGAATAGGGGAGGAGCCTTCAAAAGGGCTTTCAAGCGCCCTAAAAAGACTCAAGCTTAGAATGGGCAGGCTTAAGACCGGCACATGCGCCCGGTTAGACGGTAAGACCATACACTTTGATAAATTAGCCATTCAACCAGGCGATGAGGATATAAAACCATTCTCATTCCAGACCAAGAAGATAATAAAGAAGCAGGTGCCTTGCTATATCACATATACAAATCCCAAGACTCACAATATAATAAGGTCAAACCTTGACAGGTCGCCACTTTTCACAGGCAAGATAAAGGGAGCCGGGGCGCGTTATTGTCCGTCAATAGAGGATAAGGTATATCGTTTCGCTGACAGGGACAGGCACCACATCTTCTTAGAGCCCGAAGGCCTTAACACGGACGAATACTACCCTAACGGCATATCAACGAGCCTCCCCATAGATGTTCAGGAAAAAATCGCGCATTCTATAGAAGGGTTGGAAGACGCGCGTATTACAAGGCCCGGCTATGGCATTGAATATGATTATGTTGATCCTACTCAATTATTCCCGACATTAGAAGTAAAATCAGCGCCGGGTTTATATCTGGCGGGACAGATCAACGGAACGACCGGATATGAGGAGGCCGCAAGCCTCGGATTGATGGCAGGAATAAATGCTGCCCTAAAAGTTAAATGCAGAAATCCTCTCATTCTTGAACGTTCACAGGCCTATATAGGCGTATTGATAGATGATCTGGTAACAAAAGGAACAAACGAGCCTTACAGGATGTTCACATCCCGCGTAGAGTATCGATTAGTGCTTCGCGAGGACAACGCTGATCTGCGTCTTACGCCGATAGGTTACAAGATAGGCTTGGTCGATGAAAAGGCATACCATGATGTTATGAAGAAGAAGGGAAATATCGAGAGTGAAATAAAAAGACTTAAAGGCTCGCGGCTTGAAAAAGTTTTAAGGCGTCCGGGCGTTTCGTATCAAGACGCGCTGGCACAAGAAAAGGTAATACCGGTATTGACCTCCGACGAAGTAAACGAGGTGGAGATAGAGATTAAATACGAGGGTTTCATAAAGAGGCAGCTTGGCGATATCGGGCGTTTTTCCAAGCTCGAGAGAATCAAGGTTCCTGAAAGAATAGACTATAAAGTGATCCACGGCCTTTCAAACGAGATAAAGGAGAAGCTCTCTAATATAAAACCGTTGAACCTGGGCCAGGCATCGCGCGTCTCAGGCGTCACCCCGGCCGCGATCTCGATACTGATGGTATATATAAAAAAGGTGCAAAGGGAGAGATAGAATTTTTACGGGTGACGCTGGATGAAGCCTTTTTCTTATGGGGGCACTAGGGCGCGGTGGTATAGCTTGAGCGGATTGCGCTACGCCTCGGCTCATTGAATGCCCCCTTAGAAAAAAGGCGAATCCAGCGGCAGGACCCGAAAAATTCTATTACCATACTATACTATGCGGCTTTACAATGACTACTTAAGACAAAAATACGGCTGCAAGGTCTACAGAGTGGCTCTTGACGCGGGATTTTCCTGTCCGAACATAGAAAGCGGCGGATGCATATATTGCAACAGCAAGGGCTCGCGCGCATCTTATATAAATCCGGGTGATTCAATCCGGAAACAACTCCAGACTAGGATGCAATATCTACGGGATAAGAAGAACGCTAAAAAATTTATAGCCTATTTTCAGGCGCACACAAATACTTACGCGTCGGTGGATAAATTGAAAGATACATACGATGAGGCAGCGGGGATTGATGACATCGTTGGAATATCTATAGGTACTCGGCCCGATACGGTAGATAGCGAAAAACTGAAGCTAATCGCCTCATACAAAAACAGATATGAAGTATGGTTAGAATATGGCTTACAATCAATTCACGACAAGACATTGAAATTGATAAACCGCGGCCATACTTTCGATGATTTTTTAAAGGCTGTAAAATTAACCAAAGAATTTGATATACCTGTATGCGTTCATGTGATACTCGGCCTCCCCGGTGAGACAAAAGAAGATATGATGGAAACCGCCAGATCGCTTAACGCTTCTAATATAGATGGGATAAAGATACACGTCTTACATGTGCTAAAGGGCAGCAAATTGGAAGAATTATACAGGAAAGGGAAGATAAAACTGCTTGAACAGAATGAATACGTAGAGCTGGTATCTGAATTCTTGGGTAATCTTTCTCCTGATATAATTGTTCAGAGGCTTACGGGGCAGGGAAGCATGGAAGATCACATCGCGCCCCTATGGGCGCTGGATAAGGCGGGGACGATTGGAAAAATTTCTATATCTTCGTCCCGTCTTTTATAACAGCGTTCTTTGGTATAACTACGATTCCGTCCTTTATAAAATAATATCCCGCATCCGCATTCTTTATATTACTTAAATTCTTTATGACAACGTTCTTTCCTATCCGAGCGTTCTTATCCACTATGGCATTTTCTATTACGGCGCCGTCTCCTATGCCTATTCTCACAGATCCTTTGGGAGGTAATTCCTCGTAATAATCGGCGCCCATAAGGACGCTTTTCGTTATCTTGCAGCCTTTTCCTATGATAGACCGTAAACCTACCGTTGAATTTTTTATTTCAGCGTCATTGATTACGCACCCTTCGGTAATAAGCGCATGTTCTATACGGCAGTTAGAGATCCTTGAGGGCGACAAAAATCGAGGCCTAGTGAATACGCGGCCCTTATACAAAAAGGCTAAATGCGGCTTTGACGCGGCAAGCTCAAGATTTGTTTCATAGAAAGACCTTATGGTCCCTATGTCCTTCCAGTAACCGTCAAATATATAACCGAAACCCTTGAACTTCTTTATTGAATGCGGTATGACTTCGCGCCCAAAGTCAGCGTCGCTGCCCTCAAGCGCTTTTCGAAGGACGCTTGCCTTAAACACATAAACACCCATGGACGCCATATAAGGGCATTTCGGATTTTTCGGACTTTTGAACTTTAAATCCATCAGTTCTTTTGGCGTGCTTGGCTTCTCTCTAAATTTGACTATTCTTTTACTGCTCTCCATCTTAAGGATGCCGAGTTCTTCTATCTCGTCCGGATACGCCGGGACTACGGAAACCGTGAAGTCCGCGCCTTTGGTTCTATGGAAATAGATCAGGTCGCGATAGTCCATATCATAGATATGATCGCCTGAAAGTATCAATATGTCTTCAACGTCATTTTTTATGTGTAAATGAACTATATTCTTACGTACAGCATCAGCCGTTCCTTGAAACCAGTTCGCGCCCTCAAGCGTCTGTTCGGCCGCGAGTATCCTGACAAACGCCCTTGAAAAGTAGTCAAACCGGTAAGTGCTGTTTACATGATTATTGAGAGACTCGGAATTAAACTGTGTCAGGACATAGATACTCTTTATATCGGAATGGAGACAATTGCTTAGCGGTATATCTATGAGGCGGTATTTTCCTCCTATCGGCACCGCCGGCTTAGAGCGATACATAGTAAGTGGAAACAGCCTTTTACCCTGTCCGCCGCCTAGAATCAATGCTATTACGTTCTTCATATCGCGTCCTTTTCTGTTGTGTCCTATTTTCTTAATAGATGAATTATATCATAAAAATTGACTTATGTCTTGGATATGATATTATAAATCTGAAAGAAGACAAAAGCCGACAAACTTAGAAACCCGATACAGAAAGAACTATATGAAAAGGCCGCTTATCTTATTGATCATATTTTCTTTTATATCTATTAATCCTCTTTTGGCAGAAGAACCTTCCGCTAAAAAGGAAGACAGGATAGTTACCAGATTGGGTACTGTGTATGTGGGCATGCCCGAAGATAAGCTGTATACTATCTTTCAGAAAAAAGACCAAGTCTTGATCCCACACAGAATATTGAGCAAGGAGTGGATCGTTTTCCGTGACTGGCCGTCAAAAAAATCTAACGATGTGATCACTTTCTACCTGAAAGATGGAAAAGTGACCGGATGGGAAAGAAGGTATAACTCTGCGCCAGCGAACAAAGGCTCCATTTATGAATACAGTCATAGAGAAAATATCTATAAATGGTTCTTTCCCGCGGGGAAGGCGCGTTGGGACGGTTCAAAATTAAACCTCTTAGATTGGAATAAACTTAAGAAGGTCCAGAAGGTTATGTTTATACTCGAATATATCAGTGAAATAAATAAACAATTTGGCACCCATGTAAGCGTAAATGTGGAAAAATATATTATTGGCATGGATCATTATTCGGATAATTGCCCGGAAGCCTGCAAGAGAATTCCCGCAGGCGATGCCGTCAATGAGATGCTCATAAGCGATGGGAAGGCGAATCCGGAATGATAGAAGCACAACACGAAACTAGAACAATGATGTAACCCATTATGGCGCATGGTATTGCGGCTATTACTTCCAGTATCGTGTAGTTGACATAAGATATATTATAAGAACAAGTGCGACATATTACGCATGCACATATGTCCTTATTATTAAGTCGCCTTTAGGTCGTATTATAGCCTAAATGCTAATCCTGTGTTTCCTTTTTTGAGTTTTCGCGCAGGTACTTCATGATAAGATTCAGCTCTTTTTGGTTGGGGCGCGTCTGTCCTTTTGACCACCGTTGGATCGTTCTGGGCGATACTTTTAAATATGCCGCCAAATCCTTGGTTAAATAGCTGCTGTATTTGTAAAATCTATGCAGTTCTTGCCAAGCCGCTAACTCGTTTTCCATTACACGCAACTCCTTTCTTGTTGAAAACCATCTAAAAACTTCTTATATTTTCGCTCCATAAATAATCCGTTTTTAATATCATAATACATAACCTTAAACAATTTCTTACTATTCTCATGGCTGTATCTAACCTTATAATGCATGCCATTTTTCGTCTTTTGCTTATATATAGCTCTTTTAGGTAAGCCCAATTGTTGAAGAGTAACCTCCAATTTCTCGATAAACTCCAGCGAGCTGCTGACAAAAGAAGTCCTTACAGGATACCTCATGCTCCGTTTTTCAAAGTACACAGACCCATCACCATCAAAAACACCTCTTATAAAATCTTTCATGAAAGCATCCGGAACCGTGGGAAATTTAACACTCAGGCTTTTTCTCGGCAAAATACCGAGTCCTGCCAGATCTTCGACCAATCGAACCCTGGAAAAATGAAAACAATACAACCCTTCCTGATGATTAGACGGGATTATTTTATGCTGCGAACCCATAATCCGCTTGACCTTTTCAAGCAGCTCCTTTTCGTTCATATTCAATGAAATATTACCGGTCTTCGCGACACAGCCATCGGTAATAATCAGACCTAAGACATAGGCCATTTCCGGAGACCATTTACTAAAAAAGTCCTCATTTATGTCAAAGTAGCCTTGAGGGACCTTGCCCTTTTTCTGAGCTTCTAATCTGGCCTCTGATCTGCTACGCCTTGTTAAGCGCTCAGCCTTGCAATATTTCCACACAGCCACTCTGGATACCCCATATAACCGCGCTATATCTTCTAGGGATCTCTTTTCTATTAAATACAACCTGCGTAATTCCTCTCTGTTTAACCTTAACCTTAAATCTCTTGCCATATCGTAAATATACCACACGGGACGCAAGGTGTCAATGTTAACTTAGGACATTTATAGGATTTTACAGCGACGTTTTAATGGTTACAGGAACCAGCTTACTATTGGGATTTCATTTGGAATTGGTATCGAGCTGGGTATTGGAATTGACGCGCAGCCGGATAGAACAACGGCCATCAATATCAATAGAACTGCTATCTTAAAGTCTCCCCCGCCGACCTTTATTATACGGCCCAAAACAAGGGCTTCCGCAAGGACTTTCCTGGCATTTCTCAATATCCTTGAGAATGTCTGCTGGCTTATGCCCATACATTTAGCCGCCTCAGTCTGCTTAAGGCCCATATGGTCGATCAACCTTATGGCCTCTATCTCCTCTACCTTGAGCTCATTGTAGCCTGGCCTGCCTCTATGGCCCCTTGGGCTAAACTGCTTTGTATCCGGCTCTTTCAGGACTTTTCTTAGTTTTTTTGGCCTTCCGAGCATATAAAACCTTGCTTGTCGATGGAACAAAATACATACTTTATAAAAATTATCCACAGCTTATATTTTGAGTATATACCCAAAATATACCATATGCTTTTCGATTAGTCAATAACAATAGCGGCGCCGGACGCCGTCAAATATCATTGCTGTCCAAATTACGACATTCTGAGGCCCCGCCCCTCTCGTCATTCTGATCCCGCCCCGCGCCTATTATGAGTCGTGGCGGGAGAAGAATCTAATCCTTTAGATCCTTCGCCCTTCGGGCTCAGGATGACAAACGTGAATCCGTATCTCAAAATAACTTTGCCGTAGGTATTCGTAGGTTAATTTGGACACGAATGGTCAAATATACCAATTTCTACCTAAAAATATCTGTTGAGGAACTGCCGCGGCGCAAGAACCCGTACCTTGCGTTTTGGCCTCATAGGATAGTGCGCCGCATTGCCTGTGATGAGACACTCTGCCTTCCCTGATATCGCGACCTCAAGGAAAGGCTCATCATCCATGTCGGACAAATGTATGGAAAGCGGTGTTGCGGATACAGGGATGCCGAAATGTGTGATAAACTCTATTAGGTTATCTATATGCGCCTTGTCGAACGAAAATTTTGGCCGGGATAACACTTCTTCGTATTCTGAGACAATCCGCGCGTCATACAATAAATCCAGCGAGCCGGCGACTGCCATCCTCACAATCTCTCCGCCAGCGCCGTATGGTGATAACAAACCCGATACAAGGACGTTGGTGTCTGTGACGACCCTCATTTCTTAGCCCTTCGGCGGCGGACTTCCCTGATTTCGTCCTCAATTTCGCTTATCCGCGTCATATATTTTCCGGATTTTACAGACTGGCTCTGAAGGCCGGTAACAGCGCTTATCGCGCGCGCTCTTCGGATAGCGGCAAGCGAATCTTCCAGGGATTCTTCCGATATCGCTGTCATGATAGCTATGGGCCTACCGTTCGACGTTAAAACCATCTCCTTGTATTTGGGGAGATCGTTCTGAATCTGGCGCGATTTGGACCTGAGATCTCTTATCGTAACAAATTTCATATGCCCATCCTCCTTATAATTGCATATGGAACCTTTTCCTGTCACCTATAAGTATACACTATTGTAACACGATTGTCAACAGGCATTCGCATAAAAAGTAGCGGCATAATCCCTTTTAATTATTTGAGCAGTGTGCATAATTCTATCGTCATTCTGATCCCGCCCCGCGCCTATTATGAGTCATGGCGGGAGAAGAATCTCTCAATTGTTTAGATTCTTCGTCGTCCCGCCTAAGTAGCGGCGGGACTCCTCAGAATGACCTGGTACACCCCTCAATTATTTAGATACGGATTTTTTC
>MHFG01000022.1 GCA_001804065.1 Omnitrophica bacterium RIFCSPHIGHO2_02_FULL_46_20
TAGGCCAGACTAGACGATGGGGACTTATGATGTAAATTTCTACTTATTTCTTACGCCTAATAACTTTCTTCTTTACTGCCTCTTTCTTCGGCGCGACTTGCGGCCCTTCTATCTTTGCTGTAACTTTGCCGGGCTCCTCGTTGAGCTTAGCGGATTTCTCCGGCGCCTCTTCTTTCTTGGGCGCCTCCTTTTCGACTTGTGATTCCGCTTCCTTGATTTTTTCTTCTTCGGCCTCTTCGTCTTCGGGGACAATCTTCGCGACAGACGCTATTTTATCATCCTTGTCAAGCTTCATCAGGCGCACGCCCTGGGTTGAGCGGCCTGTGGTCCTTATGTCTTTTACGGGAGAGCGGACTATCATGCCTTTCTCCGTTATGAGCATCAGCTCATCTTTATCGGACACTGTCTTCATGCCGACAGCTTCGCCATTCTTACCGGTAACTTTTATATTAATGATGCCTTTGCCGCCGCGCGACTGCAGGCGATATTCTTTAAACGACGTGCGCTTGCCAAAACCTTCCTGAGTAACCGTGAGGACGGTCTGGTCTTGCTTTGCTATCTCCATGGCTATGAGGGCGTCTTTCTTCCCTAAATTTATTCCGCGCACGCCTTTTGCCGCGCGGCCCATGTCCCTTACCTGCGTCTCTTTGAAACGGATCGCCTTGCCCTGCCGTGTCGCGAGAAACAGTTCCGCGTTTCCGTCGGCGCGCTGGACCACGATTAGTTCGTCGTCTTTCTCTAAAGTTATACCGATAATGCCGCCTTTCCTCGGGCGTGAATATGCCGCGAGATCGGTCTTCTTTATTAAGCCGTTCTTCGTTGCCATTACCAAAAATTCACCTTCCTTAAATTGCCTGACCGGCACGAACGCGCTTATCTTTTCTCCCGCGCCGAGGGTTAGCAGGTTTATAATAGGCCTGCCTTTTGAAGCGCGGCCTGCCTCGGGTATTTCGTGCACTTTTAACCAATGAACGATTCCCTTATCCGTAAAGAACAGCATGTAATCGTGCGTTGAGGCTATGAAGAGGTGTTCTATAAAGTCCTCTTCCTTGATTTCAGCGCCTGTTACGCCCTTGCCGCCGCGCCTTTGCTTTCTATAGCTGGAAACAGGGAGGCGTTTTATGTAGCTGGCGTGGCTTATTGTTATGACAACATCCTCTTCCGCTATCAAATCCTCTATCTCAAGCTCTTCCTGCTCGGGCAGGACCTCTGTCCTGCGGGCGTCCCCGAATTTTTCGGACAATTCCTTCATCTCTTCCTTGATTATTTCGAGGACTTTATCCCCGCTCGCTAATATAGATTTAAATAATTCTATTTTTTTTATAAGCTCGAGATACTCCTTGTCTATCTTGTCGCGCTCTAAGTGCGTCAGCCTCTGTAACTGCATCTCAAGTATGGCCTGCGCCTGCTTATCCGAAAGTTCGATCTTTTTTATCAGCTCGGCCTTCGCTTCCTGCGGGTCTTTCGAGCCCCTGATTATCTTTATGACGCGGTCGAGCTCTTTTAACGCGATCTTTAGGCCCTCGAGTATGTGCGCCCTGTCAAGAGCCTTCTCTAAGTCATATTTCGTCCGGCGGGTAACTATCTCTTTTCTGTGCCGGATGAATTCTTCCAGCGCTTCCTTTATTGTCAGAACACGCGGCCTGCCTTCGACGAGCGCAAGCATAATAACGCCGAACGTTGTCTGCATCTGGGTATGCTTATAGAGTTGATTTAAAATGATCTTGGAATTTGCGCCGCGCCTCACCTCTATGACTATGCGCATGCCGTCCTTATCGGACTCGTCCCTTAAATCTGTAATGCCGTCTATCTTCTTTTCCTGTATGAGGTCCGCTATCGACTCGATGAGATTTGCCTTGTTTACCTGATAAGGCAATTCTTTAATTATAATCGCTTCCTTGCCATTCTTCTGTTCCTCTATAAAGGCCCTGGCATGCACCTTGATCAAGCCCCTGCCCGTTGTATAGGCGTTCTTTATGCCTTCCGTCCCGCGTATTATTCCGCCCGTCGGAAAATCGGGCCCCTTTACCTTCTTTAATATGTCCTTGGGATCGCAGCCCGGTTCGTCTATGACAAACATGACCGCTTCGGCAATCTCCTTTAAATTATGCGGCGGGATATTTGTCGCCATACCTACCGCTATGCCGCTCGAGCCGTTAACCAATAAATTTGGCAGGCATGCCGGCAATACTGTCGGTTCCTGAAGCGAGCCGTCGAAGTTAGGCATAAAGTCGACTGTATTCTTGTCGATATCGAGGAGCATCCAGTCCGTTATGCGGCTCAACCTCGCCTCGGTATACCTCATTGCCGCAGGCGCGTCTCCGTCGACAGACCCGAAGTTGCCCTGGCCGTCTATTAACGGATATCTCAAAGAGAAGTCCTGCGCCATTCTCACGAGGGTGTCGTAGACAGCGACGTCTCCATGCGGATGAAATTTCCCCAGGACTTCCCCGACTATCCTCGCGCACTTCTTATATGGTTTTGAATGCTCTACGCCGAGCTCTTTCATCGCGAAGAGAATGCGCCGGTGAACGGGTTTTAGCCCGTCGCGCGCGTCGGGCAGCGCCCGTCCGACGATAACGCTCATAGCGTAATTTATGTAGGAGTCCTTCATCTCCTCTTCGATATATACCGGAACGATTTTTTCATTACGCGTGTACATGTTTCTCCATCGTTATAGACTCTCTTTCTAAATATCCAGCACCTTCACCTCATGCGCGTGCTTCTCGATAAATTCTCTTCTAGGCTCGACAGCCTCACCCATCAATACCGTAAACATGGCATCTGCCTCGACAGCGTCTTCCAGCATGACTTTAAGTAAAGTCCTCTTTTCGGGATCCATCGTCGTCTCCCAAAGCTGCACCGGGTTCATCTCTCCCAAGCCTTTATATCTTTGAATGTTCATTCCTTCTTTGCCGACATCCTTGACAAACCGCAGAATCTCTCTTAAGCTTAAGAAGCTCTTTTGTTCTTTTTCTAATTTGATCGAATAGATGGGCTTTTTTGCTTCTTTTTTGGAGACCTTCTTTTCCGCCTTTTCTTCCTCGGCAACATCGTAGTCCTCAATATCAACGCCGAGTTTCTCAACGCGGTCCACGATCTTTTCGATTTCTCTTGCTTCATAAAATTCTATATAATCCTGCGCCTTGGGTTTTACCTCAAGCGCCTTTTCTTCTTTCTTAGGATTAGCTTCGTCTTTTTTTGTTTTAGCGCCTGCTTTAGCCTCCGCATTTTCCTCTTCGCCTATATACTCCGCTAACTCATCGTCATTGTACAAGAAATGGGTATTTTGCTCCACTTTTACCATATAAATTGGCAGTTTTTTGGTCTTTTTGTGCCTTAAACTGATGTATTTTGACAAATTAACTCCACTTCTATCAATTGCATTACCAAGGCTTTCTAACTCAACCAAGGCATCGAGAATCGACTTTAACTGCTTATCTGTAAACTGCCGTTTATCCTTAACCCTTGCAAGAGTCATGCCCTCTGTCCCGAGCTCGAGCAGTAGATTATTATAATCGTCTTCTGTCTGGATATACTCTTCTCTTTTACCTCTTTTAATTTTATACAAAGGAGGCTGGGCAATATAGACGTGGCCGTTTTCGATCAACGCGGGCATCTGTCTGTATAAAAATGTCAATAAGAGCGTTCTAATATGAGAACCGTCAATGTCAGCGTCGCACATTATTATTATCTTGTGGTATCTGATTTTAGCCATATCAAACTCTTCGCCTATGCCGCAGCCTATAGCCGTAATGATTGTTCTGATCTCTTCGTTTGCCAGCGCTTTGTCAAGCCGCGCTTTCTCAACGTTTAATATTTTCCCTTTTAGCGGGAGTATCGCCTGAAATCGTCTGTCGCGCCCCTGCTTCGCGCTGCCGCCGGCGCTATCGCCTTCCACGCAGTATAATTCGCACAGCGACGCGTCGGTCTCCTGACAGTCCGCTAACTTCCCGGGAAGCGACGCGCCTTCTAACGCGCCTTTCCGCCGGGTGAGCTCGCGCGCTTTTCTCGCTGCCTCACGCGCCCGAGCGGCAAGAACGGCTTTTTCTATTATCTTGTTCGCGACCGGCGGGTTTTCTTCTAAAAACGAACCTAGCGCCTCGTTAACGATGGACTCTACAATGCCTTCCACCTCGGAATTCCCCAGCTTCGTTTTTGTCTGCCCTTCAAATTGCGGGTTCGGCACCTTTACGCTTACCACAGCGCTTAAGCCCTCCCTCGCGTCGTCGCCGGCTATCGACCCCTCTTCGTTTTTAAATAAATTTTTCGACCTACAATACTGATTTATCGTCCTTGTAAGGGCCGACTTAAAACCAGTCAGGTGCGTCCCGCCTTCAGTCGTATTTATGTTGTTAGCGAATGTGAATATGCTCTCCGCGTAACTGTCGTTATACTGCATCGCGACTTCGGCCTGAACCCCGTCTTTCTCCTTCGAGAAATATATTACCTTTTTATGCAGAACGTTCTTGTTCTTGTTCAAGAATTCTACGAACGACACGACGCCGCCTGAGAACTTGAACTCTACAACCCTGCCTTTGGCGCGCTCGTCGCGTAATACTATTTTTAAATCCTTATTTAAAAACGCCAGCTCCCTCAAACGGTTCGATAGAATATCAAAACTATAATTTATGCCGCTTGGGAAGATCTCTTTGTCGGACTTAAATGTTACGCGCGTGCCCGTATTCTTGGCTGTGCCGATTATTTTGACTTTTGACGCTGTCTTGCCGCGCTCATATTCCTGATGATATATTTTACCGTCCCGCCGAACTTCTACCTCGAGCCACTCTGAAAGCGCGTTGACAACGCTGACGCCCACACCGTGTAAACCGCCGGATACCCTGTATGCCTTGTGGTCAAACTTTCCGCCGGCGTGTAAGGTTGTCATAACGACCTCGAGGGCGGGCTTCTTCTGTGTCTTATGAATATCGACCGGTATGCCGCGCCCGTCGTCTACTACGGTGACGCTGTTATCCGCGTGCACTATTACATCGATGGACGCGGCATAGCCGGCCATGCATTCATCGATGGAATTATCGACGACCTCGTATATCATGTGGTGGAGGCCCCGCGACGTAGTGTCGCCTATATACATTGCGGGCCTTTTCCTGACGGCGTCAACGCCTTCCAGGACCTGTATTGTCGTGGCGTCGTATTTCTTTACCGCCGCGGCCTTATCTTCTACCCTCTCTTCCAGGCCTTTCTTCTCTTTTGATTCTTTTTCGCTCAACTAAGCACCCTCCCTTAATACCTTTCTCACCGCGCAATTAGCGGGGGGATTTCAAATCGCCTATTCTGAATGTTATGTCCCTTAATCTTTTGCTTTTCAATTCCGACGATAATTTTTTTAATATCTCCTTCTTCTGAATCGTAAGTTCATACAGCCAGCTCGAATCGTCTACATTAATGACCAGCCTCGAGCCTCGAAATCCCCGCGGCCTTGAGTGGCTGGCGGCCTTCTCCCCAACGACGGCCTCCCACGCCGCGGCAAGATCCTCTTCTGTAAACTTTCCTTTGCCGCCCAGGGACAGTATGATATTTTTTAAAACACCTTCTAAAGGATTTTTTGGCTCGTTAGCTATGGAACCCTCGCCTATAACTGCATCGGCAGCACAACATAAATATAGTCGCTGCCGATCCTTATGACCCCCGGCTTCTCGGCATCTGAAACCTCAAAATTTATCGTCTCTTCTGTTATGTTCTTTAACGCATCGACCAGGTAATCGGGGTTGAAGCCTATCGCGAGGTCCTTACCTTTATAATCTACCCCTATCTCTTCCCGCGCCTCCCCTATATACGGGGCGCTCTTAGACAATACCATTTTGTCTTTCGCGAGTTCCAGTTTTACCGCGAGCGAATCGTGGTTTGTAAATAATGCCGCCCTCTTTGTCGCTGACAAAAACTTAGGGCGGCCGATGCCTACCTTGTCTTTAACCTCTTTCGGGATAACCTGTTCATAATTCGGGAATTCGCCCTCAATTAAGCGGGACACGACCTTCGTCGGCCCCATATCAAACGAGATCTGGTTGTTCCCGAAACATATCTTAACGTCGCCTTCCTCACCCAGCAGTTTACCTAACTCGTTTACGGTTTTCGCCGGTATGATCACTTTTCTCTCCAACGTTTTCGGCAGCTGCGCCTTCTCCTCAACCATCGCTAGCCGCCTTCCGTCTGTCGCCACTATCCTTATATAAGCGGGTTTTATCACAAAAAGCACGCCGTTTAGCACATACCTTGTCTCGTCGCGGCTTATCGCGAAGCTTGTCATGGCCAGCATTTTTTTAAGCCTGCCGCGCTGCATCATCATGGAATCCTTGTCTTTAAAGTCCGGTAATTGAGGGAACTCGTCTTTGGGTAATCCCATTATTTTAAAAACACAATTTTGACATTCAATATTAACAAGGTTGTTTTTTTTCACGGAGATCGACACTTCGCCATCGGGTAATTCTTTAATTATATCGAAGAATTTTTTTGCGGGTATGGTTATCGCCCCTTCCGACCCTGGTTTTACAGGTATAGTTGAGACTATCCCTATCTCAAGATCTGTTGTGGTTAAAGAGATACTCTCTTTTCCCGTCTCTATCAGTATATTTGACAGGATTGGCAATGTTGTTTTTGGGTTTATCGCGTTTTGTACATCCTGTATTCCTTTTATGAGTATTTCTTTTGTCGTGTCAAACCTCATTTTAGTCCCCTTCTTTTATTATACTATATTAAAAAATAGTAGTAGCCTTAGTAGGGCTGTTAGTAATGTGTATAAGTAAGCTATCCTGTTTAACCCCAATATGTTGCGGCGATTTAAACAATGGGGCAAGTAAAAAAGTTACCCACAAGATATGCGGCTTTAAGAAATCTTAATACTGTCCGTTACCCTGTCAATAAGCTCGTTCAAGCCTTTCTTCACCTTTAAATCGGTCATTATCTTGTCGTATGCGTGCATAACGGTTGTATGATCCCTGCCGCCAAAATATTCACCGATCTCAGGCAGTGAATAATCCGTGAGTTGGCGCGCGAGATACATCGCGATC
Source organism: Omnitrophica bacterium RIFCSPHIGHO2_02_FULL_46_20 (assembly GCA_001804065.1). Classification (GTDB taxonomy): domain Bacteria; phylum Omnitrophota; class Gorgyraeia; order 2-01-FULL-45-10; family 2-01-FULL-45-10; genus MHFG01. The sequence goes on from MHFG01000022.1 coordinate 7,029, forward strand.
TGTCTCGGGTACGCTATGCCGCGGCTTCTCTTCTTGACCTTCATATCCGATAATTTCATATCAAAATATTCGCAAACCTTTTTTTGTATAATATCTATGGTAATTTTCTTCTCGCCTTCTTTAATCATGTCTTTTAAAACGTCTCTTACCATATCAACGGAGATCTCTTTACCGACGAGCTTGGCGTAGGCGACGATTCTTATCAGCGCTCCCTCGAGCTCGCGGATGTTGCTCTTTATCTTTTCGGCGAGGAAATAGTATACATCGTCGGGCAGAGTTATCGTTTCGCGCTCGCTTTTTTTCTTTAATATCGCCATCCTCGTCTCGAAATCCGGGGGCTGGACATCCGTGACTAACCCCCATTCGAATCTAGAAACAAGCCTTTCTTCAAGGGCCTGTATCTCTTTCGGCGGGCGGTCGCTTGAGACAACGATCTGCTTATGCGCGTCGTATAAAGTGTTGAACGTATGGAAGAACTCTTCTTGGGTCGATTCCTTGCCCGCGATAAAATGTATGTCGTCTATAAGAAGAATATCAACGTGCCTGTATTTTTCTCTGAACTTTGTCGTAGTCCTGTTCTGTATGGCCCCAATAAGCTGATTTGTGAACTCTTCGCTTGAGATGTACAATACCTTTGCCTTCGGGAATTTCTGTAATACTTTATGGCCAATGGCATGCATCAGATGTGTTTTGCCGAGCCCCACGCCTCCGTAAATAAACAAGGGATTATATGCCTTTGCCGGCGAATCGCATACGGCGCTTGACGCCGCGTGCGCGAATCTGTTGCTCGGCCCGATGACAAAGCTGTCAAAAGTATATTTTGAGTTCAGCCCGATCTCCTTGCCCGGTTCCTGTTTATCGCGCGAGAATGGCCAGAATGGTTTAGCTTGAGCCTTTTCTTTAGCGTCGTGGTCAAGCGGCGGTTTTGCGGCCGCATCGGCGCTGAGCTCTTTTAAAGCGAACTCAACCCTCATCTCTTTCCCGCATGATTTAGCTATGCTTGAGTTTATTAGTTTTGTATAGCGGTCGAGAAGCATATCCTTAAAGAATTTATTCTGGACCTCTAAAGTAACCGAGTCTTCTGTGGAGGAGACGAGCCTGATAGAGCCGAACCAGATGCTGAAGACATGGTCGTTATCAAGCTCTTTTTTAATAAATTCCCTGGCCCTGAGCCAGACAGAAAGGTCGTTTGCTGTCATTTTTACACTACCAAAAGATTATCCATCCTACTTCGCTCAAAGCTTTTTAGCTTTGAGCTTCGTAGCGATGTTGAAAGGAAGACGGGCAAACCAGTCCAAGCCGCACTTATACACAGGCAAAGACAGGTAAACACATAGGTTATTCACAGGTTATGCACACGCTCCCCAAAAGCGCAATAATTATAATGGAAAAGGAATAACATTGCAAGTAAAATTCTCTCGTAGAAAATATCGTAGAAAATTCGAGGGGTCCTGCCACTGCTACAGCCTTTTGTTTTTAGGGCTCGAGGGTGGCAGTGTTCATCCAATTT
>MHFG01000023.1:0-1238 GCA_001804065.1 Omnitrophica bacterium RIFCSPHIGHO2_02_FULL_46_20
ATTCTTTCTATATCCGATTTCTTTATTGTAGTCGTGCCCTGGCCTGTCTCGAGATTCAAATTAAGCTCTATCTCATCTTTATCATCACGTATAATGATCCCCTTAAGAATCCTCCCCGATTTTAAATAAACGAAATCAATGCCTTCGAAATTTATTTTTGCCGGTGGGGGCGCTAAAGCTATGCCTGCTTTTCCTATTTCTTTTTTTAACCGTTTCACGATGTAATCCTTATAGGAAGATTGCTTAAAATAAAATAATATTCCCCCTGCCAATAATATAGCTGTCAATATAAATAATATTCTTTTGATAGTCTTCCATAAAATTTGCCCGTATAAAGTGGTTCTTCTGCGGCCATGCGTCTTTGAAAAATACATCGCCTTGTCCGCCTTTTGAATAATAGTTTCGGTTTCGTGTCCGTCATTCGGGTAGGATGCTATGCCGCCGCTGAAACTTAATTTGTATATACGGCCTCTGGACAAAAACGGCCTCTTTTTTAAGATCTTCATAACATTATTAGCTACCGAAAAGGATTCTTTCCCGCCTTTCCCCGGAAAGACGACAATAAATTCATCCCCTCCAAAACGAAAGATGAAAGATCCTACTTCTTGAAAGTTGATACGAAGCGTGCTGGCAAAATATTTCAGGATATCGTCTCCGTCCAGGTGGCCATATTTATCATTATATGCTTTGAAATGGTCTAAATCCAGGACCAGGACAGAAAAGGGTATCTTATCAAGATCGCAGTCGGCTTTTACCTTAGCGAGCGTAACATCAATGGCCTCTTTGCTTAAACAACCCGTAAGAAAATCTGTTTGGCTCATGTCTTATCCTTTAATGATGTCATTCTCGAGCCACTCATAACCGCCCGATAGAAGGCTCTTGGCTATCGAATAGGACAACTTATCATCATTGCGGGAAATTTCCTTAAATCGTCGGGCTATGCGGGCTCTCGCGCAACGGCAAAATAGATCCGCAAGTTCTAAAGAATTTTTCTCACCGTCTTTCTTATATAGGCTCGCGGCATAAGAGCAGGCGCTTGACATGGCGAGTAGGTCCGTGCCTATATCCACAAAGCGGTTCAATATATTCTGTTTCTGGGCGAACTTCTGCTGATAAAGCATCATCTTAAAAAAAAGCGTTCTCGCGAGGCGCTTCGCTGTCCCCGCGACGAATTTCGCGTGAGAAGAGAGAGGTTTGGGGAATTTAGTTTCGTCCCGGAAGGAAGGGGCCCACAAAGC
>MHFG01000023.1:1299-12520 GCA_001804065.1 Omnitrophica bacterium RIFCSPHIGHO2_02_FULL_46_20
AATGGAAATCCAGCGCTTCCCTCGCGATGAAAAGGCGCATTATCTCACTCGAACCCTCCAGGATCGTGTTTATGTGGCTATCCCGCATGGCCCTTTCAACCGGGTAAGCGGCGGCCCCGCGCCCCTTTAGAGACGGCGCGGTCTCATAACCGCGGCCTCCGCGGATCTGAAGCGTATTGTCGACTATTTTCCAGCTTTCATCCGTGCAAAAAAGTTTCACCATAGCGGCCTCTAACCTTATATCAAATCTCTTATCGTCCGCCATATGAGACACAAGCCATGTTACGGCATCCATCGCGAAAACAGTGCTTGAGATATAAGAAAGCTTTGACGCGATGGCCTCGTGCTCGCCTATCGGGCAGCCCCATTGCTTTCTTTGGGCCGCCCATTTGCGCGCCGCCCACAGGCACCATTTGCTCATCCCTGTCACTGCCGCAGGAAGAGTGAGCCGGCCGGTGTTGAGCGTCAGGAACGCCAATTTTAAACCCTCGCCCTCTCCTAAAATAATATTTTCCCGAGGCACCTTTACGTTATTAAACCTGATGAGCCCGTTCTGGATAGCATTCAAGCCCATGAACTTGCATCGGTAAGTCACTTCAAATCCGGGCGTATCTGTCTCTACGATGAAAGCGGTTATCTGTTTCTTTTCTTTGCCGTCAACGATCTTCGCCGGAGTAACAGCCATCACTACCAATAGATTCGCGATATTCCCGTTCGTGCACCACAGCTTTTCTCCGTTCAAGAGATAATATTTGCCGCCTTCCACAGGCGCAGCCGTGGTTTTTATAAGGCGGGGATCGGACCCGGCTTCGGATTCGGTCAAGGCAAATCCGGAGATCGCCCCCTGCCTGAATCTCGGAAGATATTTTCTCTTCTGTTCTTCCGTTCCGAAAAGTATAAGCGGCTGGGGGACGCCTATACTCTGATGAGCTGAGACAAGAGCCGCCGTTGAACCGCAGTAACTGCCCAATAGATGCACGGCCCTGTTGTAATTAGCCTGGCTTAATCCTAATCCGTCATATTCCTTCGGCACCTTGACGGCAAAAGCGCCCATCTCGGTCAAACCTTTGATAACCCGGTCCGGGATTTCGCGCGTCTGGTCAACATCATCCGGATCCAGATTCGCCTTTAAGAACTCCTCCAATCTCTTCAGGAATTTATCCCCTTCCTCTTTATCCTGCCTTGATTGTTCCGGGAATGGATGGATAAGATCCCAGTGGGTAGCGCCTCGGAATAAACCGGCGATAAAGCTGAATTCCTGCCATGCTTCCTGCCGGCAGGATTCGGCAAGCTCAAGAGATTCTTTCTTCTCTTTGCCCATATGCTTATCAAATAGTTCCATAGAAACCTCTCTTCGTTTGCGCCATACTTATTAAATAATTACAGGGCCTGAAACGTTCGGCTTTTTTGGCTTTTTCAAAATCATAAAGCGTTCTTACGATATTGTCCGTGCCCAGGGAATCCGCGTATCTTAATAATCCCGCGCGGAATGGAGGAAAACCCGTGCCCATAATCATTCCTATATCGACTGTTTGAGGCCTGTCTGCCACGCCTTCTTCAAGGCACCTGGCCGCTTCGTTTATCATGACGTAAAGCATCCTTTTAAGCGCGACTTCATCCGAGATCGCGCTGTCGGCGCGGGAGATTCCCGCGATTTTATAAATATCCGGATTCGGCATTTTCTTATTTTTTGCGCGTATATAAAAGCAGGATTTTGTTTTCTTGCCCGGGAACATTTTATCTCTGACTTTCTCAAGTATCGGGGCCGCTCGCATCCTCTCTCCATACGCGCCCTCGAGTATCTTGGCCACTTTATAGCCGACATCTACCCCAATCTCGTCGATAAGCTCGATCGGCCCCATAGGCATGCCGAAATCGCGGGCAATTCTATCGATATCATCCATCTTCATGCCTTCTTCGAATAAAAATCCCGCCTCGTTCAGGTATGAAAGCAGTATCCTGTTTATCAAAAAGCCGGGGACGTCTTTCACGACAATCACGACCTTGCCGATCCTTCTGGCAAATCTTATGGTCGTCGCGAGCGCCTGGTCGCTCGTCCTGGAAGACCTTATAACCTCGACCAGCGGCATGCGGTGCACAGGATTGAAGAAGTGCAGGCCCACTACCCTATCCGGCGAATTGGCGGCCTCAGCTATCTTTGTTATAGGCAAAGATGAGGTGTTTGAGGCAAGGACCGCGGCGCAAGTTGTGATTTCGCCTAGTTCCTTGAAGACCTTCTGTTTAATATTCAGGTCTTCGACCACCGCCTCAATGACGAGATCCGTATTTTCAAATCCCTTGTATGTGACCGTCGGAGAGATAAGGCCTAATTTATAATCTACCTGATGCCGGCGAAGTATCCTTTTTTTGGCGGCATAATCGAATAATCCCTTAGCGGTCTTAAGGGCCGTCTTCAATGCCTCGTAATTTATATCTTTGAGCCTCGACGGGATATCGTAAAATCCCAAGAGCTGCGCTATGCCTCCGCCCATCACGCCAGCTCCCACAATGCCGCATTTATCCACCCGCGCGGGTTTAATAGCGGCATCCACCCACGGAAAATTTTTGAACTCCTCGTTAAGATAGAATACCTTTATCAGATTCTTCGATATCTCCGTGACCGCCAACTTGCTGAAGGCTTCGCTTTCCAGCAGCGACCCTCTCTCCGCGCTTTGGCCGTAAGTCCGTTTTATTACCTCGATAGCCTTTAAAGGAGCGGGATAAAATCCTTTTGTCTTTTTGATGACATTTTTCCCGGCTTGATCGAAGAAGACAGCCCTCCCCAAAGGCGTATTCTCTAAGAATGAATTTCGAAGGCCCTGTTTTTTTCTTCTCTTTACCGCAACCCGTCCGTTCAATAATTCGCGGATAAAATCGCGGGAATCCTCGACGAGCCTCATCGGCGGGAATAATCTATCCACAAGGCCGTATCTTAACGCGTCCGGGCCGGATACCATCTCCCCGGAAAGGATCATATTTGTCGCGCGGAGGAGCCCGACTATCTTAGGCAGCTTCTGCGTGCCGCCGAAACCGGGGATCAGCCCGAGTTTCACCTCTGGAAGCCCTATCCTGACGGCTTCGCTGAAACTCGCTGTCCTGTATTTACAGTGAAGGGCCAATTCTAATCCGCCACCTAAGCAGGCTCCGTTTATAGCCGCTACGGTAATCAGGTTCAGACGGCCGAGCTTATTTAAAATGTACTTGCCGATTTGCGCCTTTTCTACAGCTTCTTTGGCTGAACTTATCTTTTCGATCTCTTTTATATCCGCGCCGGCTATGAAGATGCCTTCCTTTTTACTGGAGACGATAAGCCCTTTTATCTCGCTTCCGGCTCTGGCGGCTAACTGATCCACTATGCTGTCCAACTCCTGCATAGTCTGCCGATTCAACACATTGACCCTGGAGTCAGGCGTGTCGAATTCCAGTATCGCTATATCATTTTCTATCTTTAAATTTAAGGCGTCCACCCCGCTCATTCTCCTACTCGTTACCCTGCCCTTAAGAATGGGCGGGGTTCACCCAGCACCTTCTTCATCCATCCCGCGCCTATTATGAGTCGTGGCGGGATAAGAATCTAATCCTTTAGATCCTTCGCCCTTCGGGCTCAGGATGACAAACGGATTATACTTATTTACGCTAACATATTACTATCTTTCCAAAATAATCGCGCCGCCCTGGCCGCCGCCAACGCACAACGAAGCGAGCCCGAACTTAGCGTTCCTTCTCTTCATCTCTTTCGCGAGCGTCAGGATAAGCCTTGAGCCGGACGTGCCTACCGGATGGCCGAGCGCTATCGCGCCGCCGTTCACATTAAGCCTATCCATATCGATTTGGCCTATCGGCTCAGGATACGAAAAATTTTCCTCCGCGAATTTCTTCGAAGCGAGGGCTTTTATACACGCGAGCACCTGAACGGCAAATGCCTCGTTGATCTCAACCAGATCCATGTCTTTTAATTTAAGTCCGGCCCTCTTCAACACGGTAGGTATGCTATAGGCGGGGCCGAGGCCCATCTTATTGGGCGCAAGCCCGTTGTAGGCATAGGCGCGTATATATCCCAGAGGTTCATAGCCCATCTGTCTCGCCTTTTCTTCTTTCATGACCAGAAGCGCGCAAGCTCCGTCGGTAACCTGACAGGAGTTGCCGACCGTAACCGTGCCTGTGTATTTATCGAAATATGGCGAAAGAGAGCCCAGCGCTTCCATCGTCTGGTTTTCCCGCGGCCCGTTGTCGTCCATGACAACGATATCGTAATCCGGCGGGACTATGACCGGCGCTATCTCCTCGCGTAGTTTCATGCGGTTTGCGGCCGCCCTTTTATGGCTTGTGAGGCTAAACTCGTCCTGCTCTTTCCTTGTTATGCCGAATTCCTTCGCCAAAACCTCCGCGGTCTGCCCCATATTGAGGCCGCAGACGGGATCGGTAAGGCCGAGGACAAGTCCCGCAACCGGCTTAAAGTGAGACGGCCTTATGCCGGAGAGAAGTTTAAGTTTCCGCATCAAAGTTTTTGACTTGTTCAGCCTCATCAATATCTTGGTTATATCTTTTCCAAAGACAAGAGGGATGTTGCTCATCGACTCCGCGCCGCCCGCGATCACTATTTCATCCAGGCCGCATGTTATCTTCTCAAAACCGCTCGTCACAGATTCAAACCCTGAGGCGCAGTTCCTGCTTAAACTATATGCCCGTTTTTCTTTGGGTATCCCGGCATAAAGGCTTATCACGCGGGCGACATTTGAAGCCTCGACCGGCTGGGCAACAGCCCCGAAAATCACCTCGTCTACAAGATTCGACTTAAGGTGGGTTATCTCTAAAAGTTCCCTGACCGAGATAGTCCCCAGTATTTGCGCGGGGATATCCTCAAAAAGCGTCCACGCCTTTACAAACGGCGTTCTTATACCGTCAATTACAGCTATTCTATCCATGTCAATCTTTGCCTTAATCCGATTAAATTTGCCGTTTCATGTGCCGATCCCCTTACGATTGCACATGGAACTTCTCGTGAATGCAGCGCGAAGTTTCACAGCGCCGGCCGTTTATCCACGATCTTTTTTGCCTTGACCGCGGATTCTATCTCTATCCTGCGCTGTATCTCTTCGCGTGAAACGAAATTAATCTCGTTAAATGAAACGTCCGCGGCGGCAAAAAGCTCCTCGTTTAAGCTCCGGCGGAATTCTTCCCTATCGGCGTCTCCTAAAAGAGATACGTGAAGTATCAACTCGTCGACATCGTAAGGGTCGTCGTCCTTTTTCTTTATCTCGATCTGCCATTCGTCTATCTCTTCCTTGCCGTCCAGGATATGCTCCAGGTCGTTTATATTTACAAGCGTGCCTTTTATCTTGGAGAACTGGATGTTCTTTATGTTTGAGACGCGGGTGATATCGCTTGAAATCCGCGGAACGGTCCTGCCGCAATGCGGGCATGGAGAATAGACGATCCCCCCTTTAACAAAGTCTCCGGTGCGATAACGCAAAACGCAGCTGCCCCGGCCGTCTATGCAGGTATATACGATCTCGCCGTCTTCGCCCTCGGCCTTTACCTCGAGCGTATCAGGGTCTATGATCTCAAAGACCTCTTTATCGGGATAGGTATGATACCCGCTTGATACGTCTATGTCCGTAGAGCATTCGGCCCATGCCGAACGCGCTTCCGTGAAACCATATGTGCCAATGATCCTTACGCCGGAGGAGCCCATATCGTTGAGGAGCTTGCAGATCTTTAATTTAAATCCGACCGGGATGCGGCCGGCGCCGAGTATAATCCTGTTCAGGTAACCAAACTTCATGTCCTGTCCCCGCGCTGTTTTTAAAATATGATACACATAACTCGGGACGCCGATCAAAAACTGCGGCTTTACCTTAAGTATGGAATGTATGTTCCCAGCGGTGCCGAGGGTCTTCCCGCCCCCAGTGCTCAAGATAAAGACATTGGCGGCTATGCCTCCCAAAACTGTCTGCCAGAAGGCCAGGTGGGGAGCGTAAGGGAAGACGCTCACCGCCGTTCTTTCCTTTTTGATACCGACTATATCCAGAAGCCTCTTCCCGTAAGTCCGCAGGTTCTCTATATCATAGCTCGTATAGAGAAAAGAGACCGGCCTATTAGTGGTCCCTGCCGTGGCGGTGAGAAAGATCGGCCTGTATTCTTTCTCTAACTCTGTTTTAATATAATCCTTGCCTTTTAATATGTTCAAAGACGCGAATTTTATACGCTCTGTTATGGGGAGAAATCTCTTAATCGCCTCTTCGCTTGGCCGCAGGCAGAATGTGAGCGTCCCCGCGGCAACATCTTCGCCGATAGAATCTAAAAAGCTATTCTTGGAGATAAAAGGTATTCTTCTGAGGTCTTCAACGGTCTTTATGCTGTCCGGTTTTATTCTATTTTTGTCGAAAAGCTGCCGATAATACGGGCTGAACGGATAAAGGCGGCGCGTTACAAAATAATGAAGTCTTTTATTCTGCAGCCTCTTCAGCTCTTTCCAAGGGCGAAACAGGATATTGTCCATAAAAGTTCATTTCTCTCGTCATTGCGATCCCGCCGCTTTTTGGCGGGAGAAGCAATCTCTATCTTGACAATCTCTTTTTTCTTCTGGCAAGGGCCTTGGCGCTCCTCAACCTCTCTTCGGCTGTTTTGAAAATAATCTTCGGGACCGTTGTCGGCCTGCCGCGCTCATCCAACGCGACCATCGTAAGATGCGCCGAGCCGATTTTAAGCGCCTTGCCTTCCTTCAGTTTTTCCGCCTCGACCTCAACCTCGATATCCATAGAGCTGCGGCCTACGTAACAAAGGCGGGCTCTTATATTAAGCATGTCTCCGATATTAACGGGATGTTTGAAAACCAGGTGATCTATTGACGCCATCACGATGTTTTTCCTCGCGTGCTTTGTGGCAGCCACAAATGCCGCTTCATCAACCAATTTTAGAATCGTTCCGCCGTGCACGCTGCCATAATGGTTCGCGTGGATTGGCATCATAACTTCAGAGAGGGTCGTTTCAGATTCCGATATGCTCTTGGCTTTTTTCATATATCTTTATAGTATATATAGTAATCCCTGTCAGTAAACAAGCTATGTAAACAAGCCATATTATACAAAATATTTGCCTATAAGGCAAATCAAAATCGTTTGCGGAGTTTGCGTAACAGACCAGTTCTATAAGTAAAGGTAACCTAAAAAATAGGGCCTCCAGCGCGCCTACTAAGCGTAGACGGGGACCTGTTTTTATTGTGGCAGACAGGGTTCTTTTATGTCCCTTTGGGACCTGACCCCAATCATGACCCTGATTACTTCTCTGATGTCTGGTGTAAAAATTTTTAGAATTTTATCGGGAATTGTATTGACAGACGTTTTTAATTTTGCTATACTGCTCAACGAAAGGAGCATAAATTCAATATATTGAGCAATGACTAATCCATATCTTGTCTCTACTAATCATCAGAAAATCCTAAACTTCTTCGTTCTCCATCCGGGCGCGTCTTTTTTTGAGAGAGAGATCGCGCGTAAGAGCGGCTTAAGCCCGAGCTCAGCTCACCACGTATTAGTGCGGCTCTATCGGTCCGGCGTGATCAACCGAAAGCAAAATGGCCGGATGTATTTCTATTCTATTGATAAAAGGAATCCGTATCTTAAAGAGTTTAAAGTCCTTGCTAATATGCTTCTAATTGAGCCTCTTGTAGAAAAGTTAAAAGGATTAAGCCACAAAATAATCCTCTTCGGAAGTTGGGCTGATGGAAGCGATAACGAGGATAGCGATATTGATCTGTTTATTGTTAGTTCCGAGAAAGAAAAGACGCTGTCTGTAGTCAATAAATTTTCTTACTCCGCTAAACTCTATAATCGCAAGGTGCAGCCGATTATTAACGCGCCGGAAGAGCTTTTAAAAAAAGGCAAAGAGGAAAGAGTATTCCGTGAACAGATAGAAAAAGGAAAAGTCCTTTGGGAAAGAGAGATTAATGATGATATCCTTTAAAGATTGTTTGGAGAAGAAGAGGATCTTCCGTTTCGAGCCGGCAAAGCAGTTGGTGGATATTGAAATCAAAGACGCGGAAAACGATTTACACTCTGCCCAGGAAGAGTTGTCCGGATCCGGTTTTAAATGGGCTACGATCAAAGGATATTACTCTATGTTTCATTCTGCTCGGGCGTTGCTTTATTTTCGCGGCTATCGCGAAAAAGGACATTATTGTCTTTATCTTGCGCTAAAGGAATTTTTTGTTCAGGAGAAAAAGTTAGACCCAAAGTTAGCTGAAGACTTTAATAATTCTATGATTCTTCGAGAAGACGCTGATTACCGGCGAAAGTTCTCCCAGGAAGGAGCCCAAGCAGTTATCGAAAGTGCAAAGATATTCCTCAAAGCCACAAAAGAAGTACTTTCAAAAGAGAAAGAGAAATAATACCCGCTTAGGAAAAACCATTTTCTCGAAGATAACTACAGGCCATTTCGTAACCTCCTCAACACTATGATAAGACATGCAACATAAAAGAACGCGTTATATATAACAATATTGCGATCCCAGCGGACAACAAGGCGCCGGGAATTTGCCAGCCAAGAGAAAGCTCTTTCGACTTTATAGCGACGCTTGTAACGCCGCAATTTACGGCCATCATAATATCTTTGCTCTTTATTGTTATCGCGATAAGGGCAAATCAACTCAATACCACGGCAAGCCAGGCGACTACGAAGCGGATTGCTGTCATAACCTTTGTCCGCAATCAGTCGTTGCGGTTTCTTCCGTAGACAGCCGCGGCCTTTGCCTGGCACAACGATAGTATTGAATGTTTTTTCAAGGAGCGTGACTTCATTCGGAGACACAGAATCCATGTGTTTCCCCAGAGGAATTCCTTGGCCATCGACCACCACCATCCACTTCGAGACCTGTCCCTTTGGGACCTGACCCCAATCACGTAAAAATTTACAGTGAGCCGCTAAAAGTTCTGAGTTACGATTATATTCTACGCGTCTTTAAGCAGGGCGCGCATCATATCGTTATTCAGGGCCTGTGTATCGGGATTGATCCTGTATGTCTTTGGAAGGACGATAGAAAGGCGCTTAACGAGATCGACATCCTTGTCTGTATCCCCCGTCAGCGCCAGGTCGGCCGCGGCTAATGAGCGATACTGAGATGCGATATATTGAATAAGCCGTTCATGCTCATCCGATCCGGAATTTGTGATAGATGAGGCGGCTATCGTAATATTTATCATCGCCGCGACTCGTATAAAATACTCTCTCAATTCCCCTTCTTCCGGAATGACGCTGACAGCGCCTTCGCCGATGTGGCCGGCTCCATTCTTCAGATAGCATTTCGTCTCTAAAAGGCAGCCGTCATCAAATGATGATTTCACAAGTTTAAATTCGGATGACGAAAAACGCGCGTTAAGTATAGATATATACTCTTCCATGAGTTCTCTATATGAATCGCCTAATATACGGCTGTTATAACGAATCTCATAACGCCTGCCTTCCTCAAGAATGGATGATATATTAACGCAAAATAGCCCTACCGACATAGCTGTATCATTACGTAATATAGGAACTACGCCGGTCATACTGCCTACCGCTATTTGTGGCGCAACTTTAAATACATCCAGAGCTCTGTCATGAATATTCCCTATATGTGCGGAAGGCATGATTTTTGAAGAAGAATCGTCGTCACGCCCCTCCTTGCCTTTATGCGGCGGTCCTTTCGAAGATTTCGGTTCCGGAATAACCGGTACGGCATTTTTTTGCGCAAGCGTGGTTTGTCGCTCGAGCGTGTCGCGTTCTTTTTCAAGCGAGGCGAGTGTGGCCTGGAGGCTCTTGAGATCATCGGCGGCCTTCGATCCCTCTATTTTTCTCAGGATCGAATCCTGAGCATTTGTCGAAGGATTCGCGATAAAGTCTATTATGGATACGGTGTCGTTACCTAAATTTGCTACGGCTATTCTTTTATTGTCGCTTGAGAATGAGACGCCCGTTGGAGAGGATAGCGGCGTATCTATGTCCTTACCTTTGCCTATTGCATAAAGAAGCTTCTTTGTTTCTATGTCTATTATGGATACGGTGTGGTTATTGTAATTTGATACGGCTATTCTTTTATTGTCGCTTGAGAATGAGACGCCCGTTGGAGAGAATAGCGGCGTATCTATGTCCTTGCCTTTGCCTATTGTATAAAGAAGCTTCTTTGTCTCTATATCTATTATGGATACGGTGTCATCCTTCCAACAATTTGATACGGCTATTCTTTTATTGTCGCTTGAGAATGAGACGCCGTATGAAGAGAATAGCGGCGTATCTATGTCCTTACCTTCACCTATTGCATAAAGAAGCTTCTTTGTCTCTATGTCTATTATGGACACGGTGTGGTTATTGTAATTTGATACGGCTATTCTTTTATTGTCGCTTGAGAATGAGACGCCGTATGGAGAGAATAGCGGCGTATCTATGTCCTTACCTTTGCCTATTGTATAAAGAAACTTCTTTGTCTCTATGTCTATTATGGATACGGTGTCGTTACGCCAATTTGATACGGCTATTCTTTTATTGTCGGGTGAGAATGAGACGCCAGTTGGAGAGGATAGCGGCGTATCTATGTCCTTACCTTTGCCTATTGTGAGAAGAAGCTTCTTTGTCTCTATGTCTATTATGGATACGGTGTGGTTATTGTAATTTGCTACGGCTATTCTTTTATTGTCGCTTGAGAATGAGACGCCAGTTGGAGAGGATAGCGGCGTATCTATGTCCTTGCCTTTGCCTATTGCATAAAGAAGCTTCTTTGTCTCTATGTCTATTATGGATACGGTGTCATCCTTCCAACAATTTGATACGGCTATTCTTTTATTGTCGGGGGAGAATGAGACGCCATATGGATTAGATAGCGGCGTATTTATATCCTTACCTTCGCCTATTACCGTCTTCGCGGGAGACGTCTTTTTTAAATCAAGATCATCTAATGACGGCGCTTCTTGTAGATCGGGCACCTTCGCCGCGGCGAGGCCTCCTGTCTTCATGAGCCTGGCCGCCTCTTCATTGACTGCCGTGATCTTCTCATATATCAGGGCGAGTTTCTCAAATATGTCGCGTTCTTTTTCAAGCGAGGCGAGTGTGGCCTGGAGGCTCTTGAGCAAAACGGCGGCCTTCGCGGCATCCGCAGTTGGAGAACCGGCAGTCTTTTGGGCGGCGGCATTCGTGAGCTGTTGATTAAGATAGCCATCGTTCCGCGGGAATGGCAGGAGCTGGATTCGGT
>MHFG01000024.1 GCA_001804065.1 Omnitrophica bacterium RIFCSPHIGHO2_02_FULL_46_20
AGCCCGGGCTAGAGATGAGGGATCGCCCCTCGGGGGAAGGATTCCCTCATCCCGTTTAGCCCGAGCTAATTCAATTTTTATTTCATTTTGTTCTCTTAACATACATAAAACGAAAGATTATATTGAAGTGATTATACCATATATAATATAACCGTCAATTCATAATATATAACTTTTTTATATTTTAATGAGTGTGGTAGAGGCGTGTAATTACCTGCAGGATAAAGTTTGTATAAATGGCGGCAATAATATCATCAAACATTACGCCGAACGCCCCTGAGAACTTCTCTATAGCCCTCGCAGGAGGCGGTTTCAGTATATCGAAGAGCCTGAATAGCAAAAAACCCAGCCACATGATCCAGAAATTATACGGTATCAGAAACATCGAGAGCATCATTCCGCATGCCTCGTCTATAACGATCATCTGCGCGTCTTTTCTCTTATATATCCTCTCTGCTTCGGATGAGAAGATCACGCCAAGTATAAATAAAAATAAAATAGAAAACGCGTAAATGGGAAATTTATCTTTGACTACAAAATAGATAAGCAGCCCCGCGAGGCTCCCGAGCATTCCGGGCATAAATGGCGAATGACCCAAATAAAAAAAACTCGTAGTTATTTTAATTAGTCTTCGCATTGAAATATATTCCCCTATTCTTTATAAGATACGATATACCGCTTATCAATGTCAAGAGAGTTGTCGCGAGCATTAAAATGAATATCGCGTCTTTGTAAATCCTCTCGGCCGAGCCGCTCCATAGAAGTCCGAAAGCTTTTATTCCGGCCTCCCGAAATATTAAAAATATAAGAACTGCCGAGACAGCGAATACCTGCGACACCATTTTGTGTTTGCCGCCGTCATCGGCGGCGATAACTTTCCCTTTGGTCAGCGCCGATATCCTTAATCCCGTTATCGTAACTTCTCTAAATATTATTATGACTACCATCCACGCCGGCGCCAGCTCCATCTCAACGAATGCTAAGAATGCGGCTAAGATCAAAATCTTATCCGCGATTGGATCCATCAATTTACCAAAGTCGGTGATCATATTATTTTTTTTAGCGATGTACCCGTCGAGAAAATCGGTGAGAGACGCCGCTAAAAATGTGACGAGGGCGAGCATCTTTGCCATCACCCCCTGCGAGAAGAGGAATAACATAAAGACGGCGACCAAGACTATGCGCAAGACCGTCAGCTTATTAGGCAGATTCATGCGGCTTCCCCCGCCAAGTCATATTCTAATGTATCTGTAATCTTAACTTTGTAAAACTCTCCTGTCTTCAACTCTTTTCCCGACACATACACGCAGCCATCAACCTCAGGCGCGTCCCCTTCTGTCCTGCCTACGAATTTATCCTTTTCTCCTTCTATCCGCTCATCTATAAGCACATCTACTACCTTGCCCATGAACGATCTATTTAAATCGGCTGATATCTTCTGCTGTAATTTCATAACCTCATCGAACCTTTGTTTCTTTATCTTTTCGGGTATCTGCCCTTCGAACCTTGAGGCCCTTGAACCTTCTTCTTTGGAATATATGAATGCCCCCAATCTTTCAAATCGCGCCTCGCATAAAAATTCTAAAAGCTCTTTAAAGTTCCTGTCAGTCTCGCCAGGGAATCCTACGATAACAGATGTCCTTAAGGCAGCAGCCGGAATATTATTTCTGATCTTTGCTATAAGCTTCATTATATCGCTTTTAGCGGTACGCCTATTCATCCGCTTTAAGATAATGTCGCTGATATGCTGTATGGGCAGATCAAGATATTTACATATTTTTTTCTCATCGCGCACTACTTCGATGAATTCATCGCTATAATGCGCCGGATGAGTATAAAGGACCCTGATCCACCTTACGCTGTTTTTTAGAACGCCTATCCTTCTTAAAAGCTCCGGCAATGAACTTTTGCCGTATATGTCTATGCCAAAGAGCGTCGTGTCCTGCCCTATCAGGTTTATCTCTTTCAGAAAACCAGACGCTGAAATATTGCTTATCTCTTTGATGACGGAATCTATGGTCCTGCTTCTAAAACGTCCTCGAAGGCGTGATATTATGCAGTAACTGCAAAGATTGTCGCAGCCCTCCGATATCTTGACATACGCAAAATGCTTCGGCGTCAAGGAAAAGCGCGGAGAGTTTTCGTCGTAGAGATAATCAAGCCCCTTTGAAACTACTGATCGCCCCTGGCCATGCAGAAGGCCTTTGACTATCTCTTTTATCTTCGGGAAATCGTTTGTTCCTACGACAGAATCGACTTCCGGAAGACTATTTACTAATTTTTCGCTGTAAGCCTGAGGTAGGCATCCGGCTACGATGAGGCGTTTGATCTTACCCTCTTTCTTCAGTTGCGCCGCTTCTAATATAGTATCTACCGACTCTTCGCGCGCGCTCTGGACAAAAGAACAGGTATTGATTATGAATACATCCACCCCGTCGCCCACTTCGTCCGAAATCTGAAAACCCTCTTTTTTCAAAGAACCGAGCATGAGTTCAGAATCCACCAGATTTCTGGGGCATCCAAGACTGACAATTCCTATTTTGACCATCTAATGGTTATCTTAACTTAACGCCTTTTTTCGTAATCTCCAGGCTGAACTTTACCTTGTTAGCCGGCAACGCAATGGGTTTCCCATTGAGGATAAGGCCTAACGCCTTGGCCTTCCCTATGCCGAGCTCGATGCTGTCATCGGCTATGATCGTCTCTGTTAAACCCTTCGTAAGGACTCTTTTGAATATAAGGACGCCGTCTTTTTTTAACTGCACAAGGACAGGCTCTTTTACTTTGATGACGAGGCTCAAAGGAGTTGATTTTGGAATGAGCGCTTTTGATTCCGGATTCTGATTAGATACGGATTTTTTCTTCGAGGAAGCTTTTGTGCTTTGAACTGACTGCTTTTTTGAAATAACCGCGCTTCGAGCCCGCGCAACCTTAGACTTTTTCAAGGGGGAGGCCGCTTTTCCTGCTACGAATATGAATATCAATATAAATAATATCGCTAAAACAGCTCTTCCTGCGATATATAAAAATTTAGGCATTATGGTAGTTTCTGGCGGAAAGATATTTTCATGAACTGGTATATTTGCCGACGGACCTTCAGGATATGCAGGGAAATATTCTTTTAATAGCTCTACTGAGTTAAGCCCCAGGAATTGGGCATATTTTTTTAAGAAACTTCTTATATAAGTATCGGTCAGCAGCTCGCTCTCCCTTCCCTCTTCAAGAGCGATTAAAACCGTGGAATGGATCCTGGTCGCTTTTTGCACCTGTTCAATAGCAAGAGACTTCTTGGCCCTGGCTTCTTTAAGCTTGCTGCCTACAGAGACAGCCGCTTGCCTTAACTCTCTTTTATCATTCCCCATTTTTAGCCAGATATTCTTCCAAACTTACGAGGATGCCCCTCGGTTTGGAACCTTGAAATTGTCCTACAATGCCTTCGGACTCCATCATGTCTATTATTCTTGCCGCGCGGGCATACCCAAGAGCCAGCCTGCGCTGCAGCATAGAGACAGACGCCTGACGGGTCTCGAGGACCATCTTAACCGCTTCTTCATACAGATCGTCCTTTTCTAATTTTTTGAAAGTCGGTTTATTGTGGCCATCCAGAATCTCTTCTATATATTCGGGCTTCCTCTGCGACTTTATGAAATTAGCTATCCCCTCTATCTCCTTATCCGAGATCAAACTGCATTGAGCCCTGATGGGCCTGGATGCGCCTGGTTCGACAAATAGCATATCTCCTTTGCCCAACAGCTTATCCGCGCCGTTCATATCGAGAACCGTCCTTGAATCGACCTTTGACGCCACTTTGAACGAAATCCTCGCGGGGAAGTTTGCCTTGATGACGCCTGTAATAACATCTACTGACGGACGCTGGGTCGCCAGAATTATATGTATTCCCACCGCTCTGGATAGCTGAGCGAGCCTTGTTATGGCGCCCTCAACTTCAGCTTGAGCTACCATCATGAGGTCCGCGAGCTCATCTATTATTAATACGATGTACGGCAGGCTTGAACCTTCTTGACCGTATTTCGCATTGTACAAATCGATATTCCTCACCCCGGACTTAGCTAAGAGCTCATATCTCGAATCCATCTCGCTCACGATCCAATCAAGCGTGCTCGCGACCTTTTTGTGGTCTGTGACTACAGGCGCCAATAGGTGCGGTAGATCATTAAACATGGCAAGCTCGACTCTCTTAGGGTCTATCATTATAAATTTCACATCTTCAGGCGTGGAATTTAAAAGCAGCGAAGTTATAAGGCTATTTATGCAGACGGTCTTGCCGGAACCTGTTGCGCCCGCTATCAAAAGGTGCGGCATACTAGCCAGGTCAGCAATAACAGGGCTCCCGGCAATGTCTTTACCAAGAGCGAGTTTCAGTTTCGATTTCGATTCCTTATACTCTTTTGAGTCGAGGACTTCTTTTAAATAAACAAGCGTGCTCGTTGAATTTGGAACTTCGACTCCTATCGTGCCTTTCCCGGGTATCGGCGCGACTATTCTAACGCTCTGAGCCTTCATCGCCAATGCTATGTTGTCGCTTAAAGAAGTTATTCTGTGGATCTTTACACCGGGCGCAGGTTCAAGTTCGTATCTCGTTATTACAGGCCCTCTATTATATGCCACAACCTTTGCTTCGATATCAAAATCGGCGAGAGTCTCTTCTAATATCTTAGTATTACCCTCAAAATCCTCTTTTATTTTTCTCTCTTCCATAGGAGGCGGCGAATCTAATAAGTCCATGCCCGGAAGGTTAAATTCTCTGGGCTGAACAAGCGTTATACCTTTATCCTCCGCGGCAGGCTCTTCTTTTTTAATGGCCGCGGGCTCTAGGCGCGGCGCTTGAGAAAGGGCGCTTTTTTTTGTTACAGCGCCATTTCGTCTTATCATAACATTTGCCGGCACATTCACGCCCGGTAGTATTCTGGGTTTCTCTTCAGGCTTAACTGAAAATGCGCTTCTTTTCACCGTTAAAACAGGCGCTTCCCGCTTCCTCGTTGACCTGTCTTTCAGGTTCAGGATGAGATCTTTCGATCTTTTTCCTACGGCGGCCAGGAATGGAATGAGTAAAAATTCTGTCGCGAGTAATACTGAAAGTAAGAATAATACGATTATTACAAGGATCGCTCCGAAACGTCCCAGATATTTTACCAAAAAGTCTGAGAATACAAGGCCTATTACGCCTCCGAGCCGGAAGCGGAAACTATTATCCGCTCCTCCGCAGATCGAAAATAGCGCGCTTGAAGCCAATATCAGAAAGAAGGTGCCGAAAATTTTGAAATATAATTTTTGCGGAGTGATACCGGAGAATCTAGCTATGGCCCAGCTTAAGATCAAGATCGGTATGACGTAGGCGCTCAAACCCATTATGAAGAAAAAGATGAGGCCTATACATGCGCCGCATAATCCTACGAAATTCTTTGCCTGAGAAACCGGTTTTGAAGTAAACTGCTCGAGACTGTAGAAGTCAAAAGTTAAAAAGCTTATTAAGATAAAGACCGCTATGGCGAAAAGTATTATCGCCTGTATCTCATTCCATTTAGTCTTATCCACCTGCATCGCCTTTGCTATTTACCAGTATGGCCGAACCCGCCGCGCGAACGGACTGTATCGTCGAGCTCTTCCTTAACTTCTATCTCGGCTTTTACAACCTCTTTTATCACCATCTGGGCGATCCTTTCGCCCCGACGGATCGTAAAGGGCTCTTTTCCGTGATTTATCATTATGAGGTTGATTAGTCCGCGATAGTCGGAATCTATAGTACCCGGAGTATTGACAAGGCTTATGCCATGTTTTATCGCCAGTCCGCTCCTTGGCCTTACCTCTGCCTCATATCCCTCAGGTATGCTGATATAAATGCCAGCCGATATCAACCTTATATCGCCTGGCATTAATGTGACTTCTCCGTTTACATCCGCGCAAAGATCCATGCCGCTCGCGCCTGAAGTTGCATATCGCGGCACAGGGAGATCGCTCGAATCTCTCTTCTTCTTAAGAAGAATCTTTATGCTCTTCAAATTTTTTTACGCCGTGAATCGTATTCTTTTTTATCGTTATCGACATCCGGCTTGTAGTCCGGATCCGCCTGCTTCTTTGATAGGTTAAGCCGGCCCTGTCCGTCTATTTCGGTCAGCTTCACGTCGAACTCATCGTCTAATTTCACTACATCCTCGACGTTCTTAACGAACTTATTGGCAAGCTCAGAAACATGCACTAGGCCTTCTTTTCCCGGCAGGATCTCTACGAACGCTCCGAACGGCATGACCCTCTTAACCTTGCCTCTATAGATCCTGCCGACTTCAGGCTCTTCTGTTATACCCTTAATTATCGCGACTGCCATCTCTATTGACTTGGGATCGTTTCCCGCAACCTGGACCGTTCCGTCGTCATCTATATCTACTGTCGCGCCGGTGTCCTGAATTATCTTCTTTATTACTTTACCGCCCGGGCCGATCACCGCTCCTATCTTCTCCTGATTTATCTTCAGGACCACTATCTTTGGCGCGAACGCCGAAACATCGCCTTTAGGCTGTCCTATGACCTGCGTCATCTTATCTAATATGGTCAAACGCGCCCTTTTTCCGATCTCCAGCGCCTCTTTTATAACATCATAACTTATACCCTGAATCTTGAGATCCATCTGAACAGCAGTCAAGCCGTTTTTGGTGCCAGCAGCCTTAAAGTCCATATCTCCATAATGATCTTCAACTCCTCCAATATCTGTTAATATTATTGTTTCGTTCTTTTCTTTCACCAATCCGATCGCTATACCGCTCACAGGGCTTGTTATCGGAACGCCTGCGTCCATTAATGATAAGGTGCTCGCGCATACTGTCGCCATGCTGGACGAGCCGTTTGATTCTAAAATATCCGAAACAACTCTTACGGTGTAAGGGAATTTTTCTTTGCTGGGCATCACAGGCTTAAGCGCTCTTTCCGCTAACGCGCCGTGGCCTATCTCGCGCCTTCCAGGCCCTCTCATCGGCCTTACCTCTCCGACTGAAAACGGCGGGAAATTATAGTGGAGCATGAAGGTCTTCTGTGTTTCGCCTTCGAGCGCATCTATCATCTGCTCGTCCGCGCTCGTTCCTAATGTGGCAACTGATAAACTTTGTGTCTGGCCCCTCGTAAATAACCCGGATCCATGTGTTCTCGGCAATACGCCGACTTCGCAAGTTATCGGCCGGATCTCGTCGAACGATCTGCCGTCAACGCGCTTCTTCTTCTCGATAATGAATTTTCTGACCTCTTCTTTTTCTATCATCTCAAGGGCAGTCTTGACATCCTTATCCGTGTATTCAGAATCCTCCGTTACGAATTTTTCAATTAATTCTTCGCAAAGTTGCTCCATAGCTTCTTCTCTCTGCTCTTTTGTGTTCAATCTATTTATCTCATCTAACTTATCGGTAGCAGCGTCTTTAACCTTCTCGATCAATCCATCATCTACCTTGTCCAGAGCAACCTCCCTTTTCTTCCTGCCGCATTTCTTTTGTATCTCTTCTTGCAGGTCTATCAATACCTGCATCTCTTTGTGGCCGAATCTTATCGCGTCTAATATAATATCTTCGGAGAGTTCATTGCTTCCTGACTCTATCATCAACACGCTCGATCTGTTTCCGGCAACTACTAAATCGAGATCGCTCGATGCCAATTCTTTGAATGTTGGGTTTATGACAAACTTTCCATCGATTCTACCGACCCTAACCGCCGCGATAGGGCACGGAAAAGGAATATCGGATATTGTAAGAGCCGTTGACGCGCCTACCATAGCCAAAACGTCCGAGTCATTTTCACTGTCGCTTGAGACAACGATGGCGACTATCTGCATTTCATTGACAAAACCTGTCGGGAATAGAGGCCTGATGGGTCTATCTATAAGGCGCGCTGTGAGTATCTCTTTTTCGGAAGGACGGCCCTCGCGTTTAAAGAAACCGCCGGGAATCTTGCCTGCCGCATAAGTCTTCTCCTGGTATTCACATGTCAAAGGAAAGAAATCGGCATTTTCCCTGGCCTTTTTTGAACAGACCGCTGTCACCAAAACAACCGTCCCGCCAAGCTGAACAGTGCAGGCGCCGTCCGCCTGCTTAGCCATTCTGCCTGTTTCGATGATTATATTCTCTCGGCCTAAACGTTTTTCGAACTTTTGCATACTTTTCTGTCCTTTATGGTTATTGAGCTGATTAAAAGGGGTATACCGGTATGTAGAAATACCAAGATTACTTTCTTAAATCCAGTTTCTTGATAACATCCTGATAATCTTTTGGGTCTTTTCTCTTCAAATATTCCAGAAGCCTTCTACGGATGCTTACCATACGCAGAAGCCCCTGCCTGGAATGGTGATCCTTCCTGTGCGCCTTGAAATGGCCGGCAAGCGAATTTATCCGTTCCGTTAGAAGCGCAATCTGGACGCTAGGCGAAC
>MHFG01000025.1 GCA_001804065.1 Omnitrophica bacterium RIFCSPHIGHO2_02_FULL_46_20
TAACGATCTCTGTTACGCCGTCCCTTAGATTCTTAAACATCTCAAGAAGGATATCCTCATCAAGCCTTCCGCCGTCAAGAAGCCCTAAGAAAAAGTCCGTATATAAAAGTCCTGATTTTTTCAAAATACTCTCTGTCCTCTTGGAAAAGTATGAAAGCACGAAAGACTTATAAATTTCGCCGACAGCAAACCTTTTTGGGGGCCTGTCGCCGCGCGGATACCTTATGGCGGGTATATTATATTCTTTCGCCGCTTTTATAAATATATTCAAGATCCCGGGAATCATATGTATGTGTTCATGGCTGTTTATGTGCGTTATCTTGACGCCCGCCTTTTTTAATAAATCTAACTGCGCCGTGAGTTCTTTGTAAATATCTTCAGGGCTTATCCTGCCAAGAGACCAATTAAAGAAAAATTCATTATGATTTTTGTGGAATTTGGATGAATTGAGGATAGGCCTTGTCTCGGTCAGGGCCATGTGAGCGCCTATCTCTTCGAGCTTTAAATCATTTATTACTTTAACAGCATCCTCGAATGCTTCGCCCGTAGATATAACGCTGACTGACTTTACGATGCCCTCTTGGTAAGCCTTGACGATGCCTTCGTTTATACTTTTGGTAAGCCCTAGATCATCCGCCGTTACTATTAAATATTTCACCTGTGCCTCGAAAACTTATAGGCAATCATATCTAGGAATGTTCTGGCTATTACGCTTAAGCGGGATATGGTTGAAGCGCCCTTGCTCCTCCGCTCAAATAGAAGGCCGAACTGCTCTATGCGGAAACCTCTTTTCTTTGCCTCCGCGAATATTTCTACATCAACGAATGGACTCCTGGAGATCAGGTCCAGATCTTTTACAACATTTAATTTATATATCTTGAACCCTGAATTTATATCCTTTATATTAAGACCGAAGAAAATTTGAACCAAAAAGTTATACACCTTTGACATTACAATCCTTTTTATCGCGGTATCCTTCAGCGCGAGACTATAGCCCGTAATGACATCGGCCTTATCCAGCAGCGCCAATCCTTTCTTCACATCCTCTTCCCTGACCGGCAGATCGGCATCCGTATATACGACAACTCCTTTAGACGCATTCTTAAGGCCGACGGCCAATGCGCCGCCGAATTTAGTATTCTTCTTTAAACGAATCGATCGTACACGCGGGTCCTTTAACGCGATCATATCCGCTATGTCAGGACTGCCGTCTGTTGAGGCGTCATCCACCGCGATGACCTCGTAATCATCGGTTAACTCCCCGGCAAGGGCGGATATTCTTCTGACTGCGTCTTCTATATTGGCCGCTTCATTGTACACAGGCAGGACAAAAGATATTGAATACTTCATCACGTGGCCTTCTCTTTGCTGTTTGTAACCAGACGCTTCTTCCCGCGTCTATAAACTATATTCATATCTTCTACGATATTTTTCTGCTTTAATACGCCCCATACCGTCCTGCCTTCACGTATATAACTCAACAAATTACTGCTGTTCGAAAGATACGCGGGGATAACGCCCGTATAAAACGCGACTCCCGGCCTGAAATCTTTTTCGCTGGCTATCACATCGCCTTCTTTGTAATGAGACATAATGATCCCGCATACTGGCCTATCCGTCTCGTATCCCTCTAATAACGGAAGCGCGAGCGTAACTACAGGGTATAATATTAAGGCGACGGAATACGCGACCAATATAAATACCGCCAAAAACTTCTTCGCAAGAAACGCTATAAGAGACAACCCCATGCCTAACACAAGGAATAATCCCGCTATAAGCATGCCGGGCACCATCTCAGGATAATCCATCCTTATAAAGATATAAGCTCCTATTAATGAAAGCGCCGTTGCTGATAAAAGCAAAAAATATGATAACCTCATGCCGAAAAAGAACCATTTTTCGTTATGTTTATTTAAAAAATCATCCCACAACTTACCGACGATTAGAGCTAAAGAGATAAAGGAAGGAAATATATATGTCGGCAGCTTAGTGCTTGATACCGAGAAGAATATAAAAATTATAAAGAACCACAAGAGGATAAATAACGACGCTCTTCTTTCTTTACTTTTAAACATCTGCCAGAAGCCAAAAGGAAGGAATGCGCTCCATGGGAAGAAACCGCCGAAGACTATAGGAATATTGTAGTAAATTCCAGATCCAATCTTATGTTCCGGCGTCAGGAATCTTGTTATGTTGTGGAATCCGAAAAATTCATCTAAAAAACTATTGGCGTGTAACTTATACATGACAATGTACCATGGCAAGGCTATCAAAACAAACACGACCGAAGACAGGAGGATGGGTTTGAGCTTCTTCAAAAGAGCGGAGTCTTTTGTGAGCAAAAGATACACAAATATTATGAAACATGGAAGGAGGATGCCTATCGGACCCTTGGTAAGCGCCGCAAAAGCAAAAGCCGCGGACGACAAGACATAAAAATAATCCTTCTTTCTGATCTGGCCATAAAAGAAAAATAATACGCCAAGGAGCATGAGGGTCGAAAGCGCCATATCCGTTACACATGCATTCGCCAGCATCAGATATTCCAGATTTGTCGCGAGCGCGATAGCGGAAAATACGCCTACCCTGTTATTGAAAAGGAGCCTGCCCAGAAGATAAATGGCCGCGAGGCCCAGAAAACCAAATAAACCCGATGGAAACCTTGCCGCAAATTCATTTATGCCAAATGTCTTATAGGATGCTTCCAAAAGCCAGTAGAATAGTATCGGTTTCTCAAATTGCGGCTTCCCGTAAAGCATGGGAGTCAACCATTCTCCCTTTTGTATCATTTCTTTCGCGGCCTGGGCGTAGAATGTCTCATCAGGGTCGGTCAGCGCCATTCTCCCCGAATGAAAGAAGAATAGATATATTGACAGAACCAATAACAATAGTATGACAACTACCGGTTTTTCGAGAATCTTCCCCATCATTATCGATATTTACGCTAAGAATTGTATAAGGTTACTATAAAACGATAATTATGTCAAATGTATTTGATTAAATCATATGTACGACTGGTTATATATTCGATATCATCCCTATTGACGCATAGCGGGAGAAATAAATATACAATATCGCCGAGCGGCCTTAGGATCATGGATCTTTTCAATCCCTTTTTGTATATTTCTAAACCTATTCTCTCATTGAAATCGAACCGCCCTTTTGTATTTTTATCCTTGACTAACTCGACAGCGCCGATCATGCCGATATACCGCACGTCGCCAACCATAGGTAAATGCCTAAATTTTTCCAAACGCTCATGGAATATCGGCATCACCTTTTCCAGCCTCTTCAAGGTCTTCTCCTGATCAAAAATATCAAGGCTTGCCAGGGCGCATGAACAGGAAATAGGATTCGCCGTATAGGTATGGCCGTGATAGAAAGTCTTCTTTCTCCCATAGTCGGCATAAAATGCCTTATAAACATTATCAGTGGTAATCGTTGCGCCCAATGGGAGATAGCCGGCTGTTATGCCTTTTGAAAGGCATAAAAAATCCGGGCTGATTTCTACGTAATCACACGCGAACATCTTCCCCGTTCTTCCGAAACCCGTAGCCACTTCATCCACTATCATATGAATACCGCACTTCTTCGAAATCTGAGCCGCTCGGACAAGATACTCTTCGGGATAGATTATCATACCCCCCGCCGCCATAACTAACGGCTCTAATATCAGGGCGGCAATCTCTCTTTTTTTATTCTCGAGAAGCGCCTCCAAGGGCCTTATACATTCTATATCACATGAAATTCTTTCTTTACCCATAGGGCAACGGTAACAATAAGGCGATGGGACCTTAAAAGAGCCAAAGAAGAGTTTTTTAAACATTTTGTTGAAGAGATCCACGCCGCTCACCGCCATGGCGCCAATGGTATCGCCGTGATAACCGTGATCCAACGATACGAACTTGGTCTTGGAAACCTTGCCTACATTATGCCAATATTGAAACGACATCTTAAGAGCGGTTTCAACGGCGGTCGAACCATCATCCGAGAAGAATACCCTGGCAAGATTCCTTGGGACTATAGAGAGAAGTTTCTCGGCCAGAAGCACGGCGCTTCTATGGGTAAAACCGGCAAATAAAACATGCTCCAAAGAATCGACCTGCTTTTTTATTGCCTCATTTATTTTCGGATGGTTGTGGCCATGCACATTACACCACCAGCTCGATATCGTATCATAATAAAAATTTCCTTTGTCATCATAAAGCCTTATCCCTTTTGCCTTCTTGATAAATATAGGCGGCAGCTTGCGGCAATCCTTCATCTGTGTATAAGGATGCCAAATATATTGTAAATCTTTTCTTATCCAGTTTTTCATAACCGGGCCATTATCTTATCCCCTATCGGAGTGAACCGCCTGTATAAAAAATCTATATTACGCGTAAAAGGCAATGCCCCTAAAATTCTTACGTCCGTTAAGGCTTTTACTATGAGCGGATTATCCTTTAAAATCAAACCCTCCCTATCTTTAGCTTCTGATGTATTATTAAAAATCAATCCTATGATTTTTATACCCCTCCGTATCAAGGCCTCTATACTCAGAAGCGCGTGGTTGATCGCGCCAAGCTTGTTTTCCACAACAAGCAGTGCCGGCAGCCGGAATCTTCTTATAACATCTATCAGCAATATTTTCTTATTGAGCGGCACCAAAAGCCCTCCGGTCCCTTCGATGATAACGATATCAAAATTTTTAGACAGACTGGCCATGTATTTTCTTATCTTATTAATGTCGATCTTGCCCTTTTCGAGCCGGGCGGCCAGATGCGGGGAGGAAGCGAGATCAAAGATATAAGGCGACATAAAAGACAGATAGCCATTAAAATCTTTTCTTCTCCTTTTCATCAATCTTAAATGAGTATCAATATCATGCGAAAATTTAGCGCTTCCCGTTTGGACCCATTTCTGAGTAACGGCCCTATACCCCTTTTTAATGAGATATCGGCTTAATAAACCGGTAACTACCGTTTTACCTGCGCCTGTATCTGTCCCCGCGACAAAAACCGCCTTCACTCCGCCCATTCTCCTAATCATAATGAGAGCGTTGAAAAATACCCTTTTCGTCATTGCGAACCCCGCTGCTTCGTTTTGCGAAGCAAAACGGCAGGGGTGAAGCAATCCCGCTTTTAGAGATTGCTTCGTCGGAAAATAGTCCTACGCCATCCTTCTCGCAATGACGGCATGGTGCCGAACAGGCCTTTTTCAGCAGTCTCATAATAAAGCCTTGCAGAAAAAGATTTGATAGGTCGCTTCTATTTTGCCGAATCTTTGCCTGTAGATACCTTCCGCCCGCTCAAAGATATTCCTCTTCCATAAAAAAATATTATCCAAAGCGCCGCCCCTGGCGCCGGTGCATCTTATCTTGTTCAATAACTCCGCCAGAGAAGAGAACTTTTCTTTTATGATATGTTCTCTTACGGCGCGTTCCTTAAAATGCCTGGCCAATATGGCCGCTATTTCATCTAGGCATAAAAAATTGGCGGCGGGAATCGCTAAATCTTTACCCATCGCCTCTTTTAAAGAATACCCAAGCTCCCGAAAGGTTAAAGGCCCGAATGTGGAGAATGATATAACGCCTTTTTCGGTAAGAGCGTTTTTACATTTTTCTATCCATCGTTCCAAGTCCGCGAACCATTGCAGAGCGGCATTAGAGGTGATAAGGTCAAAACCTCCTCCTAAGCTTGATTTTTCGGCATCCGCTACAACAAATTCTATATCTTCGTTTTTTAATTTCTTTTTAGCTATTTCGACCACGTTCCTTGACTTATCTAACGCCTTGATATGCGCGTTATTAAATTTTTTCTTCAGGAGGCGGGTATAATTACCCGTTCCGCACCCTATCTCCAGGATATTTATAACGCCGTCCGGAGGGAGGCCTTCTATAAGCTCACAAGCTGTTAAATACTGTATATTCGCGTATTCGTCATAAAGATGCGCGCGCTTTGAAAAATTATTTTCGATCGTCTTTTTATAATTAGAGAGTGCGGTCATAATTGAATACATTTTTAAAACCATCCGCCAGAAACGGCATGTGCCCTGCCTTTTTTATTGCGATAAATTCCGCTTCAGGCAAGCGCTCTTTCAGTCTTCTGGCCTCTTTTATAGGGGCAATGCGGTCAACTTCGCCATGTATAAATTTTACTTTTACGCGATCTAATGCTTCGGGCGTTATCCGTATCGTCGAGAGATAGTCGAGCCCTTCAAAAAGCGTTTCTACGCTCATATCCTTTAAATATATCCTCATGAGGTTTTTCTTAAACCAAGACAACTTGTCTCTTTCATCTTTTGAAAAACAGTCAGTATAAAATTTATACAGAAAGGCGGCTCTATTTTTGTTAATGCGGCCTCTTGTCTTGTCGATCTCCTCTTTCTCATACCTTTCTCTAACGCTTATGAATGTAACGCCGTCAACCATCTCTTTATGCTTTGATAAAAAATCGAACGCCATAAATCCGCCCATAGACCAGCCCAAGATAGAGATCTTATCCAAACTATTCCTGGACATTGCTTCAAGAAGATGCTTTTCAAAATCAAAAGGTGAAAATTTTACCGGCATTAAATAATTCATAGGGAGGCTTAACGAATTAAACACCCTGTGGTCAGTAGCCCATCCGGGTATTAAAAGCATTGTAAGATCGGCGCCATTATCGAATAATCTAAATTCTGACATGGGAGAAATCTTCGGTCAATTTTTGTAGATTTTCGGAATTATGATGAAAGTTGAGCGAAAACCTTAAACGCGCTTCTATCTTCGGCACGGTAGGCGGCCTTATAGGCAGGACCCACCAACCTTTCGCCTGCAGCTCTTTTGCTATTCTACCGGTATTTCTGCTGTCCCCGATTATTACCGGGATGATTTGGGAAGATCCCCTTGTCTCGAAAAGCGCGTTTTTCAACATGCCGCGAAAATAACGCGCGTTCTTTAAAAGCCTTTCCCTGCGATACGGCTCTTCTTTTATTACTTCCAAACTTGCCAGATTGCAGGCCGTTACGGCAGGGGGCAGGCTCGTTGAATATATAAAACTTCTGCACGTATTTATCAAATAATCGATTATCTCTTTTGAGGCGGCTATATAAGCGCCGAAGCTTCCGAGCGCCTTACTGAACGTTCCCATTATTATATCCACGCGATCCGACAGCCCTTCTTCCTCGACTACGCCGGAGCCGTTTTTACCGTATACCCCAGTGGCATGGGCCTCGTCTACCATCATATGACAATCATATCGCTCCTTCAAATTGACCAATTCTTTAAGCGGAGGCCTGTCGCCATCCATGCTAAATATCGTTTCCGTAACTATCAAAGCCTTTTTGAATTTACCTCTCCGGTTTTTAAGAATATCGTCCAGATCATTTAAATCATTATGTCTAAAACGGAAAACTTTAGCGCGGGAAAGGAGGATGCCGTCTACTATGCTGGCGTGATTCAATCTATCTGAAAATATAACGTCGTCTTTACCATATAAGGAATTAAATATTCCCACATTTGCCTGATAACCCGAATTGAATACAAGAGCCGCCTTTTTATTTTTAAAACAGGCGATGCTCTCTTCCAACCGATGATGGATATTGAGATCCCCGCTTAAAAGGCGTGAAGCGCCTGTTCCCGCCCCAAATTCATCGAGCGCTTTCTTTGCGGCTTCTATAAGTTTGGGATGGCCCGTAAGGCCCAGATAATCATTTGATGAAAGGTCTACATATTTTTTACCGTCAAAGTAGATATGCCCATTTTTACGGCCGGATGCCGGCCTGAGTTTCCGTAAAAGCCCATCCTGCGCCCTTTTTTGTAAAAATTCTTTTATCCATGCCATATATTTTTTATTTCCTCTACCAGTATCTTATCAGCCTCGACAGCCCTTCCGGCGATAGTCAGATAACCGCCGATGAGCATGCCATTCGCGCCTGCCATAAAAGGCGCGGTTGGAAAATCTTTTAACACGGACTCCCGTCCTGCCGCTATCTTTATAATTTTATCCTTAAGCACGATTCTAAACATAGCTATGCTTCTTATGGCATCTTCCGCGGATACAGGCTTGACGGATCCTAATGGCGTGCCTTTTATAGGGACTAATATATTTATTGGAACGGAATCCACATTTAATTCTTTCAGAATAAGCGCCATCTCGATCCTGTCAAGCCACGTCTCTCCCATCCCTATTATGCCGCCGCTGCATACCTCCAATCCAACTCTTTTTGCGGCTTTTATAGTATCGACTCTCTCCTCGAAAGTATGCGTGCTGACTATCTTAGAAAAATAACCGGGCGATGTCTCTATATTATGGTGATATCTCGAAATCCCCGCCTTCTTCAACAATGCCAGGCTCATCTCATCGAGCTTCCCCAGAGAAGCGCACATATCGATATCCACCTCTTTTTTGATCTTTGAAACCGCCTCGGCTATTTCGTCCAATTCATCTTTCGTAAGCGTAGCGCCGCTTGTTACGATATCAAACCTATCCGCCCCCATCCTTTTTGCCCTTTTGGCCATCTTTAGCATTTCGTCTTTCGTTTTAAGCGGGTACCTGGGAATTTGAGTTTTATGACGTAAAGACTGCGCGCAAAATTTACAGTCTTCACCGCAGAGCCCGGACTTGGCATTCATTATATTGCATAATTCCAATTTGGAGTTCGTTTCCTCATGCCTTATCCGGTTTGCCGTTATGATAAGTTCGGACAGCGGCATCTTTAAGAGTTCTATCAGCCCGGATCTATCCATTGACATCTCCATCATATATATTTTGTTTATAGCATACCCTATGCGAAGACAATCGTCAACCTATTAATGTCAATATGGTTTACAATTGTCTTTCAAGAAAAGTAACAGTTCGCTTTCAGAAGAAGCGCGGCGGAAAGGCCGTCATTGCGAGGAAGCTCTGGTTAGCTTATATGCTGACGAAGCAATCTAAAAAAACGAGATTGCTTCGTCGGACAACTAAGAAGATGACATCCTCCTCGCAATGACAAGTTCTTATAGAGCTGAACTGTTGCCAAGAAAATTGCTTCGGCGATGACTTCAATGCGAGCAAAGTGTGGGATGATGGTCGATTCGTTATGGAGCGGCGGCAATACCCTTCTTTAGCGCCTCTTCGAATAGATCGACCGCAAGATCTATCTCTTTTTCCGTAATATACAGCGACGGGGCCAGCGTGAAGACGTTCTTATGGTAACCGCCGACATCTAGGATAAGCCCTCTTTTTTTGCCTCCCGCGCTCAAATTTCCGGATAGGCCGATATCGGTTATGGTATCGGTCAGTTTCTTATTCGGCGTATAACCGTCCTTCCGGCAGATTTCTACCCTTAAGGCAAGGCCGAGGCCGTCGACATCGCCGATCTCGGGATACCTGCTTCTAAGCTGTCTCAAGCGAGACACAAAATATTCGCCCTTCTTCGGGACTTTTACCGCAAAGCCTTCCTCTTCGATCAGTTTCATCGTTTCAAGTCCGGCCGCTGTCCCGAGAGGATTTGAAGAAAATGTCGAATGAGTCGAACCGGGTCCGAATACTTTAGGCGAGATCAGCTTCTCCTTGGCCCAGATAGCGGATATCGGATTCAAGCCGTTCGTTAACGCTTTTCCTAATACCATTATATCCGGAACTACGCCAAAATGTTCTATCGCCCATAATTTGCCTGTCCTGAAGAACCCCATCTGTATCTCATCATCAACCAACAGTATATTATATCTGTCGAGTATCTCTTTCAATTTCGCGAAATATTCGCGCGGCGGGATTATATAGCCGCCTGTCCCCTGGACCGGTTCTATATAGAACGCTCCGAATTCGCATTTGCCGGTTTTTGTATTAAGGACGGAGTGGTATTCTGTCTCAAAAAGTTTTTCAAACTGGTTGATACAATACATGTCACAAAATTCTCTTTTCTTCCCGTAAGAACACCTGAAACAGTATGGATATGGAATAAACATGGCTCTATCCGAAAAATGCCCGAATTTCTCGCGGTATCTGTAACTCGATGTTATTGCTGACGCGCCGAGCGTCCTGCCGTGATATCCGCCCATGAACGCGAACATCAGGTTTTTCCCTGTATGGCTCCTCACTAATTTCAAAGAATCTTCAACCGCTGCGGCTCCCCCGACGTTGAAATGGATCCTGCCCTTCTCCTCAAATGTCATCTCAACACGCTTGGCGATCTTTGCGGCAAGCTTGATCTTCTCCTCATGTAAATATTGGCATGCCAGCTGCGGTAGTTTATCTATCTGTTTTTTCAGCGCTTCGTTCAGCCTCGGATTCTTATATCCGAAATTCACCGCTGAATACCACATCTGCAGATCCAGATACTCAGTTCCTTTTTTATCATACAGGTAGACACCTTCGGCAGAATCAAAGATATTGAGTTTTTCCGAATAGTGAACCGTGTCGCCCCATGAACAGTAATTCGATTCAAGCTTTAAAAGCTCGTCGAACTCTGTCAGCTTAGGCTTCGCGGAGTTTTTTAGAATCTTCTCTTTTCGGCTCATCTGCCCCTAATTTCTTATACACGTCTTTTAAAGTCTCAAATGGGAAGAAACTCTTCCCTTCCTTCGTCAAATAATCCTTGAGATTCCCTTTCGCGAACACTATGTCTGAATTTTTTGCCGGACACAGATCCGAAAGCCCGTCTCCAACGTAGATGACAATCTTCTCTTTGGCGCCGTTCTTCAATAAGTGCTTTTTTTTACAATTCCCGCATATTTTGCAATTTTTATGCTGATAAGGAAATGACGGCATGAGTTTATCGCCGGCTATTTTTATTCTATTAGAATACATCTTTATGCCGTAGATTCCATTATTCTTTAATATATATTTCAAGAAGAAAGAGAAACTGTCGCTCACTATGACCGGCGTAATACCCCTTTTCTTGAGGAGTTCTATTATCTTTTTAAAATACGGGTCGACCTTTATTCTGGAAAGATGATTCAGCAAGCCCGACCTATCTATGCGGACCGATTCAAGCTGCCCCGAAAGGCAGGCCTTTGAGCCTATTTCGCCTCTCTTCCACGCGTTTTCAAACGCGACCCATCTTTTGTCCACTGAAAAAGTCTCCACTATATTATCGAAGACGTCAAAATATGTTATGGTATTATCGAAGTCGAAGAAAACGGCGCAGTCTGATAAGGTGTTTTTTGCCATTTTCTTGTCATCTCCTGCCCAATATCCGGTAGAAGAAATTTTCCATCTTTGCCGCGACTATATCGCGCTCCTGATCCGCTGTTACCACATGATAAGAATTATAAAGCAGCGCTATTTCCTTCATCTTAGAGCCTATTTTGTCATAAATATACTTGGAATTCTTGACACTGGTCATGTCATCGTCTTTGGCTTGAATAAGCTGTACGGGGAATCGCATATCGGGTAGTTTTTTAGCAATATGCCTTACCAAAAGATTCAGCTGGCGCAGCTGGGATGCCGGAAAATAAGGGTAGCCATACTGCTCAACATTCTCTATGCCATCCAGGCTTGCGTTATCGTAATATTTGTGTATACGCTGTTGTATCGCCTCATTCTTTATGCCGTAAGGCGGCTCTTCCTTGAAATACGCAAGATAGTTTAATGGGGTATAGTAAGCAAGCAGTAATAATATATTGCTGTTCACCGGCGTATTCCAACCATCATAAAACAATGTAGGGGCAAGGCAGCATACGCCTGAAACTCTGTCCTTAAATTCATCGGCAAGCAGCAGCGCCAAAAGCGCGCCCATCGAGAGTCCTCCTGTAAATATCGGGCCGGCATAATTTGCGAGCTCTCCCGTTAGGAACGGCTTACGGACAGATTCATAAAACTCCTGCCACTTCGTGCCCTTCAATACAAGAATCGATTCACCGTGGTTTGCGAGCCTCGGACATATAACCGAATAACCTTTCTTATTAAGATAGTTGGCGATAAACCTCATCTCGTTGGGCGTGCCGGTAAGGCCGTGAATCAGGACTACCGCGGCGCCGTTAGCGCCTTTCAGCGTAAACCCGTTTCCGAGATTTCTATTGCCCGGCTTATGCTTTCGAAATTCTCTTATCTTTAATGACCATACGACAGGCATGATAATTCCTTTTTTATTGAAGCTATCTTATTTTCATCCTCTACAACAAGAATACGCATAGTATTGCCGATATTAGAGCTAATATAGCCGCGTAAATAAAAGGCGCGCTTGGGGCAACGTAAGTCCACAACAAGCCGGCAATAACGCTCGCAAATAATGCGAGAAGGCCGGTCACACAATAGTATAAACCGATAGCCGTCGCGCGTGAATCCGACGCCACCATATCCGATATAAAGGCCTTGCTAACACCGTCTGTCATCGCCATATAGAAACCGTAAACAAAAAATAATACCCATATGGTGGCGGGCGTAGCAAATAGAGCGAAAGAAAGATATACCAAAGCGAATACGGTATATCCGCCTATTATAACCCATTTCCTGTTTATCTTATCAGATAATATTCCGAATGGAAATGAGAGGGCGGAATAGGAAATATTATATGCGACGTATGCCAGGATAACAAAAGTAACAGAAAGGCCTATACTCTTGGAACGCATTATTAAAAAAGCATCGCTGGAATTCCCCATAGCGAATATAGACGATATAAATAGGAACCTTTTAAAAGGCGTGGAGAAATATTTCAAATTAAACCGGATGGGAGCGGATGATCGAGAGATTAAAGGTTTTTCTTTTAAAAATAATACAAGAGTGGCGACTGAAAGTATGGCGGGTATGAATGCTATCAGAAATACGTGACGTAAATTCCCCTTCAAAACCATAAGGAGATATACGGCCAAAAGAGGGCCCAGGCACGCGCCTAAAGTATCCATGGCCCGATGAAAACCAAAAGCCTTGCCCCTATATTTTATGTCCGCCGAATCGGCTAACATCGCGTCGCGCGGAGACGCGCGGACACCTTTTCCGAACCTGTCAATAAAACGCGCCAATAAAACGGCAGGCCACGCATAAGCAAAGAACAACATCAGTTTCCCCATGGCCGATAGAAAATAGCCTAAGGTTATAAAGGGCTGCCTTTTTCTAATGAGATCGGAGAACCGTCCTGAAAAGGCCTTTAATACACTTGCCGTGGATTCGGCTACGCCCTCGATAAGACCCAGTATAGACATAGGAGCGCCGAGGACGCTTGTCAAAAATATGGGGATTATAGGGTACAACATCTCGGACGAGATGTCGGTAAAGAAGCTGGTTACGCTTAAAACTATGATATTTTTGTTTAACCCTTTAAAAATGCCGGGTTTTTTCATGACGGGTTTTTCTTGATTGCCTTCGCGGCGCCGCGGATATCGTATTCGTCCTCTATCTCCCCCACAATCTCTTCCAAAATATCTTCCAGCGTCACAAGGCCCTCTATCATGCCTTTCGAATCTACAACTATCGCGATATGGGTGTGCCATTTCTGAAAATCTTTCAGGAGGTCTATCGCTTTCTGGGATCCGGCTACGAATACAGGCGGATATAGCGTATCTTGGAGGACTATCAAGTCTCTGTTAATAGAAAGACTAAGCAAATCTTTCATGTTTATGACACCGATGATATTATCTTTTCTTTCTTTGTAAACGGGCAGCCTGGAATACCCTGATTCCAAAACATCTTCTAATATATCCTCGAGTTTTGCGTTTATGTCGATCGATACCATCTCGCTCTTTGGCTTCATGATGCTTCTTACGATAGTTTCGCTGAGATCGAAAACTTTCGAGAGCATCATGGATCTTTCTTTATGCCGAATGTCCTCTTCTTCCCATGCCTTGATCAATGCCTTCACCTCTTCCTCCGTAACGAGTGACGGCCTCCCTGTTGTTCCGCCGCCTATAAAATTCACTATAAAGTTTGTAACTATTTCTAAAACCTTTACTATGGGAGAAAAAAACTTTACAAACAGATGAACCGGCCTTGCCAAATAAGAAGACAGCCTGTCAGCGTTGCGCGCCGCGAATGTTTTTGCTACAACTTCGGAAACGATTATAAAGAACGATACGATAATAGTCGCGTAAATTACGACGCTGCCGCCTTCTCCTACAAATCTTATCATCATGGCCGTTACCAAAGATGCGATTAGTATGCCGGCTATGTTATTGACAGCCAGGATTGTGCTGAAAAATTTTTCGGGGGTCTCCAGAATATTC
>MHFG01000026.1 GCA_001804065.1 Omnitrophica bacterium RIFCSPHIGHO2_02_FULL_46_20
CCCCTTTAAAGACGAACCGCTTGAATCTACTTTTAAAAAGTTTGCGGCGCGCCATGAATACTCTCCTGAATAATTCTTTAGACGGGCGAATTGCCGAGCCTTTTAAAAAATCTTTTAAAGATTTTTGCCATCTTTCGCCTTCTCTTGTGTATACGTCAAAGCACCTCACGCTTATGCCATACGGCCTTAACGCCTCATACCACGCAAGAAAATGATAAGGCATGGAATCGACTATGACGCCGTCCATGTCGCAGATGATCGCCTTAGGGCGAAATTTTAATTTTTTTATTACCTTTATTCCCATAAAAAATTATTTCTTGAAAGCTATCGTTATGTTGAAAGACATCTTTGGAGCTGATATGGCTTTTGGGAGCGGCTTAAATGGCGAGACGGCCTTAAGGCTTGCGCTGGTTACGTGGAGGAGCACCTCGTCTTTAGAGGACCTTGAACGGTCTATATTATAGGTAAGCAGCGCGCCGTTAGCGCTGAGTGTAAACGAAAGATAAACATCGCCCTCACCTTTATAGAACCTGTAGTTTTCCTGCAGCCTTATCCTTATCTTGTCTTTTAGAAAGTCGTAATAATCTATGTAGTCCTTACTTGACTTGACATGGGCTTCTTTTTTAGCCGCTTCCTGAATCGCTTGCTTTGCCGGCACATTTTTCAGGGGCTCTTTTGTTTCTTTCAACCTGCTTATCTCTAGACTTTTCCGATAACCCTCGGCTTCGCCGAGAGGCGAGCCCGCGTCATCGGTTTTAACTGCCAGCTTACTCTGCGCGGTATCCTTTTTAACCTCTATCTTTGGCGCTTCAGAAGCCCTGACAATGGCCTTCTTATTAGCCGCGTTCGCCGCCGCGATCTTTGTCATATCCTTTAATACGACATAATCTACGATTACAGAATTTCTTTTACCAAAATCATGCCTCAATAGATTATGATTATAAAAAGGCGCTATGATGACGGCATGAATAATGGCCGAGATTATAAAAGCGCTCCTGAGAGTAATGTCCATATCAAGAAGTATAAATTAACAATCGTAAGATGTCAACAGCAACCGTTTCTCGGCAAAGCGCAAATTTCTATTCTCTCCCGCTTCCCTTTTTCTGCTTAAGATTATAACCGCGAGGGGTAATTATGCAGCCATGTTTTACATAGGTTTTAGAATTTCCTATGATGATAGTCGTTGCCATATTTATTTTTTTAAAGGAAGGCAAATCTTTTAAAGTGGTTACCGTGACCTCCTGATCATCTCTGTACGCGTTGCGCACGATGCCGACAGGCGTATTTAGAGATCTATATTTTAACATGATATCGCAGGCTTTCTGAAAAGGAATAACCCTTCTTGCGCTTTTAGGATTATAGAGCACGACTACGAAATCAGCTTTTGCGGCTGATTCAACCCTTCGCTCGATCAATTCTAAATCGGTCAAGAGGTCGCTTAACGATATAACCGCGAAATCATGCATCAGGGGAGCCCCTAAAAGAGACGCGCAGGCGGCAGCGGCAATGACGCCGGGTATAATTTCTATTTTTAATTCATTTGGATCGTTTTTCTTTAAAAGTTCTAATATCAAACCCGCCATGCCGTAAACACCGGGATCGCCGCTTGAAATAACACAAACTCTTTTGCCGTTTCTGGCGCGCCCTATGGCATATTCAGCCCTTTTTATCTCCTCCGTCATGCCGAAAGATTTAATCTCTTTATTATATATCAAGTCGCCGAGCAATTTTATATAGGTATTATAACCGACGATTACCTGGCATTCTTCAATGGCTTTTCGGGCGCGTAGGCTCATGTGCCCTATTTCCCCGGGGCCTATACCGACTATTTTTAGATTTCCTTTACTGCCGCTACCGTAACCCTGCCTACCTTTGTCTTGGGCAGGATTAGTTTTGGCCTTTTTGCCGCAATAAGCGCGCAAGGCTCACTCACCCCCTCAACGCCGACCTTTTCTTTTACAAAAGACGATCTTTTATATGCCCCGCTAAATCTTTTTATCAAGTCCGCGGATATAATCCTTAATGGAATTCCCAATTCTCTACATGCGTCTTGCAAGCCTCGTTCATTCCGTTTTAAGTCTATGGTGGCTATATGCCTGACTTTCTTCATCGAAGATCCCGTCTTATTTAAGGCGAGCCGCACTGCCTTAATAATCTCTTCTTTATTTATATTGCGCCTGCAGCCTATGCCGATCACTATATTTCGCATCGACTCCGAAGCTGTGGTAACGATGGGTTCCGCGCCCAAAATATTAGCGGCCTGAATCGCGAGAGTGTTTGCGCCGCCTTCATGGCCTGATAATAGGCTGATGGCGTAACGCTCGGCCTCATCAACCACAACTACCGCCGGATCGGTATATTTATTCTTTACGCAGGAGGCAATGACTCTGACAACAATGCCAGCGGCCATGCAAAAAATGATCCCTTCAAATTTACAAAATAGCTTTTTCACCAGGTCTCTAAGCCCGCCCTTTAATGCCGGGACATAAACCTTGCTTCCCGGGAGATTTTTTTTAATCTTGAAAGCCGTACTTTTGCCTTTTTTAGTTACGGCGACAATGGCTGCCTTCACCCCGCACCTTCTCCTTCTTCCTAAACATATGCTCAAAATCTTTATCGTATAGTTTAGACTTTTGATAATTTTTATTTAGAACATCCCCAACGATGATTATCGCATGGCGCATGATCCCGGCTTCTCTGACTTTTTTTGAAATATCCCGCAATGTGCCGATTATTTTTCTTTCTTCGGGGAAAGAGACTTTCTCTATAACGGCAACCGGCGTATCTAATCCGTAGCTTTCCGTTAATTTTTTTATAACGCTCTCTATCTTGTCTATGCTTAAAAAAATCGCCATGGTAGCCCTTGCTTTTGCCAATTTCCGTAAATCTTCTTTTGACGGGACTTCGGTCCTGCCGGGAATCCTCGTTAATATCACTGTCTGGCTGACACCGGGAAGCGTAAGCTCCTGTTTTAGGCTGGCGGCCGCTGCCTGAAAAGAACTGACGCCGGGAATAACAGAATAATCTATTCCCTGCCGCTCGCACCAATCCATCTGCTCCTGAATCGCGCCATATAGAGACGGGTCTCCGGTATGCAGGCGGGCGATTATCTTCTTGTTGGATTTCTCCTTTTCAATAATCCCCAGAACCTCTTCCAGGGTCATTTTAGAGGAGTCATAGCCGACTGCCGCCTTCTTGGCGAATCTTAAGATATCCTTGTTCACCAGGCTTCCGGCATAGATGATAACATCTGCCTTCCGGATTATCTTTAACGCCTTAAGAGTCAACAACTCCAAATCCCCCGGCCCCGCCCCGATAAAACAAACTTTAAGAGTATTTTTTGTGGGTTTATTCATAAACTATCTCTTACCCCCCTTGTGGAGATACTCCTCTTGTTTGTAGGCGCGGACTTTTTACCAGGATTACTGAAAGATAGCCCAGCTCTTTATCTTTTATGGAGGCGATGTTCCGGATGATCTTTTCGTTGGGGTGGCCTGCGCGGCTTACGAGCACGGCGTTTTGGGCCAGGCCTTTTTGCTTAAGCAGGTGAATGACCTTTTGTAGTTTTGTCCCTACTTTCATCAATACCACGGTATCAAAATCCTTAAGCGCCTCTTCTATACCCTCCAGGGTTTCGCTTACCGGCAGGACCGCCATCTTTTCCTTGCCCTCTAAAAGGGAAAAGCCGGCCCGGGAGGCCGCGGCATTAAAAGCGCTTATCCCGGGGATAGTCTCAACATCTATATTCGGGAAATCCTGTTTAAGTATTTTTAAAAGATAGATGTAGGTGCTGTAAATAAAAGGGTCGCCAAGGGTAACAAAGGCCGCCTCTTTGCCTTTTTTTAGCTCTCCAGCAATCCTTCGGCCGGCCTTTTTCCAATATTTTTTCAAGACGGCCTTATCTTTAGTCATAGGAAAGGTAAGCTCACTATAAGTCTTTTTGCCTTCAATAACCTGCTCAATTATCCTGCGGGCAACTGATATTCCTTCGTCAGTTCCTTTGGGGGCAAAAATGATATCAGCCTTCTCCAGCGCATCCTTGGCTTTTAGGGTAAGCAGCTTAGGATCTCCGGGCCCGATGCCTACCCCATAAAGTCTGCCGGTTATTTTTTTATAATCATCGCGCATAACCCAAATCCCCTGTTTTTTGACAACTCTTTTAGATCCGATTCCACGATTCGCTCGTTTGGATAAGTGAGGGCTTCGAAGACAACAGCCCTTCTATTTTTTATGCCATTATTCAACAAATAACCGGCTATTTTTTCCGGTGGGAATTTCGCATCGGTGAATAAGAACACTTTATCGGAATCTTTAACCTCTTTGGCTAACGCGCCTCTCTTACGGCCATGGATACTGATAATCTTCGCGTCCTGCCAGCTTTCGCCGATTTTAGCGAACGCGATCTGCATAGCGCTTATTCCGGGTATGACTACATATGCTTCTTTTTTTAAAGCCAGCTGAATCTGCCCCAAAAAACTGTACAACCCGGGATCGCCCGAAACAAGGACGGCTATCTTTTCTTTATCCTTATTCTTTTTTATGTACGAAATTACTTCTTTAAAATGACCTTCCACGCGTATCTTTTTTTTATTCTGATGCGAAAAAAGCGATAGCAGCCGCCCTGCCCCGATTAAGCAATCTGCTCTACATATCTCTCTCTTCGCCGCTGGAAGCAGATAATCGAGTCCGCCCGGCCCCGTCCCGATTATAAAAACTTTATTCACTTTTCCCGGATACGCCGACAACTCTTCCCCGCGCAAGGAAAGAAGTATACAGCTAACCGAAATCTGATTTCTTACGAATTCATTTATCGCATCCACCGTTTTCTTGGCGATCATATCAAAAACTTGCGCAAGATTATGTTTCTTCAATATGTCGATAGTGGCTTCGGCCGTGCCTTGGGCCGATATCTCTTCTATAATCTCTTTTTTTGCTCCACAAAGTTTGGCGTAACGCGCTATGGTCTTTATACGATTATCGCCGCACCTGATGTTTGTGTCAAGTTGGCCGTTGGCAACCTTCACTAATTTACCGATGTGGCCTACGAGCAGGACATTTTTTATCTTTTTTTTCGCGCATTCAAGAAGGACGAATCCGACATGATCCCCTATCTTTATCATTGATTCTGATTTAAGCCCTTTTGATTTTTTGCAAAAATTTTCTCCCACATACCCCAAGACCAGGGTAATATTTTTAAACCCCGCGGCTTTTAATACATCGATCTGAAGCGATAAGGACTTCTTATAGGCATTCGTAGACTTAGGTTCGACTATACCGGTAGTGCCGATAATGGAGATGCCGCCCACTATGCCGAGCCGCGGATTAAAAGTGCGCATGGCTATTTTTTTTCCCTCCGGAACGCTTATTATTACCTCTATCCCTTTATCTTTAGATAAATATGGGGTAACTTCTTTAATAATCATTGCTTTAGGCGTGGGATTAATCGCGTATTTACCAACCTCTACTGCCAGGCCCGGCTTAGTAACTACGCCCACGCCTTCTGCGCCTGTTATTGAAATCCCCTTTTTACCGCAATATCTCACTTTTGCATATATCCTGGCGCCGTCAGTTACATCCGGATCATCGCCTGCATCCTTGACTACCGCGCACTGCGCGAAATTTCTCGCTATTTTTTGATCGACGATATTCAGATTCAACCTTACGCCGTTCGGGGTCTCTACATCAACGCTGTTTATTGCCTTCTTATTGATAAGCATGATAGCCGCTGCTTTTGCGGCAGCCTGAGCGCAAGTACCTGTGGTAAACCCACGCACCAATTTATGTTTTATTTCCATTTTAGATATTCAAACTATTTTCAATTTCTCTCGTTATTCTGACGCTCCGCCACTTCCGTCAATGGATAATAGTTTAGCGTAAAGAAGCACCTCGACGAGAACGTAGGTGAGGTTTTCCCGCTTTACGGGATTCCGCTTCGCGGAAAAACCTCCCCTACGTCGAGAGTTGTTCTCTGGGATAAACTACCACCGTAAAATGTATTCTTGCTTTCCTTAATTATGCTTTCTACTCACCTTTAGCAAAGATCCTAAAAGGCCTCCCATGATGATGGCCAAAACAAACCCCTGCACGGTTTGTGGTACTACAATATGATACCTCTCTGGCTCGATGCTTGAAAGGACGATACCTCCAATCATCAATACCCCCCACAGAATAACAGAGAGAAAAACCGTTTTCAGGAAAATATTTTTAAAAGGCAGCCACTCATGTGACAAGCTTAAGAGCGCGCCGACCACGATACCAAATATAGCCCCGCCAATAGTAAAAGTAACTATATTATGCAGCATATAATTCTCAAAGAGAAAGGCCCCGCTAATGATATTAACTCCTATAGCAACCCATCCCCATACTATTCCCGCGAGGAAACTCAAAAAGATTCTGTTCTTCCAACTCAACCATTGAGGTCTCATACCGTCTCCTTTGAAAAAGTTGTACCGAATATTTTAATGGCACGGCATTCCTATAACGTGCCTGAAATCATGGTATGCATCGTGCACACCTGGAGCAATAGAGTCTACTCCGTACGCGATGACAACCATCACAAAACCCAGCGCTATAACTAACAGTGTTAATCCCATGACGGCCCATAAGCTCTGTTCTTTGCTAAGTATCCCTTCCATCTTTCTCACCTCCTTAGAAATCGACTTGTCCTCTAAACACTATATATTAAAAAGTCTATACCTTTCCTTAAAATGTGTAAACCAATGTAAAAATGACTGAATCATTGGCGTCTGTATTGGTGCCTGTCATCACTCTTTGATATGCCAAAAGCGTCTGGATTTTATCATTTGACCAGCCTATGCCAGGTGACATGTTAAAATATTTTATACCCGAGGAAGGAATACTGTCGCCATCCTGCCGCCTATCACCTTGCAAAATACAATTTGTCTCTATCATTAAGTTAAGGCCTTTTGGTAAAAAGCATTCCACTCCAAAATCCCACGTAAGATATCGCCCATATATTGTCTTAGCCCCATCTACCCGCGCCAGATGAGGATAGCTGTATGCAATATCAGCGTGAAATATAAATGGATTGAGTTTCTTTGTCAAGTTTATA
This sequence comes from Omnitrophica bacterium RIFCSPHIGHO2_02_FULL_46_20, assembly GCA_001804065.1. Classification (GTDB taxonomy): domain Bacteria; phylum Omnitrophota; class Gorgyraeia; order 2-01-FULL-45-10; family 2-01-FULL-45-10; genus MHFG01. The sequence continues at coordinate 7,073 of MHFG01000026.1, forward strand.
CCAAGCCCGGGATCCCAAGAGCCGCCGCCAGTGGCAGTCCCCATCAAATCGGTTCCTAACTTGTCTGGGTTGGATTTTTGGTATTTACCTGTTGGCATCTTCAGCTGAAACAGCCCGGTCATGTGAGGCAGCCAATCGTTCTCTTCGAATGCGCAATAACGCAAGAAAAGATAACTATCGCCAAACCCGCTTGAATGTGCTTTTGCATCATCTTGCTTGATATAATTCTGTTGGTAAACTGTCTGACCATCAATCTCAAGCCTATCGGTAAGTCCAAGCTGCGCAAACAACTGTTCCTGAAATTGATACTTCCAATCACCGTCAGGCAATGACTTATAATGTCCATCTGAGTCAAAAGACCCTCTTGTCCTGTTGTAGAAAAAAAACGGCTGGATCACAAACTTGCCTTTTCCGCAAAGAGGCGCAGTCCAAGTAGTAATAGGCCCTGCGGAAACAGGATTCCATTCATCATCCTCTTTGTCATCCTTATGAGCGAAGGACATATCAGATAAACCGCACAAGGCAAACTGCAGCAAAATAAAAACTATTATTTTCCTTCTATACATAGCATTTCTCTTGCTAAAATAAGCAAGGCATTTACAATTGCCGCGGCGACTGCACTGCCGCCTTTACGGCTCTTATTGGTTATATATGGTATTTTCAAACTGCGCAACATCCTTTTAGACTCTGCCGCGCCCACAAAACCTACCGGTATACCAACCACCAGCGCGGGCTTGGATTTAGCGCCTTTAATCAAATCACAAATCTCAAAAAGGGCGGTAGGGGCATTGCCAATGGCGATTATCCCGCCTTCCGTTTCCCTTTGAGACTTGCGCATCGCGACAATAGACCGTGTAAGATTTAATTCCTCGGCATTTTTTATAATATCCTTATCGTGTATCCGGCAGATAATCTTATTTTTAAACCGGGCAGTGATATTCTTGTTAATCCCGGCCTTAACCATGCTGGAGTCCACCACAATGTTTTTTCCACGCTTTATTGCCCTAATCCCGGCCTCAATGGCGCCAGGAGAAAAGACTAAGTCCCTGACATAGCCCAAATCCGCGCTGGCATGGATCACTCGCGTAATCACCGCCTTCTGCGGCCCGGATAAATGTATCCTCCTTTTTTTGAGCAGGCCGCCGATAATCTCAAAGCTCTTACCCTCAATTCTACGGCCCTCACTTATCATCTTCGTCATCGCTCTCCTTAACCCACGCATTCCTTATTTTATCCGCGACAATATCAGCTATGCGGCTGTCTTCGCCTAGATTCTGGGTATAGATAAAACGGACATCCGGATACTTCTTCTTCTCCCGTTCAATTATCTCCGGAATATCCCGTCTGACATGATTACCCACAAAAAGAAAAAATGGCACAATGATTATCCTGCGGCAGCCAGCCTTAACTAATTTTTCCAGGCTCTGGCATAAATCCGGCTTAACTAACTGTAAATAGGCCGGATATATTTTGGATAGCCCTAAACTCTGTTTTAATCCGCTTATAATACTGGGTATCAAGGTATTGGCCTTCTTTAATCTGCTGCCATGGCCCAGGACAACAACCCCGGTTTGTTTATCCGGCAGAATTTTCTTTTTAGCCTTGGCCGCGGAGACATCTTTTCTTAAATAACCGCTCTGTTCCTGGATTAGGCGATAAATACGATCCACGGTATTTCTCTGGTGTATCCAATTACAGTCCTGACAGGACCAGACCTTTTTATTAAGCCTTGAGGAATAGACATAGCGGCCCAGCCCTTCTTCTTGGCAGGGGTAGAATGGGCAGTAGCAAAAGGCGCAGTCTTCTAAATTCTCGTGGCAGGGAAAATAGGCGCACTGTCTGTTTGTTCTGCTTATCATTTCACCTGCCTTTTTTATGGTATAGGAAAGTATAAAACACTTTCCTAACCACTGAAAATCGCATTGAAGTCATCGCAAAGCGATTTTCTTGTATCCGTTACAGACCCCTATAAATTTTTTTGCGGACCCGGGATTAGAGCCGAAGTGAAGATGGCTATAGCTTGCCAGGGTATTCCATCTGGTCAAGCCATCAAAAAATATTTTGCCTTTATCCTTATTCACTCTGTATGCAAAATTCTCTTTACGTGAAAAACGATCGAGATACGACCAGTGAAATACATGGGCTTTTATGTTAACGCCTTTCTTGCTTAATATATTATCCTTACATACTTCTATATTCACATATCCCAATGCCCTTAACCTATCGGCCATCTTAACCGAGGCATCAAATATCCCTACCATAGGAAATTTTCTTTTTTTAAAATCTATAAGATATTTGACAAGATACATTAATCCTCCGCATTCGGCATAAATGGGCAGCCCCTCTTCCGCCCCTTGATAGATCGAACGTTTTAGGCTCTTATTCTTCGATAAAGCGGAGGCGAAAAGTTCAGGGAACCCCCCGCCGATATATAAACCGTCGATGCCGTTCGGCAATTCCCTGTCCCTTAACGGACTAAACGCGATAATGTTTGCTCCCAGATGGCTTAATATATCCAGATTGTCCTGATAATAGAAATTAAAAGCCTCATCTTTTGCGACAGCTATCGTTACGCGGTTTTTGGGGTACGAACTTTTAAACCCCGCACCTTCTAAAGAAAGATTGCGGGGTGGAAGAAGGTGCGGGGTAAATATCTTTTCTTTATTATAGAAAAACGGGCGAGCCCTCATGGCTATCTCAAGAAGCCTTGTTAAATTTATATTATCACGAACGAGCTTCAACAGCTTTTGATAGAAAACGATATCTAACCTCTTCTCTTCGATCGGAATTAATCCTAAATGCCTTTCGGGTAACTTTAGGCCGGGGTCTCTCGGTAAATATCCGAGCACCGGTATTTTAGTTCTTCTTTCAATGGCGGCCTTTATATAGCTATAATGACTCGCGCCCGCTATGTTATTTAAAATAATGCCCGCTATATCCACTTCTTTATCGAATTCCTTGTAACCCAGGGCTGTAGCCGCGGCGCTCCTTGATAGAGAACGGCCATCCACTATAAGGATGACCGGACAGTCAAGTATCTTTGCCAGATGACCGGTCGAACCAAGTTCGGTGTCTTTCAAGCCGTCATATAAGCCCATAACGCCTTCGATGACGGTAATATCGGCTTCTTTAGCCCGTCTCTTAAATAATTCACGAAGCGCGTCTTTAGAGAGTAACCAGCTATCCAGATTTGCGCATATTTTACCGGAGCCTTTAGTATGATAAGCAGGGTCTATATAATCGGGCCCCGCCTTGAAGGCCTGCACGTTGATGCCTCTTTTTCTTAGGGCAAGGATTACGCCTAAGGTTAACGTTGTCTTTCCTACGCCGCTATGAGTGCCTGCAATGATAATTCTTGGTAAATCCACCCCGCCCTTTTGACAAACTAATCGGTTATCCTGCATATATCCTTGCTGTTTTTTCAATCATCATACTTAATCTTGCTAACAAAAGCTGTACGTCAAAAGGGCGGGGTTAATCTATCTTATATTGATAATTAAGATTCGCGAGCCCGCCCTGGCGCAATAGATATTTTTCTTTTCCTTGCGCGATGAGGCCAAAGGCATAATTAATTATTTCCTTATAAAATTCGCAAAATACGGCTTTTTTACGCATATCGCCAAAAGCATGAAGCTCCGCGGGACATGGCGCGCCGCATATATTTCGGAAAGCGCAAACGTTGCATTCAGCGATTTCCTCTACGACCCGTGACCTGATTTTCTTAAACGGCTCTGAGCCCATAGCTCGATCTATAGAGCGCTTAAATATATTGCCGCCGCAAAACCCTTTTAGCCCGATGAATTCGCCGCAGGGAATCATATCTCCGTTGGCTGTTATAGTTAAAAAACATCTTCCTCCTCCGCAAGGCGATATATCGCACATGAGCCGGCGCGCCGTAGGCGCGATGATGCCTAAGATTATATTGGCAAAATTGCCGATTATGATTTTGTGCTTTGAGCCCTTCGAAGATCTCATCGCCTCTTCAACCGCATCGATGAAATATTTTGCCATCTCTTTATCATCCGGTTTTAAGAAACGGGCGTTCTTCTGTGTGAGCCTTACAGGGTTAATCAGCACGCAGGGCACTTTCTTTTCATGAAGCAACTTTACCAGTCTCGGCAGGCCGCTTACATTGACTTTTGTTATAGTTGTTATTACATTTAGCCCTTCATACCCGTTAAACAGCTCGATCGCCCGGATAACCTTATCAAAATTTCCCACATGCGAAGCGCTGAATCTTAAGCGATTGTTGATTGCGGCGCTCGGCGCGTCCAAAGAGATACCTATGCCGATCTTATTATTTTTAATAAAACTGATATCCTTCTCTTCAAGCAAAAGGCCGTTTGTCTGTATGCCGAAATAAAAACGCTTCTTAAATCTGGTTATCGCCTTAAAAAGGATGTCTTTTACCAAAAGAGGCTCGCTGGCATGGAATATGATGACCGGCCTTTTTTTCTTTCCTATGAAATATCTTGCGGTCTTACTTAAGATAAAGACTAACTCTTTCTCGCTCATCGATCGGCCGTGTTTTCTTATTTTTGCGGGCACGTAACAGTATGGGCAATCGGCGTTGCATCGATCCGTAGGATCGATATATATAGCGGTCAATTCGGAGCTGAAACGAAAATTATCCAGCTCCTGATCGCATTCGCCTTTCACCCTTTCATATAAAGAGATCAGTTCTCTTGAGATCAGCGCGTCAGGATTATTGCCCCGCTTGCTTATTCCCCAGAAAACATTGTCCGCGTCCAGTAAAACATTATTATCTTCGATATCTATGCGCGATAACCCTTTTCTTTCCATAATGATTCCATCCGATCTTATTTTTTCGTTTCTCTCTATGCCAGAACTTGCGGGGTAGTTGCTGAAGCGGCGTTGAAAATTTTGACACCCTGTGGCAATTTAGAAAAAAATTTAAATTCCTGAAAGAAGTTAAAATTTTGTCAAAATTTTTCCGAATAAATTGGCATGCCCAATGCCAATTTATGTCCGCGGAAGCAACGCCCCGCAAGTTACGCCTTACAGTAACGCTTGCTTCTTATCGACATCCCCATACATTACATAATGAGACAGGCCATTCGCCGTCTTTGCGCATTTTAGACGATAAGAGATTGTTTTGGTATCGCCATCCCCTTTCTTGGCGCAACCCCCCTTCTGGTTCTTACGCTTAGACGCTTTATTATTCATCTTATCTTCACCTCCTCCCTATGCAAAATATTAAAAACGCTCCAACAATCAAAAATAACGCTGATGAGATATAGCTGATCTTCACGCTCTCTTTGATATGTCCGGCCTCTAACGCAAAAATGCCGTCTCCGATAAATGGTTTTAGATTAGCTTTCGAATCATAATAATTTAATCCGCCTAATTGAACACCCAATGCGCCGGCTATAGCGGCTTCCGGTATGCCGCTATTTGGGCTGGGATTTTTCCTACCGTCCCTTCTGGCTATCCTCCATGAATTCAACGCATCTTTACCTGCCAATAGACTGGCAAGCGGTAAAAATAGCGCGGAGAGCCGAGCCGGTATAAAATTAGCTAAAGTATCCATCTTGGCCGAGGCCCAGCCAAAATCCTTATATTTTTCATTCTTATATCCGACCATTGAATCTAAAGTGTTTATCGCCTTATACGCTAAGGCTAACGGCGCGCCGCCTATGAAGGCATAAAAAATAGGAGAGATTATGCCGTCAACAATATTCTCGGATACCGTCTCAACCGCAGCGCGGATCACTTCCCGATCCTCCAGATTATACGTGTCTCTCCCAACAATAAAACTTAACTTTTTACGCGCTGAAATTATATCTTTTTTCTTTAAAGAACGATAAACTTCCATGCTTTCTATGTCTAAATCTTTAGCCGCTATTGAGGTATAGATAATCATAATGGATAGTATCGCCCCTAAATATCCGTTGATAGAATAGGCAAGTCCGATAATAATAAAACTAACCGACCAGCTTACGCCCACGACTAATATGACGAGAATAATCCCGCCTATCCGTTCGTTCTTAATCGCTTCTCTCAAAAAAAGCTCTAACTTTTTTATCAACCAGCCGATGCCTTTGACCGGGTGGGGCATCCACCGGGGATCGCCGAAAATCAAATCTAATATATACGCAAGGGCAATTTCGATAGCCATAGGCTCAGGCCTTTACCCCCACACCAATTGCGTGTTAACTTACGCTCATATTGCAATTGGTGTGGGGGTTTACTATCCTGTATAGTGATTTCATATCGATATTCTCGCGTAAAAGCCTGGCAAGTTTATCAAATTCTCTATCCTGATCAAAGCAATTTTTTTCAGGCAATGGCTGCCAGCCTTTCCGCTGTCTTATTCTATTTAAAAACGCCCTTCGGAAAATATCCGTATCGAACAGGCCGTGGATATATGTCCCGAAAACACGGCCATCTTTGCGGCGAAAACCATCCGGATATCTTGCCGCCCTGCCGTTGTGTTCTAAAACCTCGAAGAACGGGCCGCAGTTTCTCTCATATTTAGAAACACCGTGATGAATCTCGTAGCCGGAAATCTCTATCCCTGAGGTCATATCTCTTGCCTTTACTTGGGCAAGGACCTTATTTTTTCCGAGACGCGTACAGATCGGTAATATACCTAATCCTTCGATTTCTTTGGAACTTGATTCCAGGTGGTATTTATCGGATATCTTCCTGCCCAAGATCTGATATCCGCCGCATATCCCCAGCAAAAATGTCGAACTATTGGAATTAACGAGCGCATCGATCCTGCTTGCGAGCCCGCTGGTTTTAACATATCTCATATCGAAAATAGTATTTTTTGTCCCCGGGATAATTATTAAATCCGGTTTCTTGAGCTCTGCGGCATCTTTTACGTATCGCAATACCACGTCCTCTTCTTTTTCCAGCGCGTCAAAATCCGTGAAATTTGACATATAAGGCAGCCTGATTACGGCTATGTCTATATTTTTTCTATTTTTATCGAGCTTGTTATGACGAATTCTTTCATCAAGAGAAGCGGAATCTTCCTCAGGTATCTGTATATCGTTTCCCATCTGTGATGGGATCCCGCTGCGGCGGGAAAAATATGGGACAACGCCCAGAACCTTTATCTTGGTCCTTTTCTCTAAAAAGCTTATGCCTGAAGCCAGTAATCTTTTATCCCCCCGGAATTTATTGATGATGACGCCTTTAATCATAGATCTTTCTTTTTTTGTCAGTAGCTCTAATGTCCCGACAATCCACGCGAAGACGCCGCCTTTATCAATATCACCGACTAGAATTACGGGCGCGTTGGCATGTTGAGCCATCTTCATATTTACAAGGTCATGTTTCTTTAAATTTATCTCCGCGGGGCTGCCGGCTCCCTCAATAACAACGATCTCATATTTGTGTTTTAGTCTCGCGAAAGCTTTCCATACGACATTCTTTAAATTCTTTTTATGCTTTATATATTCCGCGGCCCTCATATTCCCGATGGGCCTGCCTCTAACGATGACTTGTGAGCCGATATCGCTCGTAGGTTTGATTAAAATCGGGTTCATGTCCACGCTGGGCTCTATACGGCAGGCCGCGGCCTGGCTTGCCTGGGCGCGGCCGATCTCGCGGCGTTCTTTTGTTACAAAAGAATTCAAAGCCATATTCTGAGCCTTAAAAGGACAAACCGTAAAACCATCCTGTAGAAAAATCCTGCACAACCCCGCGACTATTACGCTTTTACCTACGCCGGAGCCTGTGCCGCATACCTGCAATACCCGCGTATTTCTCATTTTAATACTGCCCTAAGGGCTGTTATCAGTTTAATGTTTTCTTCTCTTTTCCTCACCGCTACTCTGAAGAACCTATCATTGAGGCCTCTAAAATTATCGCAGTTCCGGACTAACACCCCTTGCGCGATCAACTTTTTGCTTAATTCCGCGGCATTTTTAATCGAGGTTTCTTTTAATTTGCAAAGGAAAAAATTCGCGTCTGATGGATAAACCTTCATTCCCCTTATGCCGCTTAAGCTGTCGTATAAATATACGCTTTCTTCCAATATAGAGCTTTTTGTCCTGCTTATATATTCTTTATCTTTAATGGCTTCCTCCGCTATAACCTGCGCCAAGGTATTAACATTCCATGGATAGGTATGGCGCGACAATTTATCAATGATCTCTTTATGGCCAACCAGATAGCCTATCCTAAGCCCCGGTAAGACGAAAAATTTAGTCAGTGACTTTAGGACCAATAGATTTTTATTCCCGGCAGATTCTAAGCACATGGCAATTTTATTCCGCGGGGTAATAAAATCCATAAACGCTTCGTCTATTATCAGGATAGCGCCGCAATTTTTACATACCTTCAGCAAAGATAAAATTTCTTGGCGTTCCAGCGCGGCGCCTGTGGGGTTATTTGGGTTGCATAAAAAGACCATGTCCACTTTTGGGATAAGCGGCATTACTTTGGATATGTCTATTCTAAAATTATTCTCCTCGGCGCTTTTTACAAATAGGCAGTTAACATTGTTAGCTTTGGCGGCGAATTCATATTCGCTGAAAGTCGGGACAGGAATTAAAACGGTCTTTGCCTTCAATGCCCTTGGGATAAGATGTATCAATTCAATAGAGCCGTTCCCTATCAGGAAATTATGGCTGCGCAGCCCGTGAAGATCGGCTAAACTATCCTTAAGATATTCGGATTCAGGTTCAGGGTAGTAATCGATCTTATCAATGTTGCGGACAATGGTGTTTTTTATTTTTTTAGAGATTCCTAACGGGTTGGTGTTTACGCTAAAATCTACTATGCCATATCTTGAAGATTCAGGATAACGCCATATATTTCCGCCATGAAATCTATTTATCATGCCAAGACCCCGCTCAACCCCGCCCTTTTGACAAATTACTCGGTTATCCCGCATAAATTTTTAATGTCTTTCCAGTCATGTTATTTAATCTTGCCAATAAAGGCTGCATGTCAAAAGGGCGGGGTCAAAATAAGGCCCGATAAAAGCGCGCAGACTTCAGCAATCTCGTTAACCGCGCCTATGGTATCGCCGGTCATGCCCCCGACTTTGGTTTTTATGTAGCGAATAAACAAATATACCGGAATTATAGAAAGAAAAAATAGTATAAAACCTTTCGAACGCATTAATAATAATGACAAGGCAAGCGTAAAGATACCTCCCACGAACAGGTCTCTCTTGCGGGAATGCTCTATGAAATACTTAGCCTTGCCGGCCTTCCGGGCATAGCGCGCCGCATTGCACGCAAAACATTGAGACCATCTTGAAAACACAGCCATTACAATCAATGTCTTCCAAAGATACGTCTCTTGGAGGCTCGCCATCACGCTGAATTTTAACAGCAGAAGCGAAACGATCCCGATCGCGCCCATAGCGCCGATACGGCTCTCTCTCATTATCTCTAATACTTTTTCTACCTGCTTATTGCCATAAAAGCCGTCGCAAGTGTCAGCGAATCCATCCAGATGAATGCCGCCGGTAATAAGAATAGATATTGTCAGGATCGCCGCCGCCCTGACAAGAGCGGGAAGAAAAAAGAGGGAAAGGGCGATTAGGGACAATAAAAGCCCTACGATAAGGCCAACGATGGGAAAATATAAAAGAGACGCGCCAAAATCTTTTCCTTCTATCTCCGATTTAATTTTTACAGGAAATATAGTCAAAAATTGTAAAGCAACCAGAAATCTTCTCATGGCCTGATTAGCTCTCTTTGTTTATCAGCCTTTTGTGAAACAGACGCGCTTTTGAATGTAGCCATTTCGGTTAAAATTTTAATGCTTGCCTCAACGATGCTTATACCTAAGGCCGCGCCGGTCCCCTCTCCGAGACGAAGATTTAAATCTAATAATGGGCTTAAGGCCAAATAATCAAGAATGATCTTATGGCCCTTCTCTTGGGAACAGTGCGCGGCAATCATATAATCTTTTACATTTGGCGCCAGTTCGCATGCTAAGAGCGCCGCGGCCCCGGATATGAACCCATCGATCACAATAGGGACTTTTTTTGAGGCGGCGGCCAGGATTATACCGGTTAATCCACCTATCTCAAATCCGCCCACCTTGGATAAAACGTCTATCGCGTCTTCCGGATCCGGTTTATTTAAACTGATAGCTTTTTTAATTAACGCTATCTTGTTAGACACGGCTTTATCATCTATGCCCGTACCTCTTCCTGTTGTGCGGTCCACGGACTCACCCGTTATAGCGGAAGTAATAGCGCTCGATGGAGTGGTATTTCCGATACCCATATCACCTATCCCTGCTATGTCTATACCCTTCTCAAATTCCTTTTCGAATATTTCCATGCCATTTTCAATGGACTTAATCGCCTCTTCTCTTGTCATCGCGGGGCCTTTTGCCATATTCCTGGTGCCGTAGTTTACCTTCTTTATAATCAAATCCGGATGCGGCTCCAAATCGCAGGCTATTCCCATGTCGGCTATGACAACCCTGGCCCCGACGTGCCTTGCCAGCACATTAATGCCGGCGCCGCCTCTCATGAAGTTATAAACCATCTGGGGCGTGACTTCCTTTGGATATGCGCTTACACCTTCTTCTGCAACGCCGTGGTCTCCAGCTAAAATAAATATTACTTTATCCTTAACCGGAGGAAGCGCATTTCCAGTAATCCCCACCATCCGCATGGCAAGTTCTTCCAACCGACCCAGGCTTCCCTGCGGCTTTGTAAGATTATCGAGCCTTCTTTGAGTTTCTTTTTCTAAAGAATGATCGATTCTTTTGATTTTTTCTTTTATTTCATTTAATCTTTGCATCCGCCTTCTCCCCTTTTATGATGAGCGGTATCCCTGCCTGCATGAATATAACATCATCCGCCTTCTTTGCTATCATCTGATTTGCCAATCCCACCAGATCCCGAAATCTCCTGGCCAAAAGATTATCGGGTACGATTCCGCCGCCTACTTCATTCGAAACTAAAATTGTCGTAACATTGATTTTAGAGATAGAGGCAAGGAGCCCCCCGATCTTCTTTTCTATCTCCTCATTCTTTAGATTATCGATTAAAAAATTGGAAATCCAAAACCCCATGCAATCAACAATAACCACATCATATTTTTTTTGGATCTCGATCAAGACTCTTTGAATATCTCTGGGTTCTTCGATCAATTTCCATTGTTTTGGCCTTGAGCGGCGGTGCTTTTTTATTCTCTCCGTCATTTCCTTATCGAGAAAGGCGCATGTCGCGATGAAGGCCGCTCTTTTCTTAAAGGATTTTGCCAATTCTACGGCATAACTACTTTTGCCGCTTCTTGAACCGCCTAAGACAAGAGTAAGTCTTTTCATGCCGCCCTCGCTTTTTTATGGTATAGGAAAGTATAAAACACTTTCCTAACCACTGAAAATCGCATTGAAGTCATCGCGAGGCGATTTTCTTGCTAAAAAGATGCGAGGTGTCGTTCATTTCAATCACTACAGGCGCTAATTTTTTAGGGTATTCAATAATATTCAAAGCGCCGACGTTTTGTTCAATTTGTAAAAACATTTTCATGTCGCATCCCAGGACGTCGCATAAAATAACTCTTATCGGCCCGCCATGAGTAACCACGGCTATCGTTTCATCCTGGTGTGTGGAGAGAATAAACGAAAAATACCTTCTGACCCTTGAGCAGAACTGTGTTGGCTTTTCGCCGCCGGGGATTTTTACCTCTAGAGGGTTGTCTATCCAGCTTTTATAAAGCTTTGGGCGCTTTTTAATAATCTCTCCGTGCGTTAACCCCTCAAATATCCCGAAATCCATCTCGCGCAAATCCGCGGATTTTTTAATCGTCTTATTTTTAAAAATCAATACTGCTGTGTCGTAAGCCCTTACGAGCGCGCTGGAATAAACCTTGTCTATTCTAAGGCCTTTTAACCTGACTGCCAATCTTTTGGCCTGCTCGATACCTTTGTGATTCAACGGCGGATCGCTAAGGCCGCAGTATCTTTTTGCCAAATTATGATCAGTCTGGCCATGCCGTATCAAAATCAATGTTGTCATAAAAAAACCCGCGCCAAAAAATAGCGCGGGATAAGTTCCCTGTTTTACTCAAAACCCGTATATGGCGGCATTCTTGCGATGCCTTAATATATAGGCAGGTATTCTGACTGCCCAGCCCTTTTATAGCTGCCTTCCCGCTCTATACAATTTAGAACAGTGGCATATTGCCAAAAGGTTTATTAATGCCGGGCTACAGCGGCGGGACCGTTTCCGTTTCCCCGCCATCCCGCCAGAGGCGGGATAATCGGCGGGATTGGAATTCCCTTTTAAGCCCTCTCGGGCGCCCATATAGTGAAATATGTCAAAGACAAAAATATTATAGCGCTTCGTGGATAAGAGTCAAGAAAAAAATTGTTTGGCTGAAAAACTGTCTAATGGAGGCCTATTCCCTCTCGTCATTCTGAGCGAAGCGAAGAATCCAATCCATTAGATCCTTCGGCTTCGCCTCAGGATGACAAGTCTAATAGAGGCTTTCTGTCATTCTGACCCTGACCCTCAAGCGCAGCGAAGGGGAAGAATCTATTTTTCTATCTCTTTGAGAAATTCGAGGGATTTGAGACGGCGCTCTATATGATAATCGAGAAACTTGCGAAGAATCGCTTCAAGCTCTTTTCCTACGCTGCTCACGACCTTCAGGCGGGCAACTCTCTCGAAGGATGAGCCGCGGATATGTTCGATGAATTTCACTGTCCCCGGTAAAATCGACATGGCGTTTTTATCCGCGCCGAGGCAATTCTTGCATATAAGGCCGCCCTGAATAACGCTGAATTTTACCGGCATATCGGTTTTATTGCCGCAATTTGCGCAGGTTCCCAGAGTAGGCATTAATCCGAGCAGGTTCAAAAGTTTTATCTCGAATATTCTCGCTACGCGCCGGGCGCTCGATTCGCCGGATAGGAGCTTCAAACTGTTTAAGAGAAGGAAAAACACTTCCGCGTTCTTGTCGCCGGGGCTTGTCACTGAATCGAGAAGCTCCGCCATGTAAGAGGCATAGGCGAGTCTTTCGAGCGACTGCCTTATCGGATTAAAGAACTCTATGAGGTCGCACTGCGAGACGGTGAATATATCGCTCTTCTTTCGTTCATAAAATATAATCTCGTCATGCGCGAATATCTCAAGGCTTCCTCCGCCGTACTGCGCGTGCGGGCCGCGCACGCCCCGGACGATCCCATTTATTTTGCCGAAGCCTTCCGTATAGAAGGTCAATATAAGAGATGTCTCCCTAAGGGCTTGGCTTCTTAAGATAATAGCTCCGGATTTCTGAATGGGCATCTTTACCGAAGAAGTTGAAAGATCAGGGTCGTAGCCAGAATACCAAGCATGGCGCCTGCGATAACCTCCAAAACCGTATGTATGGAATCCTTTATCCTGTGCCGCGCGATAAGGAATGCCATCACTAACGCGAGCAGGCTGACGATTGCGTTGCGGGTGAGAAATACAATGATAATCCACATAGAAAACGCTATAGCGGCGTGGCCTGACGGCATGCCTCCGCGTAAAGGAGTTCCGCTATGTAAAAATACCTTTCCTAATATAGTGAGAGCAAGAACTACTATGATAGATATAAATGTCAAATGCCATGGTGATTGGCCTATCTTCATTATACCTGCCTCGATGGTAAAAGGGATCTTGCTGGAAAATAAGAGATACCCGACTATGACCGCATTTATAGCGGTAACCAGGACAGCGCCCGCGGAAACATCTTTAATAACGCGCGCTATGGGATGGAATTCCGTCTGAACGATTACGTCAACAATAAGTTCTGCCACTGTATTGATCATCTCCGCGGATAGGACAAGCGTAATGGTCAGCGCGAGCATCATTATCTCGTTGGGCGTGAAATTTAGGAATATGCCCAAAAGTAATATTAATATAGCGAGCAGGAAATGAACGCGCATGTTGCGCTGGGTCTTGATTACGTAGAAAAAGCCGTCTATCGCCGCGTTAAAACTTTCGATAAATTTTCTTTGCCGCATAATCTCTTCCTAATATCATTCTCTTTTTTTGACATCCTGTTTTTCGTCCCGGCCGTTTCATCATCATAACCAAAGAGGTGCAGAATGCCGTGTATTATATAAAGGACTATCTCTTCTTCAAAAGATGTGTTAAATATCCTGGAATTTCTTAATGCCGTATCAGATGATATGATAACCTCGCCCAGTTCCCCCAACTCAAAGCTCAGGACGTCGGTGGAGATATTTCTGTTTTTATATCTTCTGTTCAGGGGCCGGATCGCCGAATCGCTCAAAAAAATAATTTCTAACTCAGTGCTTCGAGGTTTCCTTAAAATCTTGATAATGTCAGCCGCTAATTCCTTTATAAACTCTTCATTAAGCCGATGCTTATTATTTAAATTTCGGACTACTATACTCATCCTTTTTATTTTTCGTATTAGTTGATTATTTCTTATTTTTTTATTCTTATATTCAATTCATTCAACTGCTTCTCGTCAACAGCAGAAGGGGCGTTTGTCATCGGACAAAACGCCTTTTGGGTCTTCGGGAACGCTATCACGTCTCTGATCGATCCGCTGCCCGTGAATAATGTCATGAGCCTGTCGAGCCCGAAAGCAATCCCGCCGTGAGGAGGCGCGCCATACTTGAAAGCATCCAGCAGAAATCCGAATCTTAAGGTTGCTTCTTCGTCCGTTATTCCTATGGTCTTGAATATCAGTTCCTGCGTTTTTCGGTCATGTATCCTTATACTGCCGGAGCCCGCCTCAATCCCGTTAATCACAAGGTCATAAGATCTTGACCTTACTGAATGCAGGTCTTTGCCTTTTTCTAATATAGCAAGATCGTCGGGGTGGCAGGAAGTAAAAGGATGATGCTCTGATTCCCACCTCTTCTCTTCATCGTTATATTTAAATAGAGGGAAGCCTACTATCCAGATAAACTCAAACCGCTTCTCGTCTATAAGGCCCAGTCTTTGGCCGAGTAATTTCCTTAAATTTGCCATCGAGTCATAAGCTATACTCTCGTTATCAGCTACAACGAATATCATATCACCGTCTTTACCGGCCAAAATCTCGTTAATGGCGGACAATTCTTCCGCCGCGAAAAATTTGTCTATCTGCGAAGACAGAACTCCCTTCTCTACCTTAAAATTCGCCAGCCCCTTAGCGCCGTAAGTCTTAACAAACTCTATCAATTCATCTATCTGGCCTCTGGAATACGAACCACAACCTTTAGCGTTTACCGCTATTACCTTGCCGCCTTTCTTTACAGCTTCGTGGAATATCTTGAATCGGCTTTTTCCCGCGAGATTAGTGATCTCGACCAATTCCAGGCCGAACCTCGTATCCGGTTTATCGCAGCCGCAGCGCGCCATTGCCTCCGAATATTTTAATCTGGGGAAAGGTGTTTTTAAATCAACTCCTACGGCCCCTTTAAACAAGTTCTTCATCAATCCTTCCGAGAGTTCGAATATGTCGTCCTCTGTTACAAATGACATCTCTATATCAAATTGTGTAAATTCAGGCTGCCTGTCAGCCCTTAGGTCCTCATCGCGGAAGCATTTTGCTACCTGGAAATACCTGTCGAGCGAAGATACCATGAGGAGCTGTTTGAATAGCTGCGGCGACTGCGGCAGAGCGTAAAACATTCCCGGGTTAAGCCTGGACGGAACCAGATAGTCGCGGGCTCCTTCAGGCGTTGACTTGGTAAGTATCGGCGTTTCTACCTCGATGAACCCGCGTTCGTCAAAATAATCGCGGGCAAGCTTGCATACCTTATGCCTAAGCCTTAAATTTTTCTGCATTGCGGGGCGCCTGATATCAAGGTATCTATATTTTAATTTTGTTTCTTCACCGACAGGGACAACGTCCGTTATCTCGAATGGCGGCGTGAGAGATTTATTCAGTATCTCTATATATTGAGCGCGGACCTCGATCTTACCGGTTGGTATCTTATCATTGCTGGTGCCCTCAGGCCTGCTTTCAACAGCGCCTTCGACTCTTATCACGAATTCGCCTCGTAAACCCTCGGCTTCTTTGTGAGCGGCAGGATGCGTCTTTGGGTCAAACACTATCTGAGTAACGCCGTAAGCGTCTCTTAGGTCTATGAATATGAGGCTGCCATGGTCGCGCCGGCTTCCGACCCAGCCGCAAAGCTTGACAGCCTTGCCTATGTCTTTCTCGCTCAACTCAGAGCAAGTGTGCGTCCGCAGCATTTTTATTCCTTTATTTTTTCTTTAATATAATTAACAACTTCGTCAAATTTTACAAAAACCTGCTCTTTGGTCTTCATATCGCGGAGAATGGCCTCGCTTTTAGCTATTTCATCCCCGCCGATTATCAAAACAAACCTTGCGCCAAGCGAATCAGCTGTTCTCATCTGAGCCTTCAATGATTTATTTCCATAATCAATATCGCATGATACGCCGTTAGCCCTTAAGTCGTTGGCTAGACCAAACG
Organism: Omnitrophica bacterium RIFCSPHIGHO2_02_FULL_46_20; assembly: GCA_001804065.1. Classification (GTDB taxonomy): domain Bacteria; phylum Omnitrophota; class Gorgyraeia; order 2-01-FULL-45-10; family 2-01-FULL-45-10; genus MHFG01. The sequence continues at coordinate 23,458 of MHFG01000026.1, forward strand.
CCTTAGAATATGCCGCCGCGCCTATCGCCGCTATAAAAACATCGATTGCCTTTAAAGGAGCGTTATTACCGCGGACAAGCATCATCCTATCAATGCCTAGAGCAAAGCCGCATGCGCCTACATCAGGCCCGCCCATGTCCTTGGAAAGATTATCATATCTGCCGCCCGCGCCTATCGCGTCTTTGGATCCCAGCCCTTCGTGCGTAATCTCAAATACGGTCCTCGTATAATAATCCAGGCCGCGGACTATGAAAGGAGATATCTCGTATTTTATATTCAACGCGTCGACAAAGTTTAAGACTTCGTCAAAATGAGCCTTGCAGGCGCCGCATAAAAAGCGCGCTTCCTTAAAGGTCGTTCTGACCGATTCCCTGCAGCCGTCATTTTTACAATCGAGCACTCTAATCGGATTTATCTTTAATCTTTTTTTACAATCCTCGCAAAGGCGCGCTTCCTTCTGATCCCGGAAAGCCTCCTTGAGTAATTTCGACAAATTCTTCTTGTCTTCCCTGCATCCTAAATTATTCAATTTTATTTTATAGCCTTTTATGCAGGCCTCATCCAACAGCTTTGCCCCGAGCGCAATAACTTCAGCGTCAAGCGCCGGGCTGGTGGAGCCTATCGCCTCGACGCCTATCTGGTGAAATTGCCTTAAACGGCCTGCCTGAGGCTTTTCAGCTCTAAACATAGGGCCGATGTAAAAAAGCTTCTGAAATATGGATATCTTATCGAGATTATTTTCTATGTATGATCGTATGATAGGCGCCGTTCCTTCCGGCCGTAACGATATATTTCTCTCGCCCCTGTCTACAAATGAGAACATCTCCTTGCTTACGATATCTGTGTCTTCGCCGATATTTTTGACAAACAGAGCAGTCTCCTCTATTATGGGCGTGCGTATCTCCCGATACCCGTAAAGTTTTAAAATATCACGTGAAGCCTTCTCTATATCCTGCCAGAGCGGCGAGTCGGATGGCAATATATCTTTAGTTCCCCTGACAGCCTTTATCACTTCATAACCTTCTTCTTCATTATCATCCCTGATTTGAATGACACTATCCTTTTTTCAGGGATCGGAACCGTTACGCCCGTCCTTGGGTTCCTACCGACCCTTGACTTTCTCGACCTTACCTTAAATATGCCGAAATTCCGCAGCTCCACGGTCTCGCCTTTTGTAAGGGAATCTATTATGTGATCGAGGGTCCTCTGCACTATCCTTTTGACATCCACCTGTTTAAGCCGGGTCTCTTCCGCAATCTTTATCACAATCTCTTTTTTAGTCATTTTGCAGCCTCCTAAAATCTCGACAACTGTTAATGAGGGCGAGATTTTATCCTGATCCCGCCTCTATGGATATAACGACGCGCGGCGGGAGAAGGATCTAATCTTTGTTCAAAAAATCTCTTAAAAAATACCCCTATTGGATTGAACTGCCCTAACCTTCGTTTGTTATTTTTCAGCCTTTCAAGTATGCTATTCAAGAATATATATGAATCCTTCCAATCGCGCTCAACTTTCTTTAGATTTTTCTCGGCCATGAACCGCACGTTGTCAATGAGCAGAATATCGTTGGCCGGATCGGTTAACCTTCCGTGAGGCATATACTTGAATTCGAGGCTGTTTTTTAAAGCCTCGTACTTATTTTTCATCAGTTCTTTGGTCTCAAGGAATTTCACCTCATCTTCCTTGGAGATGCTTTCCTTGGATACGACATTTGAGTATATTGAATGGAACTTTACCCAGAATTCAAGGAAGGTTTTTACGATCTTTATGTCGGATTCGTATTTTTTATCTATCATATGCCGCCCTCACGCAATCGCATAAAAGTTTCTAAACCTTGAGGTTTACTACATCGCGGCCTAGTACCTTCTCGATGTCCCTCACCAGGCCCTCGTGGGGTTCAACCGAGAGAGTCCTGCCTGTAGCGACGGTTGTATGCTTGCCGTCAGGTTTGACGAAATTTAAATATACAGGGACCCTCCCCGGATAGCGCGAAAGGATCTTCTTGAGGTTCTCAAGGCTATTTTTTTCTAATCCGGCCGTTACCACATTAACCATTACGGCTTTCGTATATTTCGCCCTGACCGAATCAAGCGTAACGATTTCACTGGCGACTATTTTCGGCTCCTCTTCCCTCAGGCTCACCCTGCCCTTAATAAATATTATAGCGTCCTGCTTTATTAGGCCGCCGCACTTCGCGAAGGTGCTCGGAAAGACGAGGCAATCGACAACGCCGTTCAAATCCTCCAACGTAACTATCGCCATTTTTTCGTTCGTCTTTCTCGTGGTTGTAAATTTTGCCTTTGATATGATACCCCCTAATAAAACCTCGTCGCCATCGTGAAGATTCCGTAATTGCGTGCTGTTACATGTAGAATAAGTGTCGAGCATCTTTTCGAATCTTGCCAGCGGATGCTTGGTTATGTAAAATCCGATCATCTCTTTTTCGTATGCGAGCAGCTGATTTTCGGGCCATTCAGGTATGTTGGGTATCTCCTGGGATGTCTTTTTAAAATTTTCCTGGTCTTCGAATTTTTCAAAAAACGAGAGTTGGCCGTTAAGCCTGTCCTTGTGAACGTCGCCCGCGATCTCGAGGGCCTTGTCGACCATCGCGGATAATTGCGATCTGAAGAGGCCGAGCGAATCCAACGCCCCGCATTTTATAAGGCTCTCTATGACCTTTCTATTTACGAGTCTCGGATCGATCTTGCCGGTAAAATCGTAAATGGACTTAAACTTGCCGTTCTTCTCTCTCATTGTAATTATAGAATCTATGGCGCCATGGCCTACGTTTTTTATCGCGGCGAGACCGAAACGTATTGAGCCGCCTATTACGGTGAAGTTAGCGTAGCTTTCGTTTATATCAGGAGGCAATATTTTAATACCCATCCTTGTCGCCTCATTTATGTAGGCGGCGATCTTGTCAATATTGTCTTTTTCGCTTGTCAGAAGCGCCGTCATGAATTCTACGGGATAATTTGTCTTAAGGTATGCCGTCCTGAAACTGATTAAGGCATAGGCGGTAGAATGTGACTTATTAAATCCGTAACCCGCGAAATATTCGATCTGATTGAATATTTTTTCGGCTGCCCGTCTGTCGATCTTATTCCTTACGCAGCCATCGACAAATTGTTGGCGCATCTGGGCCATGACTTCAGGCGTCTTCTTGGCCATGGCGCGCCTTAAGTTATCCGCTTGGGCTAAACTGAACCCAGCGAGGCTAGACGCGATCCTCATGGCCTGTTCCTGGTAAAGTATTATGCCGTAGGTCTCTTTTAATATGGGTTCAAGAAGTTTATGATCATACTTCAGCTCAACCTCGCCGTGCTTTCTCTTCATGAAATCATCAAGCATCCCGGAGCCTATTGGGCCGGGCCTGAATAGCGCCAACAGCGCGATAATATCCTCAAATCTCTCGGGCTTTAATTTTTTGAGGAGATCCCGCATGCCTGAACTTTCAAGCTGGAAGACGCCGGAGGATTCGGCGTTGGCTAATAATTTATATGTCTTTTTGTCTTCAAGCGAAATTTTTTCCAAGTCAACGTCAATATTTTTAGCGCGCTTGATAATCTTTATCGCTTCGCTTATTACGGTAAGGGTCCTCAAGCCCAGCAGGTCCATTTTTAACAGGCCTATCCTTTCCAGGGATGTCATGGGATAGGCTGTCGATATCTGCCCATCATGGACTTTATAAAGCGGCACATAATTAACAAGCGGTTTTTCGCTTATCACGACGCCTGCGGCATGGGTCGAGGCGTGACGCGTGAGCCCTTCCAGCGTTAGAGAGGTATCTATCAACTGGGTGATCTTGGGATCTTGTCTATAAAGAGTTTTTAATTCGGGCTCCTTTTCAAGCGCCTGTTCGAGGGTCATGTTCAGGTCGCTCGGAACTAACTTCGCTATTTTATCAACATCGCCGTAAGCCATGCCAAGGGCTCTGCCAACATCCCTTATGACAGCCTTTGCCATCATCGTTCCAAAGGTTATTATCTGGGCGACGTTCTCCTTGGAATATTTTTTTACGACATAGTCGATGACCTCGCCGCGCCTTTCATAACAGAAGTCGATGTCTATATCAGGCAGGCTTATCCTCTCTGGATTCATGAATCTCTCAAAGAGCAAATCGTATTTTAGCGGATTGATATCTGTGATACCCAGCGCGTAACTGACAACGCTGCCCGCGGCGCTCCCTCTACCCGGACCGACCGGAATAGAATGCTCCTTGGCGTAATTGACTAAATCCCATACAATCAGGAAGTAGCTCGGATATCCGAAATTCTCTATTACTTTGAGCTCATGCTCAACGCGCTGGGTCAAGGCATTGTCAATGTTTTCGTATCTTTTTTTCAATCCTTCAGCGACAAGTTCCCGTAAAAACGATTCTCGCGTTTTGCCCTCAGGCGCTTTGTAGTGAGGCAGGTGTACCGCCTTGAAGTTAAACTCCAGATTACACTTCTGGGCTATCTCTACCGTGTTTTTGAGCGCATGGGGAACGGTATTGCCGAATGTGCGGGCCATTTCGTCTTTTGATTTGAGATAAAACTCATCTGTCTCAAGCCGCATTCTGTTCGGGTCTTCAATATTGGTCTGTGTCTGTATGCACAAAAGTATGTCGTGCGCCTTTGAATGTTCTTTTTCTATATAATGAACGTCATTGGTAGCGACGAGATTGAGATTGAGATCCTTGGACATCTTTATCAATTCTTCATTAACGGTCTCCTGCTCGGGAATGCCGTTATCCTGTATTTCGAGATAAAAATTATCTTTACCAAACATGCTTTTATACTCATCCGCGGCTTTTTTCGCATGGTCAAACTGATTGGTCATTATAAGATGCGGTATCTCGCCTTTAAGGCAGGCGGATAAACATATGAGGCCTTCTTTATGAGAGTTGAGAATTTCTTTATCTATGCGGGGCCGGTAATAAAATCCTTCTAAATAGCCGGCCGAAACGAGCTTTAATAAATTTTTATAGCCGGTTTCATTTTTCGCTAAAAGGACGAGGTGGAAGGATGCTTCCTGAATTCCATGGCTTGATTTTTCGAACCTTGAATCGGGCGCGACATAGACCTCGCTTCCTATGATAGGCTTTATCCCTAACTTCATAGCCATGTCATAGAATTCTATGGCGCCGAACATATTGCCGTGGTCGGTGATCGCGCAGGCAGGCATCCGGTGTTCTTTGACTTTGCCCAGAAGCCGTTCCAAAAGGCAGGCTCCGTCTAAGAGGCTATACTGCGTGTGAAGGTGCAGGTGTACAAAATCTGAATGAGTCATTGTGACCGGCTATCTATTAAATTTTTCACATCTCTCGGTTACTTACCCATTCCAACCCGTTGGGCGACTTGGAATACCTTCCCTTCCGTCTGGATCGACGGCGCTATGATAATCTCTGTTTTATGCATCTCTTTAATATTCTTCGCGCCCACATTACCCATCGAAGTTTGAAGCGCTCCTATAAGATTCTGGGAGCCATCGTCTACCTTAGCGGGCCCGAATAATATCTCTTCCAGCGTCCCCGTAACGCCGACCCTGACTCTCGTGCCCCTAGGAAGATTCGCATGCGGCGTTGCCATGCCCCAGTGGTTGCCTTTGCCCGGAGACTCTTTGGATCTGGCAAATGCCGAACCAACCATAACAGCGTCGGATCCGCAGGCAAAAGCCTTGCAAATATCCCCTCCCGTCGTCATTCCTCCGTCGGTGATTATAGGGATATATCTTTTTGTTTTCTTATAATAAGCGTCTCTGGCAGCCGCGCAGTCAATGGTAGACGTAACCTGCGGGACGCCTATGCCTAAAACACCTCTTGTTGTGCAGGCTGCCCCCGGGCCGATACCGACGAGAAGCCCGCTGCACCCGGTATTCAAAAGATCCAGGGCGACCTCATAAGTGACGCAGTTGCCTATTATAATCGGGATATTCATCTTTTTACAGAATTTTTTAA
>MHFG01000027.1 GCA_001804065.1 Omnitrophica bacterium RIFCSPHIGHO2_02_FULL_46_20
AAGGAATTTACTCTTCATCCCACTGATCCTGCTATCCGAAGAATTATTGTCGACTACGATTATCTCATATTCGACGCTTATAGCGGAATCGTATATGGATCGCAAACAGTTTTGCAGCACTGCCGACGAATTATAATTTACTATTACTATTGATATATCCATCGATTGTTTCTTCTGAAAACTTAAGATAAGCAAGCAACAGTCCCAGCAATACCCAAAATAATTTACTTGCGCCGGCAAAAACAAACGCGTCATATGTCAAACATTGAAAAAAGAAGACTATAAGGCCGATATGAATAAATCTGCACATATATATATCAAAATCGCGCTCTTGATATTTGATAAGCAAGCGCCCTATCTTAAAAACAATTCCGTATATCAGGAACAAGAAGACGGCAAAGCCGACGATTCCTGTCTCTATAAGAGCGTATAAGTAGGCATTGTCAAGATACTGATCGAACCCTGCGCCGGCTGTATACGTTCCGTATCCCTGTCCTAACAATAGGCGATTCTTCATCCTGCTCACTGTAAAACGATAATCTGACATCCTGCCTTGCAGGCTATGTTCGCGATCGAAAGCCGCTGTGCTCGGATTTAACAACTTTGCTATGTACTCGGTACAAAAAGTTACTACGCGCTGGTTTTGTAATCCAATGAATAAAATACAAGCTATTAGCCCTATGAGCATCATCTTCTTAGAAATATTCTTTAGAAATATAAAGGACAAAGACACGCCAAGCGCGCACGCTATGTAAACCCCGCGCGTATAAGTCACTGCTATCCCTCCAATCGTTAAGACCATTGCAAGCGCCGCCAACAACCTTGCCTTCCCATTTTGATATAGGAAGTAAAAAATCTGCAGCGGCAGTATCATGCAAAGGGCTGTGCCAAAAATATGAGGTAACACCTGTGTTGATTTAGCTCTATACAACCCGAATCTGATCGCCTTGGAAAAAGTGGTTTCGATCACTTTGGGATTCTTAATAGTTTTTATACGCAGAAAGATATTATCCCTTACCGCGGATTCAAAAATTCCGTAAGCCGCGACTATCGACAAACAAAGGATAATAAATGACAGCATCCGCCTGATCTCCGCTCTGGTCTTCAAAACAGATATTATGACGTAAACCACAAGGATCCTTTCCAGCGAAATGACAGATATCTTCTTTATGCTTTTCGCCAAGTCCCCGTTAGTCAGTATGCTGTCGATATTCCACAGGGCCGAAATAGATATGACTGCTAAGTATAAAATAAATTGGGCATCAACGGGCGTTGCACATACTTTTGTCCTGCCCCTTGAAAGCATTACGGCCCAGCTGCCTAAAATAACCGCCAGGATCAATCTGTCGATATTAAAAAGCATGGCGCGCGTCTCTATGCCTATCGTCGGAGGTATAAAGAATACGGCAAAGAGATAAATATATATAGCTGCCTTGAGCCTGTTTTGGAAAAATATGACAAGCGCTACGTAAGATAGCATAACGATAAATGGCGCCGGAGACTTTATCAGCATTCCTGAACATAAATAGCCAAAAAATAACGCTGCCAACATGCCTGCGGCTTTCCTGCTACTAAACATCTGCGAGACTTTTTCGATAAGCACGTCTATTTTTTCTCTTTGAATTTTAACTCTATCTTTTTGACCAGATCCATGATTATATTATCCCATGAATACTGTGGTGCCAGCGACCTTCTCGCCTCGGACGATTTTACCGTGTCGGTTAAAAATGCCTGCTTTATTGCATCAGCAAATCCTGTCGGTCCTTGCGCCAAAGCTATATATCCCTTAAACCTCTCAGTGCCTGCTACCGGCGTGGAAACTATCGGCTTACCGCAAGCAAGATATTCATATATTTTTAGAGGATCCATAGAATCTGTAAATTCATTTACCTTATGCGGTATTATGCATACATCAAAGCTCCGGATATAGGCAGGGATCTCCGCATATCTTTTCCTGCCCAAAAATCGAACGTTTCTATACTTTGTTAAAGGCTTGAAATATGAGTAATCTTTAACAGGGCCCACGAATACAAAATTATAATCGTGTAATATACTTGCCGCTGCTTCGACCAATGGAATATCGAGCCTGTCCTGCAATACGCCTATATAACCGACTATTGGCATGGGCACATCTTTCATGTCTATGGGCATCTCGTTCGTTCCGCTGCGCAAAAATATGCTATCAACGCCGTTAGGCATCAGAAACAGACTTGAGGATTTGCGAAACATCCTGCGCTGCCCTTCCGCGGCAATACATATCAGATCGGCGTTGTTTTCTACCCAGTCATAGGCCTTTTTGATCCTTTTATAAAATCTGGCCATTTGCGGATGAGCCAGCATGTCATCTATCGCGTCGAATATCTTTATCTTAGACGGAATACTGGAGGCTACATCCACCATGCGCGGAGTCGCTATCCATAAAACAAAATTTTCGAATTTCAGATCCTTTAATATCCTGGATATATTTCCGGCATGTAGTTCCGAATCTATTTTGGAGAAAATATTATCCGATTCTGGAAAAATAGAAGATAGGTTAAGCATGTATAATTCTTCATTTACTTTAACAACCGTGCCCAGCGCCCTTTTCAGCACTATCGGATACATATCTTCGACCCGCCTTTTTCTTTGAAAGTTATTGACTACTCTTTTCGGGAGAGAGACCGGACAGTTTATCAGTAAAACTTTGCCGACACATTCTGAACGGCTGAGCGCATTAGCAAATATCAAAGTTCTATATCCGAAATCGTTTATCGCACAGCTCTCCTCGGAACCCATAACTACAAAATCAATTTTTGAATTGTTGGTTTTATTACAAATCATTTTCCCCTACAAAATTCGGAACATATAGAATATGCGTTCCTTCTTTGCAATTTATATAGCGGTTAGCGCTTTCCTTTTCGACAAAATTGACTTTGTTATAATCGAATGCGCCGTATTTTATTTCTTCTCTTATTCCAAAATATTTCAACAGATTTACCAGGCGCGTCCCGCCTCTATGTCTCCTTAATTGAGCAAAGACGGTCTTCTTCCGAACGATCTGCTGCCCAAATGGTCTATAATTAGAATCCGAAACGGTTGTTAATGTCTTCACGTTCGCAAAAACCCTGAAAAGTTCCCGGTCATCAATCTTCTTTTTAAGCCCTAACAGAGCTGCTAATTTATCTATAGACCCGTCCCAAGCGAATTTGGCGGCCGTGGCAAGGCCTTCCTTTCGAAAACGCTCACGCTTGCCCGCATCGTTCAAAAGCCCAATGATAGCTCCGGCTATGACATCGGGATTTTTCGGAGCCACCTTAAGGCAGTTGATTTCGTGAAAAGCATAATCATCTATCCCTTTTGAATCAGTAGTTATCAATGCTGCGCCGCATGCCATTGCTTCAAGACCGGGCAGTCCGAAGCCTTCATACCATGACGGGAAAATAAAGATATCGGCCATGGAATATTCGCACGCCACTTCGTCTTCATTAAGATTGTCTTTATAGATAAACCTCGCATGCCTGACATGTTTTTTTACGATGCATTCCGCTTTCTTGACATCCTGAGCCCCTTTCCAGCCGCAACGATCGATCACAAAAATCCTTCCATCGCCCCTCTTTACGGGTCTGGGATAAAAAACAGACTTGTTGATACCATTCATGATAAGAAACGAATCAACGCCATAGTTGTCTTTTGTGTGCTTTTGTACATATCCGGACACCGAAATGAATTTTATAGGGAGCCGGAATATGCTTTCATCCAGATGTATGAAGCTCTGGATTAGATAGAATTTGTTTTTTGCCGGGGATTTCATCGCGTAATCGGCATCGTGGTCCCAGTGAAAAATGACAGCATCATCGGCCCGCATAAGCCCTGCGGCAGTATCCCTATCCAAAAAATAAGCATCAACCTTCATCCAGTTTGGCACATCATCGTCACAAACGATAAAGCATCTCTGAAACCTCTCAGCCAGGCGATTACAATGTTCAAAGACTATCTTGTTCCCGCCAAAAATCCTATTGTTCGAATTAATATAAAATAAATTGGCCATTGCGGACTTTCCCTTATCTCGCGCTTAATATTTCAACGATTCCGTTCGACATCGACAACAAGCTCTTTCGCCTTCTCCTTTTTTAAACCTTTTATCTTCCCACACAATTCTGGCGATATAAAAGAGACTAGATAATATGCAAGCACCTTAAGACCAAAATATGTCTTATGCATATAATACCCTTTTCGCATGAACTGCAGGTAATACTATCAACAAAGGGCCATTTTATGCCGGAGATAGTCTATTTCTTAAGTAATATCATAAATAGTTTTAAGAAATTTATTATGCTCCATTAATCCACTAATAAATATAATCACTCCGACCATTTCAAAGGACTCCTCTAACATAGCTTCAACTCTACGTAAAATATCCAAATGATTAGAGCTAAGAAACCCCAATGTTGATTCTAAAACTATACTGCCAAAAAAATAGATAAGCGCGCCAATGATTAAGAGACGCGCCGCCTTTGTAGAGTCATTTAAATATTTTTTTATTTTTATGCCGATGCTCAAAACTATGATAACCGCCAGTGGGCCTATCATCAATAACCATGTATGGCTTCCCGGCCTGGAAAACTTAAATATATACTTGTTTATTAAAAAGCCTACCTGCTCATGAATAGTGGCAACTTCGTCACATGACATTACTAATAGCCACAATGACAATACCTGCCATATCGTTTTGCCGTTCTGATGCGTCTTGGATAAAAACGAACAGCGATACGCAAAGAATGCGGCTATAAACAATAATATGCTTGAAAACCATGTTGGTATATTGGCCTCTGTATCCATATCGATCAGGCGAGTGATCGATTTGGATGGCTCACCAAGCAATATATTGATAATATTAGATGCTATTATAATAATAGCTATTAGGGTTAAGCATTGTATGCCGGAAATGTTTTTTTTCTTAAGTGAAGTCATGCGTCAGTTATACCTCTCTGAATCTTGAGAATAGTCATGTGATTAGCGTTTAGTATCACGCACTGACTGCCCGGTTAATTCATTAACATATGTTTTGAGTAACTTTATTATTTCTTCGTTTAGATTATACGATTTAGAAATTGGCCATTGCGGACTTTCCCTTATCTCGCGCTTAATATTTCAACGATTTAACATCGACAATAAACTCTTTTGCCTTCTCCTTTTTTAAACCTTTTATCTTCCCACACAATTCTGGCGATATAAAAGAGAACAGGTAATAGATAAGGACTCTGACGCCAAAATATCTTTTGTCTATAGCATATCCTCTCCTAATGTATTCCCTGAAAACCTTCCCGTCATTCTTAATGAAGAGATGCTCATAGGCGATGTTCTTTATTCTTAGCGCATTAACTTTTCTATGATGTTCCACAAGCTTATTTTTAACGCCGACATCTAATGAAGCGTCGGCGAGCATCTTTCCCAACACAAGGTTCGTGCATCGTACCTTTATATCAGGCTGTTTTGAAAATGATCCTGCCCGGTTCCGATATTTTATCAAGAATTCATTTATGGAATAGATCTCGTATTTCTCTGCTATCCTCAGCCATAGATCGAAATCCTGACTGCGCGCAAGCGCTTCATCGAACGTTCCTACATCATCCAAAACAGCTTTATCCACCATCACAGAAGATGGCGTTCCGATAAAGTCGATAAATAACAATATCTTATAGTTATATCCGGAAGATTTATACAAAAAACTTGACTGGACTTCGTTATCCTCTCCTATTACCTGATGGCCAGTGTATATCAACCCGACATTCCTGCCCTGCCTTTTCAGTTCTTCATAATACTTCACCTGCTTCTCCAGTTTCTCCGGCGCCCAGAGGTCATCATCGTCAAGAAGGGCTATATACTTACCGTTACTGTTTACTATGCCGTTATTTCGCGCGGCGCTGATACCTCTATTCTCCTGCCTTATATATTTTAGCCTGTCATAATACTTTTTACATATTTTTTCCACTTCACGAGTCTTCGATCCATCATCAACTATAATCAATTCGTAATCCTTATATGTCTGAGCAAATACTGACAAAATGGCATCTTCTAAATATTTTTCACCATTAAAAGTCGGAATCACAACGCTAACCATTGGATTCATATCCATCTCACCTGTCAAAACTACCTTTGATCAGATTCAGCCAATCATACTTTGAATCGCTAACATCAAAAACGTAGTTTCTGATTCCCTGTTTCCCCTTAAGCCGCCTAAGCTTAACGCATAATTGAGGAGACAAAAACGAAAGAATATAATATATCCAAACCTTAAAGTCGAAAAATGTCTTATCAATTGCATAACCTTTTCTAGCAAATTTTCTGAAAGCTACCGTATCTTTTTTCTGAAAAAGACTAGCGTATGCGGCATTTTTCCAGTGTAGTGCAGCTATTTTTTTATAGCGCAAAAGAAGATTTTTCCTTAACTCTGAACTAATAATTTCATTTTTGGCGTCTTCTTCAAATTGTTTTTCGATTATTTTATTACAGTTACTAATCCTTGTTTCTGTATCCTTGGAAAGCGAATTCTGCCTATTCCTATATCTGGTCAAGATTTCATTCACCGAATAAATGTCATATTTTTTGGCTATCCTTATCCACATATCAAAATCCTGGCACTGAAGCAAGCCCTCATCAAATAACCCCACATCACGCAAAACCGAACGCGTTGTCATCACGCAGGAAGGGGTGCCTATAAAATTGCCGAATAATAACAGTTTATAGTTATATCCTGAAGATTTACATAAACCATTTGCAAGCACATTGTTATCTTCGTCGATCATTTGCTGTCCCGTATAAATTAATCCTGCATTTATATTTTTTCGCTTTAATTCTTCAAAATACCCAACCTGTTTTTCTATTTTGTCCGGCAACCAGATATCGTCCTCATCCAAAAAAGCTATATATTCTCCATGGCTGTTAGCTATGCCGTTGTTTCTGGCCGCGCTGACGCCCTTATTCTCCTGCCGGATATATTTTAATTTATCTCCGTATTTTTTGCATATGCTTTTAGCGCCGCCTGTTGCCGAACCGTCATCCACTACGATTATTTCATAATTTTTGTATGTCTGGGAAAAAACGGACAGCAAGGCTTCTTCCAAATATCTTTCCTCATAAAAATATGGGATTATTACGCTTACCAGAGGATCTACGCTCATATTATTCATCCAATATTATTATCCTATCGATATTGACTCTTTTAGCCTTAAAATCTATGAGGTTATTTGTTAAAACAAATATTGCCATGGAGACAACTAATACTAATCCCCCGCCCAATAGAAATACAATGGGCAGCTTACAAAACTTAAAGGCTAAAAATGAATAAGCCCCTAATGCCAATGACAAAATTAATGTCATGCAAAAAATAATCTTTAGATTTTTTAAATACAAGATAAAATCTAAGTCTATCATTTTTAGCGCTTTTCTTTTGATAATTAAATCGTAAAGAATGGAGACAACAGTAAAAATAATCGCCATTCCGATTATCCCATATTTTTTTGTCGCCAAATATCCTCCCGATAAGAGCGCCAGAGTCGCTGATAGTTTAATGACATTGACCATCCTAATCCTGCCTAAAACAATCAGCAGAGATTCATCGGCAAAACAGATGCTAGTAAAGGCCAAATATACTATTAATATCTGAATAACAGGCACCGTCGCTATCCATTTTTCTCCCACTAATAATAATATTAAAGGTTTAATAATGAAAAAAATGGCTGTCAGCAATGGTATTAACAAGAAACCGCCGCCCAAATTTACTCTGATCAAATTTCTCTTCACTCTTTCTTTTTCTTCTCTAAAGGAAGCGAAGGCAGGGAAAAACATTCTGCCAAAAATTTGATAAAATTTCATAATCGGGTATTTAGCAACTTTGAAGGAAAAGGCATATATCCCCAGCGCTGCCGGCCCTAATAATTTCCCAACTAATAAGAAATCGATATTCTCGGAAAGATATGAAATTAAGTTCCTGAATGTGAAGTGAAAACCAAAACCGGACAATTCCTTGAATTTTGTAATGGAGAAACTCAGTTTTGGCAGCCACCCCGTTGCAAGCATCAATATAAAACCACGGAAAAATGTAAAAAGTATTTGCTGCGTCACTAAGCTCCAAACCCCAAAGTTTGAATAGGCTAATAAGACACCTATTATTCCGGAACATAATACGGCTGCCAATTCCGCAACAGCAATCTTATTATAGTTTAACCTTTTAATTTCCAGAACTTCGGGTATAAAGGCTAATGGAGAACACAAGAAGTTGATAAAAAGTATGCGTGTTATCAAGGTTAATCTTTCATCGTTATAAAACGAGCCGACAAGAGGAGCGCAAAAAAATACTAACATATAAATTACAATAGAAAAAAAGACAGTGCTCCAATAAACAGTATTGCAATCACCTTCATCTATTTCTTTTTTATTAATTAAGGTAGGAGTAAGGCCGAACTCCGTAAAATATCCCAGGAAGGAAGTTATCACTGCAACCATTCCCACTAAGCCGAAATCCTTAGGATCAAGAAGCCTGGCTAAAATTACTATGGTGATAAAATTTATTAACTGGGACCCAAACTGCGAAACTGAGTTCCAGAAAACGCCTTTATAAAGTTTATGACGAATTGACATCATTTATCCTTTTAAACCATTTTCGCCTGCGGTTTTTTCGTAATTGTCAACAAATCTCGAAGAGAGTATATATTTTTTCCTGAACTTTTTCAGACCTATGAAGTGGGCATAGCACGGGCAGTTTTTTTCATGGCATGGATAAGGTTCCTCGCCAAGCTTGACCTTGCCGGAAACCAGCCCCTCCACGCTTCCTATGTCTTGGGTGAAGCACCTCTTTACAGAGCCATCGAGAAATACATTGATCGTGTCAACCCCTGCGTAACAATCCAAACCTTTGGTTCGTCTTAACCTCACGAAGTATGAATATTCATCTTTGGTATAAAATGTCTTTTTTAATATCCGTCGTTCCGCCAACGTATATTGCTCCGGATATTTTTTCCCCATGTAACTGCCTCCAAGCGTGAGAAACCCTTGTAATTTAAAAGGTATACCGTGCTTATCGAAAGTCTCCTTCATATCCGGGAGCTTATTTACCAGTTGCGGTATAGCGCATACGTTAACAAAGACATCGCAGCCTGCCCCTTTTAAGGTAAGCGTGTTTTCGATAAAGCGCTCGATGGATACGAACTCCGGATGAAAAGAGCAGTTAAAAGTAGTTTTTGACGGAACTATCTCATCTAAATAGGTTTTCGGGTCTATTGAATTATTTGTAATGAATTCGCATATTCTTACGTTGGGTATCCTATCGATATAAAATGCGCATCTTGTAGCCCATCCATCAGCAAATATCTCGCCGTTAAAATTTATCCTCACCATTATAGCGTCTTCCACTCTCGAAAGCATGTCCCAGACGCATTTTGTCATCGCGAACTGTTCTTCGCCGAAAGAATATTCCCGGACATTGCCCGCTATCTGGAGACAGTAAGAGCAGCGAAAATTACACTTGAGCCTGGTCCTGTTATCCGGCAATTCCCTGAAATTTATCCTCAGTAAGCCCTCTTTGGTCAATCTCATTATCTCTTATACCACGCTATCCGCGCTTAATGGCTTTTCGCAATGGCCTTGATTTTTTTATATCTCTCTTCGGAGGTAATCTCCGAGTAAGATTCAATGATGGCAACCATATCAAAGGCCACCTCTACGGCTTTATCCATATTCAAATATTTGAATAACCCCAATCGCCCGATAGGGCAGATGTTCTTGGTGGCGCAGACCTTTTTCAGATACCTGTCGAAAATTCTATTATTTTCTTCGGTGTTGACCGGATACATTGGCACGCTCTTCTCATCTGCCGCCACAGGCTCCTGATATTGAACGAGGCTATGTGAAGATTTTTGTTTATGAAGAATCTTGAAATTACATTTTCTTATGTATCTCGGATGTTGCGGCAGATTTATAGTGCCGTAATCGTCATCTTCCCACTCTTCGTCCTTACTATAATCGAATCTTAAGCCTCTATACTGTAATCTGCCGAACTTAAAATCCATAGCATGGTCTATCGGTGCTGACAAAATGACTACATCATAACCAGCAGGATCAAAAGAAGTGGTGTTTACCATAACGTGTATCCCATCGATCATCCTCTCCAGCAAAAAAGAATAACCGTGACAGGGCAATCCTTGCCACTCATCCTTGAATAACCCTTCGCTATCGTCCTCCCGCAACTCCAGCCGTTTTTGGGCCCACTCGGCTGTCAACTCCTTGGGGTCAACTCCCCACATCTTCACGGTATAATTTTTGACGAAGTAACCATACAATGTCCTGCCGAAAATAGAGATGCATGCAGTTTCAAAATTTGTTTTGTCTATTATGGCGGGCCTGTTTTTCAACTCCTCAAAAATACGCTCTTTCTCTTCAAGGCCGTCAATGGCCGCCTTGGTCATAGGAAACGGGAATAATCTTCCGTTTATGATCATGCCTTTTCTATGCACATAACCGTTAAAATCATCAAACCTGGCAACGAATTCTCTCACCCTTGAACTCTTCGCGTGGAACGTCCTGGCTCCGAACGGTTCGTATCGTAACTCATCATCACCTGTCCTCGTTATGCAGAGGCCCCCTACCTCGCCTCTTTTCTCGATCAGCGACACCTCATGGCCTCTATCCTTTAAGAGCCTCGCGGCCGAACACCCGCTCAATCCTGCGCCTACAACAAGTATCTTCATTGCAAATCCTGTGATTTCCCCAACGCTTTCTCAATGGCCCTACGCATGGATTCTACCCATACTTTACTGCTCAAGCGCTCCTCGAATACCTTTCTGGCGCTGGATCGCAAGGCATCGTATCTGACAGTATCTTCCCACAGTTCTTTTATGACTTTGCCGAAATCCGATCCCTTGGCGTTTAAATCTAACAAAAAACCATTCTGGCCGTCAAAAACAACTGAAGGTATACCGCCTGTATTAGTGGTGATAATGGGCAGGGCAAAAGCGGAGGCTTCAGCTAACGCCTGACCAAAACATTCTGCCCTGGTTGGCAAAATAAGAAAATGCGAAGACAGAAATACGTTTTGAAGCTTATGCCCGCCTTCTTCGGTATTTTTATCCAAAAATCCCATTACCTCAATGTGACTATTTCTAAGATATTGTCTTGGCGGAATGCATCCGCATATGAAAAGTTTTGCTCTGATACCTTCTCTATTTAACCAATCGACTGCATCGGCCGCGATATCTCCGCCTTTCCTTTCCCAATCAACACCCACAAACAGCAGTCCACATATATCATGTTCCTTTTTCTTCAATACATCGCTGACAGGTGGTATGACATCGAAATTAGGAGGACACGTGATCACTTCTATTTTATTGCCGCTTATCCCGTAATCGCGCATCATAGAATCAGCTGCCCATTGAGACACGGCTATGACAAGGGCTGCCTTCTCAAGCGCACTCTTCTCGACTATATTGCCGCCTTCAGAAAAATCTCTCGAAACCGGACTAAATTCAGGATAGTAGCCCTCCATCGCCTTGAACGTAGCATCGGTCTCATAGATAACCGGTATCTTCGTATCAAGGTAAGCTATGCAGAATGACCCCTTTTCGGCAAATATAATGTCATAGTGTTTACCCCTAAGCCTTTGTTCAATTATCTTGGCGTAATACCGCGATACGGCTATGGTCTTCTCCCACACGAACTTCTTCCCTCTCGCGTTCCAGCATATCTCTTTTAGTTTCTGCAGTAAATATATCCGCGTAAATTCTCTAAATAGGTTCCTCAGGATATAAGAAATGGTCATTTTATTCGGCCTGAAATTATGTATGTATTCCACCTCACCGCAGCATTCTTCGAGAAGGCGCGAGATGAGATAGGGCGTGCCTGACAAACTCTTCTTATCAAAGATGTCATTGGAATTGACAAATGCTATCTTTAATCTGCTTGAAGTATCCCGTTTTGCCATACTAAATCTTATGCTTCTCTATTGATTTTTCGGGTGATATAATTATCGATCTCATTAGCCGCAATACGATACCCGCCGCGGCGGCCTTCTTTGTAGGCAGCTATCTTCCTTCTTCTGATAAGCAGTCGAAGATATTCTTCGCTTACTCTTAAGATGCCGGCGGTTTCTTTTGTCAACAATAATTTTTTAGCCTCCATCTGTACTCCCTCGCGTATAATTATTTTATTACTCTCTAACAAACTCGAAGATTAGCGATTAGCGCTTTCTTCTATAAGATTACCTTCGTCGTCATATCTGCGCTTGATCTTTCTCTTTATTTTAGCGTTTATCGGAACATTTTTAGGAGCTCGTTGATAATCCTGAACTTCCTGCTCTTGATTCTTTTCCTGCCTCTGTTTCTGCTCCTCTTCCCTACGCTGCTGATCTGTGCTCATAAGCGCTCTGGCTAAGACTCCTGTGCCCGTTGCTCCCAGAATAGGGCCTTGTCCGATTTTGTCGGAAGCTTTTTTGGAGGTGATACCGATATCTATTGCGCGGGCATTTTCTTCGCCATCGTTTGGGATACTTCTGTAAGGGGTGCTATTATTTTTTCCAAAAATTCCGCCGCTTATGGTGTCGGTAGATGTAGAGCTCTCATTGCTTGAGTCGCTGTCATTCTCATAATCGTCTGCGCAGTATGCGCCAGGCGCAAACGCCAGTATCAATGCTATCGCTAGCGCGAGTGACAAAATCCTCATTTATTTCCGCTCCATTTTGAAAAATAGTATTCTAAAGGATATAGACTTTGTGAAGATATGATCTTATTGAAAAAGAAGGCCTCGCCCTTATAGACTTTCTCAATAAAACCGTGCCCAAAGAATAGATATAATGCCAACGCTAATAGACTAAGTAAATAGTTGAGTTTTAAAAAGAGTTTCATCTTCATAATCATTTTGTAGCTATACGCGTTCTTTAGGGTATCTTCCCATATCGCCTTGCAATATAATTATCTATCTCATTAGCCGCAATCCGGTACCCGCTGCTGCGGCCTTCTTTGTAGGCGGCTATCTTCTTCCTTCTCAAGAGCAGGCGCAGGTATTCTTCGCTCACTCTTAATATCTTGGCCGCTTCTTTGGTCAATAATAATTTTCCCTGCCTATCTCTTTATCCTGACTTTGTGACAGTGTGACTTTATTCTTTCAGTAAGTTAGTTATAATTTTAATCATAGTATCTTTTTCTCGTGGATCGCTTGCCGCAATGAGCAGAGAAAGAGCAACAATCGTGTTATCATTAATCTTGCGCTCGCCATTGGCTTTGTGTAAATATCTATTCTTTTCCAAGAAATAAATAAACATAATAGACGCAATGCGTTTATTGCCATCTGAGAACGGGTGATCTTTGATAGTAAGATACAAAAGATGGGCTGCTTTCTCTTCCACGCTTGCGTATAAATCTTTTTTGTCAAATGTTTGGTAAAGGGCCCCTATGATACTTTTAAACTTGTGGCTCATCTCCCTGCCAAACAAATCGCTGGACTCATCCTTTACAGCGAGCCTTGCTCTTATATCATTTATCACTTTCACAGCCATATAATAGCCTAAAACAAATTTGGGTTTAGCTTTACTGGCTAGTAAAAGAGACTTATTATCATATTTATATAGAATGGTTAGCGCATTAGAGTATTCGTTAAGCAGCTTTAGAAGATCGTCTGCTTTGCCTGCCAGCTGGGGGTGCGAAGCATTAGTGCCGATAAATGCTATCGTCTTCCTAAGTTCGTTTAACGCAGTTTCGCGCTCGTGAAGTCTTTTTTGGTTAAGCGCATATCCTTTAAGGAGGTAACTCTTTAAAACGCTTGTCGCCCATATACGAAACTGAGTTGCCCGTTTTGAGTTAACACGATAGCCTACAGATACAACGATATCCAGATTATAAAATTTTACGGGCTTGTCTGAAAAAGGAATGTGCATTTTTTGCACATTGCATTTTCCATCTAATTCTCCTGTTTGAAAAATGTTATTTAGGTGCTTTGTAATAACACTTCTCTCGGTTAAAAAAAGCCTGGCAAGTTGTGCTTGAGTAAGCCAGACTGTTTCTTTTTCGAGCCTTACGTCCAGACGAACCGCGCCACTTTTCGCTTTGTAAATAATAATCTCGCCTTTTTCGGCAGCTATTCTTTCATTTTTTATATTCTTCATGACATCGTCTTCCATGTTTTCCTCCTTTTTACTGATTTAGTGCCTTATATGTCTACTATATAAGACGTAAAAAGTGGGGAAATTGTTGCAAAATATTTTAATGCACACATATCTAGTAAAGAAATAGCGGGGGGATGTTTGTCTACAAGCATTCTCTATGTTTTATTCCACCCTATATCGCCGTCTGATATACTTATCTATTTCTTGCAAAGGAATCCGGTACCCGCCGCGGCGGACATTTACCCCTGCAACGGCATTACGATTTTAACATTCTGATCGGAAAGACTATCTCCCTATTCGCAAAAACCCTCTTTAACCCATATCGTTTGACGAGGATATTGGCCACATCTTTTGTTCCTGCCGAAGCCTCGCTGTCAAAATAGCCGCGTATCGCCCTAAAAGCATCCTTGACGTCTTTGTTGCTTTTATATTTCGATAATTCTTTCCGCACGGAAACCGGTCCATCTTTAAAATTGACTATCGTGTACCATATATCATAAGCGTCCTTCGAGGCCCTGTTTTCTTCGTTCGAATAAGCGAAAGCCTTCAACGCCAAGAATGGTATTATATTCGGGATTTTAACCTGCGCTGTCTTCTTTCGTTCACGCTTGAGATCCCTTATAACAAAATCATCAAATACCAAATACACCCCGCGAAATTTAACGGCTTCCACGTCGGGAGATATCTCTTTTATCTTATCGGAGACAGGTTCAAGCTTATCATCCGTTATCAAATCTATAACCACCGGTTTATAGCCGCCCTCATATTTGATAAAACTATGGCTCATCACGCCCATTCCGTCCGCGGTCTTCTGTTTTTCAAACCCCAGAAACCGTAAAATCTTATAGAAGTCTTTATATCTTCCGCTTTGAGAAACCGCGAATTTTAGCGCGAGATCTATATCCAGCGTTCCCAAATACTCCCTCAGATACGGCAGTTTATTTTTGACCAATAAATCAGGCACAAGGCCGCCGACCAGATATAGGTCCCCCGATATTTTGCCAAACGCGGCATATATATCGGACAACATATATTTGAGTCTGTCCAGATGTTCCGGCGAATAATCCTCAAACGCCTTTTCTCTCATCTTGACTCTCTCTTAATAAGAGCCAGGATATGGCCGGCCTGTTTTTCTCCGCGCAAAGGGTTCTTTTTTAAGTCGGCGTAGAGCTGAAGGTTATCTACGACTTTTAAGCCGCCTTTGTCCTGTATTTTTGTAAATATATATTCATCCGGCGCTTCTATAACCGTAAGATTAAAGCCCTTATCGGCTTCGGCCGCCGACAACGATCTTTCTGGAAATTTATCGAGCGATTCTACATAGACCGAAACTATATCAAACGCAGCGAACGGCGCCACTAAAGAAGCTCCCGCTTCCTGCGTAAAGGCATATTTTATTCTATTATTGGAAAGTCTATCGGCTACAGAGGCCATCAATTTAGACGGATTTTGAGCCCATACATAATAGCTTGCCTTTCTTAAGCGCCGTTTTGTCTCCGCTTCTATCCAAGCGGAAAAGAGATCGTCAAACTCCGTTAAGGCCAGTTTTTCTTCTTTCTCCAACACGTATCCTGCCTCTATCATTTTACCTATGACGCGCGAAACCAGACCTTTGCTTAATCCTGTCCTTGCAGCGATATCTTTTTGTCTCCATTCCTCGCGAGGCTGGCTAAGGAATAATTTTGTAATCCTCGCGGATTTTGGTGAAAATATAGACTGATTTACAGGCGACGCCTGCCTTGGGCGCTCTTTCCCTTCCGTATAAATTAATATGCCTTTATGCGTTATCTTCGCGTTTCCGCCAAAATCCATATACCCGACGTTGTTTTCGTCGCATATCCTCTTCCCGCCTTCGCCCATAAACGGAACGGCAACAATCGGATAATATGAGGGGTTGGACTTAGTGATTTTCTTTAGAATGGCGATACCGTCTCTGACATACTGCGGGTAGCCGGCTGTTTTAACTTCAACGCAAAAACAATAAGTATGACCGTCGCTGTCCCTGGTTTTTATCAATAGATCCGGCGCCGTGGCGCCCGTTTTCTTATTATGCCGTATATTCCAATGTGAAAGGAACGGCATGCGTTTTTTAAGCTCGCTTTCTATTTTCGTTATAAGGCGCTTTTCCGGTATATACATGTATCTATCCTATAATATATCATAGTTTACAAATTGGTGAACTCTGATATATAGTAAACCATATCTTTCCTTCTTTGTCAAGGCATGTGTAGTCTATTTTCGTTGTGCCTGCAGGAAATATAATTATCTATCTCATCAGCCGCTATACGGTAGCCGCTGCGGCGGCCTTCTTTGTAGGCGGCAAACAATAACGCTGCTCTGACGCTATACTAATCACAGAGGCCGCCGGCAATCATTCCAGCAGTTTCTGAGACAAACGATGCATTTCCGGATTGGCTAAAGCCAGAACTTTCTTTTTTACCGCTCTTGAAAAATATTCTTTTTCAGTTTTGGTTAATTTCTCCCGCTTGAGCTTCTTCAGAAACAACTCTTTCTGTTTAGGAGAAAAAACTTGTGACAATGAATACTCAAGGCTCAGTTCGTCTTTTACAGAAAGCAATTCGTTCAATTTTGCCTGCGATTGGTTAAAATAATTGTTAAATACGGATTTTAGCCTATGGGCGGACATTTCGCGCCCGGCAACATTGAGATTTCCATCTTTCTTAAGATTCCTCAGGTATCCGTCAAATTGTTTTTGCATGTTTCTTGAAAGGGCTTTGAAAAGCTCCTTGTGCCAAGAAAATTTTAAATTAAAGAATTTATAAAGCGCGAGCGACATTGCCACAAGTGAAACCAGAGACGATTTTTGAAA
This sequence comes from Omnitrophica bacterium RIFCSPHIGHO2_02_FULL_46_20, assembly GCA_001804065.1. Lineage (GTDB taxonomy): Bacteria > Omnitrophota > Gorgyraeia > 2-01-FULL-45-10 > 2-01-FULL-45-10 > MHFG01. The sequence goes on from MHFG01000027.1 coordinate 16,959, forward strand.
AGCCTTTTTGAGGTACCGATTAACTTTGGCGTAACTGAATGACCCGTTCTGCGCGCTATTTGCCAACACCACAGGAAACCCTTCCCAAAGACGAAGTTCTCCCGATCTTACCATATCCGACAAGGTTAAATCCGCGTTTTGGTATTCCTCAGCGCCAAAAAGCGGGAATCCTAACGCGCCGACTCTTTTTAGAAGGTTATTATTTTTCATGTGCCAACTCCCTTATAATCGCACACGGAGCCTCTCGTGAGTGCAATGCGAGGTTTCATTAAGCGGCCCCTTTTTTCTCGAGGCCTTTTAAAAAATGCTCAAAATTCCTACTTACTCTATCTTCTGAAACGTCAAAAGATGCTGTTTCTTTGAAACGCTGCTCCAATCGCTTTAAGTCTATGTATTTTCTCTTACTTTTCGCCAGCATAAGGCAATCATCCATATCTACATTACTAGCCCTGAATAGCTTGCTTATAATGATATCATAATAATTCAACACCCCCAGGTAGATCCTGTCAAACTCTTTTACAGTAATATTATTCCCTTTCTCCAGAGGCGATTCTAACAACTCTGTAGTATGTATGGCTTTACCCCTGAATAAATCAAATATAAAACCATCGCCTCTTTTCCATCCCCAGCCGCTCGCTGATCTATATCCAAGCTGTTTTAATACGCTTGTAAGATAATCATACTCTCCTGTGTCCGGCACAATCAGATCAACGTCTTTTGTGGACTCCTTTACGCCTAAAAGAGTGAGAGCGGTTCCTCCGCAGGCGATTAAATGGACCTTGCGCTTGAGAAAACCGTCCCATGCGCTGATTGTGTTCAACAACCCTTCTTTATCTATACGGTATTCCATACAATACTTTGTATATATTTATACAATTCTATGTATTAAAGTATACAATATATTTAGCTATTTGTCAAGACCTGCGCGATCTATTTTCGTTGTGCCTGCAGGAAATATAATTATCTATCTCATCAGCCGCTATACGGTAGCCGCTGCGGCGGCCTTCGATTAAAAAAAATATGTCAACTTACTTTTTATGATTTAACAGAATTGAATTGTGTTTTAAGCAGTATTCGGACATTGCATTAACAAAGAGAACCAATTTCTGCAACAGGTATAGCCATTACCCCAGGTGAGAGGGTGCGGAATTCCTTCTTTACGCCTTTTGGCGGATTAAGGTGGACGACATATTTCTCAACTTTATATCCGGGTATCGCACGCGCCAATTTCATTAAAGATATTCCCATTGACGGCTTAACAGAACGCACCGCTTTGGCTTCCATAACAAGGAGCCTGGCGTTACCGGAGAATGGTATTATAAAATCTACTTCCAAGCCCTGCTGGTCGCGGAAATAATAAATATGCCTGCGCTTACCGCTATTTTCCTGATGTTTGACTATTTCAGAGGCGGCGAATCCTTCAAATATTTGCCCAAAAAAAGGCGATTTACGCAGCGCATCTTCTGTTTCAATACCTAAGAGATAACAGGATAATCCTGAGTCCGCAAAATAAATCTTAGGGGATTTGATAAGGCGTTTGCCGAAATTCTCATAAAATGGCGGGACAACAATAATCTGTCCTGTAATCTCAAGAATATTAATCCATTCTGTTAATGCCGGCACAGAAATACCAAGCGGAGCCGCAAGATCAGTTTTATTAAGCACCGCGCCTTGGCGGCTTCCAATTAGCGAAAGAAACCTTCGAAATGTCGCCAAGTTCTTAATTGCGCTTATAGAACGCACATCGCGCTCAAGATATGTCTGGATATACGAACGAAACCATAAAGAGGCTGTCTTTGGCTTTGCCAAAACTTCAGGCAAGCCGCCGCGGAGTATTGAGACTTTCTTTGACTCCTCGGAAGAGAGCCCCAACAGATGGAATACAGCGACTCTTCCAGCCATCGATTCTGATACCCCTTTCATTAATGGGGCATCCTGTGAACCGGTAAAATACCATTGCCCATAACGGCGCGGTTTTTCATCCATACGCGTACGAAAATAATTAAAAAGTTCCGGGATATTCTGAATCTCATCCAGGATGGCAGGCGGCTTAACCTCTTCAATAAAGGATCGCGGATCCGCTTTTATGCGCGCGATTGTATCAAGGTCTTCCAAAAGGTAATAAGACGCCTTTGGAAACAATTTCTTAAGGAGCGTAGTCTTGCCTGCCCTGCGCGGTCCTGTTAAAAGAATAGCCGCAAATGCATGAGAGGCTTCTACAATTTGTTTTTCTATCAAACGGTTTATATAACGCATATATGAGGATTATAAGCTATCACCTTAGAAAACTCAAGCTTTTTTAGATGACAAGAAAAACAGTTTTTCAACGCTCTCATCGCCATGCACTTAACCGCTTGCTTTAACTGGTATTCTAATAAGTTCATTGTCTGACCTTTCCGGCGATGGAATGTTTGCGGATAAGCGACCTGACCTTTACCGGGTCAAGAGAAAAATAGTATTTTTTATCCAGTATCTTTTGGCTAAATTGATACATATCAAGAAATATCCCGAGCGATTTTTTTTCGCTCATCCGTCGCAATGATTTTTCTTTATATCGGGATTCAAATTTCCTGATCTTATCCCACTGGTGATTATTCATATATCGCCTACTTTATCGTCCAGATATCTCACCGACAAGGTCTCGAGATATAATTGCCGATCCCATCAGCCGCTCTTCCCGCCTCAAGGGGGCCATCCCCTACAAACTACGCCCCCCTATGAGCCTTCTCTACACCCTCCGTATTGTCCAAAAGTCATCGGCGAGTTCTTCGAGATATTGGAATGGGATGGTGAAATACCCGCTCATCCCCCATGACTTACCCCATGAATTGCGGATGATAAACCGTTTCGCCTTCTGAATGTATCCGACAGCCATAACCGCATGGCCGCCTGTCACAGATTCTCCCTTGCGCGGCATATGAGCGATGCCTGTCTTAGCTACGGCCGGAGATTCGAAACTCTCATATACGGTAAATCCGAAGACAAAAGGGTAGCCTTCGGCAAGGCACACAAGCATATCGCGAAGCGTCTCTATGCGATGATACGACTCTATCCTGCGCTTTCTCGCCTCTGCATAACACCTCTTTGCCGGCCTCTTGTCAAAACGCGCTGTCAGGTATGGCCATAGAGCTTCCAGGCATACGCCGTCCGCTTTAAGCGTCTTTATGCCGTCTCTTAGCGACGCGCCTGAATCGTAATCTACCGTATCTATCAGGACGCGTTCGTTGTAGTAGATAAAAAGCCTGCTTACATCCGTATATTTCGAATCCGGCATATTGTCGAGAAATTCGATATTACCGGCTAATGCCTGCGCCGTGCAGCTTCCCAAACTCCCCTGGTCCTCAACTCCGGAACATAGCTGCCTCAAATCTACCTTATCAGGCAGCCTTACGACAGGTTTTATTGCCGTATAAAGGTAATCCCTCTGGTCCGGCAAGTCAGGCACCCAGCCGTATGCGCGCTGTTGATACATTGATCCTCCTTTACGCATGGCCTTTTGACCTGAAAGCGATATAGCTATCTATCTCTTCCGATGATATCCTGTATCCCCGATTTCCGATTTCACGAATTGTTTCCTCTCACCTTCTCCAATTCCCTATTTACATAAGATCGGATTCTGATGTCGGGAATCTGTCCCGCCCAATCCCGCGCTTTTTTGAAACTGAACGACTTCGGAAAATGCAATTCCGGAAAATGCCCGAACTGTTTTTTCTTGCGCGCCGAGAGATACAGGCAATCCACGAACGCTTTTTCCGGCTCGGCTATCAGAAAATCACCATTACCCTTATACCAATCAAACCCTTTAAAAAATGAGGGCGCTATCCTGTGAAGATAAAACGTGCCCAACTTTGTGCGAATCGTTTTTGTGTGGGCCGTCGAGGCCAGAGTCACCAATTGAGGTATCTGCTCTATGATTCCGTGAAGGTGCAAGGCGCTTATAAAAGATACGTAACCACGGCCATGGGGAAGTAAAAAAGGTATCACGGAATACTGGCTAGTCCGCTTGTTACCCATATCAACCCCCCAGATGCCGCGGGCTATCTTAATAACTACCCCTTCTCTCGCGAGATGATTGAGCGCCTGAACGGTACCGGAAGTACTGCCGCCGGCGCAGGATGCCGCTTCACGCGTAGTGAAAATGGGCCGCTTTAATTGCTTGATCGCGGTCAAAACGGATACTTTAGGCATTGCTTTTTCCTGCCCTCTCAAGAAAATCCGATACTCGAAGCTTTATCTCATCCCAAGCCGCGGCCTTGTCGTAAACAGACCTGTCTTCGGGCGCCAGATAAGACACGACAGTATCGCGGAACTGCTCAAAACTTATCTCAAGCGCGTTTTCCCGCGCCCTCTCGAGCAAAGACTGGGTCATCTTGAGCGTGAACACCTTGCTGGATCGGGATGACAAATTGGTCTGCGGGGTTAAGACATAAAGATCAAAGACATCCCGTGCCTGGACAGCTGAACGCATAGCGAGCGCTTTGACTTTCTGAAACACCGCTGAGCTGGCTACGTAGTGCGGGCACAGTAACGGCGATAGTTTATAAGCGCGCAGGACTGTGTCGGAAACCGGTTCAATGGCGAGAGAGCCATTGAACCCCCTGCGCGAAAACTCTACTTTTGTAAACAGGTCTTCTCCCGCAGAAGTCAGGAGATGGACTTTGAAACGCTGAGTGGTTTCCGTCTGTTTTGCCTTACCAATATCCGGCGGAACTATTTTTTCGATCCCGAACGGCTTGAGCGACTCCTGAAAGGAGCGCGCTTCAAGGATGCCCATCGCCGCATCTTTAAGAGCGTGCATCTGTATCCTGCCCGCGTCAAGGTCCATATCTTCCGAATATCTGAAACTGTTGAAGAAAAAACGCAGATTTACGCCGCCTTTGAGGACGTAATTCTCCTGTTTTATCTTCCTCCCCAACCATCTGAGAAACTCCAGGTGGAAAATTTCCCTTAACTGCAAATGGGTATAAATAGCGTCATCCATGATAATGTATTATAATTTAGTTATAACTAAATTTCAAGACATAATTAAATATTCTCTTAGGGGGTCAGGTCCCAAAGGGACAGGTCCCTATTTTATTCTTATTCTTCCGGTATCATAGCGTCAGGCATGATCGACAGGATCAACGAAGATCGGAATTAACCGGCGCCTATCTTCGCCACAATAATCGTTATATCGTCGTGCTGCGCCGCTTTCGGCTCAAATTTTCTCAGGTCTTTTTCTATAATATCAAGCAGCGCTTCAGGGCCGCCGACCCTGTTATTTTCCACTATAGAGGCAAGGCGATTTACCCCGTACATTTCCTCTTTGGCATTCATGGCCTCAGTCACTCCGTCGGTATAGAATATAAATATATCTCCTTCTTCAAACCGCTTTTCTCCTCCGGAATATGCCCCATCCATGAGGCCCAGCGGCGCCCCATCTTCGACATTTAAAAATACAGAGGCTTTATTTTTAGTTAAATATAGCACGGGGAGGTGTCCGCCATTTGCGTATCTTAGAACTTTATTACGCATGTCAAAAATCGCATAGAAGACCGTAACAAATAGATTGGACGACGACTCTTTGACAAGCTTATAATTAAGATTTGACAAAACTTGCTCGGGTTTAACCTCCGGCAGGGCAAAAGATTTGAACGCGCCGGAAACCATAGCCATAAAAAGACTGGCCGGTATGCCTTTTCCTGAAACATCTCCCGCCATAATACCTAATTCGTCAGGGCCGAATTCGACAAAGTCGTATAGATCCCCCCCTACCTTCCGGGCTGTTATCATCCTCGCGGCTATATCAATGCCATTGACGCGGGGTAAATTTTTCGGCAGAAAACTCTCCTGTATTTTTTTTGCTATGTCGAGTTCTCGATCCAGCGCGATCCTCCCCCTCCATTCACCGAGATATTTGTATGAAGCGATTGACAAGTAAAGCGCCCCCATAACCATTACGGGGCATACTATGTCTATCCATATGCCGAAATTATTGAATAAAAATAAGCTTGCGATTAAAGATAGCGCTATAGCCAGTATCAGCGCCAAGAACCCATTCATAGGCTTCGTCTTAAAAATAATAAATGAGAAAAATAAGCATGAAATAATCAATACATACAAATTCATCTTACGTGAAACGCGCGAGATAAATTTATTATTTATCATCGAATTAAGGGTTTCCGCGTGAACGCCGACTCCCGGATATATCGGCTCAAAAGGGCTTGGGTGTATATCCATCCCCGCTGTGGTAATGCCTACGATGCATACCTTGTCTTTAAAGAAATCCGGGCTCAAGAAAGGTTTCTCGCCGGCCATCCCGGCCAGATACGTTTGTAATATATCCACGTAGGAGTAGTGTTTAAAAACTTTGCCCCAGTTGCCGGAATAATTTATAATCAGGTTTGACCTCTCATCCAGCGGTATCCTGATATTCGCGCAAAGCGCGTATTCGCCCTGATATATCCGCACATCTTCACTTTTAATACCGAGGTAGCCGCATCCCGCTAAAAACGACAGGTGCGGATAAAGGTTGTTCCCGTATTTTATATATAGCGGAATTCTTCGAAATTTCCCGTCGGGATCAGGGACTATATTGATATGGCCAATCCCTTTTGATGCCGCCGCGAGGCCTTCCAGGCATTTCGCGACGTAGCCATTAGCCGAGACGATCTTTGACTTTTTATTTATATCGATATCAAACGCGAAGGGGATATAAACATTTCCAGCCTGCTTGATTGCCTCCTCCAGCTCTGCATCGTGTTCCTGCGGTACGCTAAAGAGCAGATCGAAGACTATCGCCTTTGCCCCAAACGCGGAAAGCGCCTTGATAAGAAGAGCGTGGTAATTTCTATCGAACGGAAATCTGCCTAATTTTTTCACAGCATCTTCGCCTATCTCAACTATTACTACCTTATCGCTGATAGGCGCTGCCGGCCGAAGCAAGAATCTGCGATCAAGCGACACCAATTCGTAATTGTCCAGCAGGCGAAAATATGAGACCGCGGATATTAACAGGAGCGCGGCGAGGGGGATTATAAAGCCTGCCGTTCTCTTAAAAACTTTTAAATTATTATTCATGCTTAAATTTATCAAGTCAAAAAGATTTAAACGCGCCATCTCATAGATCGCATGAGGAATGGCAAAGGCGCGGGTTTTACGACATTACTGTTATACAAGCGTTCCAAGAAATTTACTCGCGCTGATAATACGTATAGAATCCTTAAGGTAATCGATCCCTTCTTCGCCTATCACTAGATAGCTAAATGGAATTTTGAGATGAGTGGAAAAATATTTTAAAGAAACCGGCAGCTCCCTGAAAGAAGCCTTGACCTCAACGCAAAACCATGGTTTCTTTTCAATGCACACCAAAAAATCAACTTCTCTTTGTTCTTTATCCCTGATATAATAAAGCTTAGCGTCATAGCCTTCAACATCATGTAGAAAATGGCATAGTTTTAAAAGATGGGAGGCTATAAGGTTTTCAAGGCGTATATCCTCATCCTCGATCTCGGACCAGTCCCATAAATATAACTTTGGTTCTTTTCTAAGCGATTTGATACGGCTGCTTTGAAAAGGATAGATGCGGTAGTGGTAATAGAATTTCTCAAGCACATCTACCCATGAAGCCACTGTCTTATGCGTTACCTGAAGATCCTCTTTCAATGAGTTTATTGAGAATAAAGAACCGACTTTATCCGGCAAAACATCAACGAGCACCTGGAGAGCAGAAATATCCCTTATGGCTTCTATATCACGGATATCTTCTCTTATAAGTAAATCTGTCCTTTCATTATGCCATCGCCTTAATAACCGAACATCATGCTTAAGACATACTTCCGGAAACCCTCCATACGAGAAAAGCTTCTTAAATTCTTCTTTACGCGCGCCAGAAAAAATAAGCTCTTTATGAGGAGTTATAGACTTATCGTTTCCCGCTAATTCAGCTACGGATAATGGATGCAGCCTGTAAGCATGATATCTGCCTAATAAGGAATCTCCTCCCCTTCGGTATAGATCAAGACGGGCGCTGCCTGTAACCACTATGCTGAATTTATCCCGATATTTGTCATATTCCCCTTTGAGATAATTTTTCCAGTTTTTGTATTTATGAATTTCGTCAAAAATCACAAGACGGTTACCCGCTTCAAATTCCCCGCTAAGAATTGCCTTGCGATCCCTGCGATTATCCCAGTTTAGATAACTGCAGGAATCAGGAAAGTGCTTTCTGCCAAGCTCTTTAGCAAGAGTTGTTTTCCCGACTTGCCTCGGACCGCTTATAAAAACCATCTTATCGGCAATGTCCTGCCTGACATGATCCTCTAAATAGCGCTTTATCATATACCTTTCCCTCGCCTGTCTATACTACAAATTATACCATAGTATAAAAATAAATCAAACTTTTTATACTTTGGTAGAAATATTACTGCGCCTTCGGCGTTAAATTGGTTTAAGGATGCCGATTCTGTTGAGGATAATGATGAGTATGCTGTATGCTGCCACGGTTATCAGCAGGGTTCTCAAAGCGTTAAGCCTATTTCTCTTGTCCTGCATTATACTTTTTCCGCTGAAATACATCATTAGGACGCCAAAAACGTTACTGAGCCAATAAAAGGCCAGCGTCAGAAAAAGAAAGTCCGCTTTTATAACCTTTGCCAGTAATGCCGCGCAAAGATAGGCTATCGGTATATTCACAAAAGCGTCGTTCCAGAATGTGAGCGGTGAAAGCATCCACCCTATGAAGAATATGGCATTTCTTATGATCGACGGCATACGCTTATATTCTTTCGGTATGCGCATAAGATCCATATAAGCGCGAGGATCTCGGCAAGAAGAAATGCTATGGCCGCTCCCATCATACCATATTTAGGCATAAGGATTATATTTACTACAACATTTAAGCAGGCGCTTGCCAGCACCTGTTTTAATACCTCTTTTTCAAACCCGGCCGCGACAAGGCCCGTGGAAAATGGGAGATTGAAAAACACGAATATAAGCCCAAGCGCCATTACCTTGAATGGAAGGCTCGCGGACAGGTATTCGCCGCCAAGCGCGAAAGATATTATAGGGCCGCTTAAAACTATGATCGGCAGGACCACTAATATGGTTAAGAATAAGGATATTTTTAAGAATTTTCCGGTGGCGCTCTTGAACTGACAAATATCATTGCTGAAAGTCGATGACAATCGCGGCAGCAAAGCATTGGCGAGAAATACCATTAACAGCGTGCATCCGCTTACGGCCCTTCTCGCGACGCTAAAACAGCCTACCTCTTCAGGGCTCTTAAATAATCCCAAAAGGACTATATCAAGTCCGTTATAAACTTGAGCGAATATAGCGATAGACCATATGATTATGGAGCTGGAAAGATAACGCTTTATCTGTTTCAGATAACCCATCTCAAACTTAGGCCTGTACCTAAAATGCAGAAGAAACGCTATCGGAATAAAAAAAGCCGCCAGTGAATACAATAGCGGGGCTTTCAGGAAGTCATTCGCGCCTTTAACAAATATATAGATAAGAAGAAATTGTAATAGCGTAGTCGCCGCGAAAGACACGAACACCATACGCATCTTTTCCTGGCCCTGGAATGCCCAGTCGGTTCCCATAGCCGCCGCAAATAATAACAACGCGACTTCGGCCATCAGGACCTTGAACTGCGTTGACGGGCATGCCAAAAATGCCGCGGCAACGATTATAACGAATAAAACGCCTGCTATAAGCAGCTTGAAAGATACGATCTCAGAGACGTATTCCGACACCCTCTCTTTATTTTTAGCGACCTCCCTTACCCCATATGTGGATAGGCCGAGGTCTACGAAATTAAGCATATAAAATATGAACGAGTGGGCGTATGAGATGGAGCCGAATGCCTCGGCCTTTAGGGTTCTGGCGAGATATATGAATAGGGCGATGCTAAAAAACGAGCCAGCTATATTAGCGGCCGCCATCCATATGAAATTTTTCTCTAATCTTCCCACTATTTTTTATTTATGAACCCTCTGATTAGATCGATATAATCGCTGGCCTTGTCTGCCACGCCGCCTGCGGCATCTCCCTGTTTCGTTATCTGTTCGACAACAGAGGAGATCTTATCTATCGCCATTGAGGTAATCGCGCGTTTTGATATGGGCCCAAGATAAAATTGAGGATTTGTCATATCGCCTTTTATTTTGAAATCGAAGACTATATCTCCTGAGGTTGTGGTAAAATAACGCATCAAATCCTGAGCGTTTGTTTCCCACATTTGTGAGCTTTCATAACCCGGCTTGATATAGAATTGTATATGCGATAATATTATCTCATTGGTCGAGCCGATATTTCCGTTATCAAAATCAAAAACAAGGGCCCCGGAAAACATGCCTCTTTTGAATACAAAAGGCGAAAACTTGTCATAGTAAGGTTCAAACGCCAATAAATCCAGGCTCGACACGTCGAACCTGTTCGACATAGTAATTCTTGGCGTAGCCGGGTTTAATGACGCCTTCCATTTTATAACTTCGTTTCGAGATTCATTCATATTCCCTTCGAGTGTAAAGGATAGGGCAAGTATCTTTGAATAATTGTCATCTAAGCTGATAGAGACTTCTCCGTTCAAAGAATTAACGGTTATCAAATGCGGCTTATCATAAGGAAGAGCGTCCAAAAACGCTATTCTCCCGTCTTTTATGCCGAACGAGCCGGGTAATTCTATAATATCGGATAATTTCCTGCCGCGCTGCGGGCCTTGCTTGGCTTCTGAAGGAGCTTTATCCGTATTGGCTTGGGCGGGTAAACCTTCTCTTTCCTTAGGCGTAATACTCTTTATAAAATTCCCCATTTCAACAACGTTAATCCTGCCATCCCTATGCCTTTCTATTTCAATGTCTGCCCCCTTAAAGAAAACATCCGATATCTCAATGCCTTCCGGAATCCCTTTGCCTTTGATCCCATATCTACAGCTTATATCGTTTATTTTTAATAAATATTCTGAGGAGAACCCGGGCGGATTCAAAATCTTAAAATCATTTAAAGAAATTTTACTGCCGGCAAAATCAAAATTTATCTTATCTATCTTTACATAGCTTGGCAGATTCTCGCGTATAATTTTTTCCGCGTAATATTGTATTATCGCGTGCCTGTAAATATATATCGCTGCAATAACTATCGCTATTATTATGATGATCAATATAAATATTTTTTTAAACATTATTGATTATCCTTAAATAGATCCAAAAATCGGTCTTCATACAACTTATATAAGTCCCACCTATCAAGCTCTTTCTTAAGGACTAACGCCTTCTTCTTATCCTGTTTCGCTTCCAGGAAAAGCTTTTCTATCTTCTCCATGATATACCCGGGGATCTTCTTCTCTTGCGGGCGCGACTCCGGACTTTCTTCCTCTATAGTAAATACGTCCTTCACCTTATCTTCTACTATAGCCATCCTCTCTTCCATATCCTTTATGTATCCGATTAGCTCGTGAAAGTCTATCTTGATATCAAGCATCTTGGCCAAAACCTCTATTATGGCTTGCGACGCCTTTGGATTTGGCAGGCTTATCGCATATTGAGGCATCGTTGCTAAAAGACACGCCGCGTCAATGCCTCTTTTCGCGGCAAAACTAAGCATAAGGCCGTTAAGGCCGGATATATGCCCGCCTTCCATGAGCTTTACGCCTGATTTTGTAAAAAGATTTCGCAAGCTCTCTTTATTCACCACACCGTAAACCTCGGGAATATCTCCATAGCTGATCGGAAGCGGAAACGCCGCAGCCGTATAGATCCTCGACGTCTTAAGATCTGCGGCAATATCAAGAACTTTATCCAACAGCTCTATGCCGTTTTTGCCTGTCAGCTGCACTTCGCCCTCGAATATTATAATATCAGGATTTTTTACGTAATAAAACGTGTTTAACGGAGGTTTTGGAAATTTTGATATGCCGTCTTCGACCTCTACCGCGTCAAGCGTTGCCAGCGGATCCATCTTTATCTCGGCGAACCTTACTGCCTTCAAATTCTTACGTATATAATCAGCGGTGCCTAACGCGACATTTCCCATGCCGGGCCATGCGGCGATCATTGACGGATTCGTAACCTCTATTTTTTTATAGAATTTTATCTCATCCATATATTAATATTCCATACCATTGCTGTACAAATTAGACGTCATTGCGAGAAGGCGCTTTAGCGCCGACGAAGCAATCTAAAAAAAGAGATTGCTTCGCTCATTTCATTCGCTCGCAATGACGAAGGAATTATGCGCACTGCTCAAATAATTAAAACAGGCTTTTGTCAATACCTGTTTCCCATAAACCTTTATTTTTTTCTCTTGCTTCTTTTTGCAGTTTCAGAAAATAGCCGGCATACTTGACGTTCGGCGGGATAGTCATAACTTGAGCGTATCCTTCTTCTATGATCTTCGCGTTCAAGAATGTTCCGTCTTCCAAATAAACATAAGCAAGGAGCCTGCCGTATTTATCACGCTTTTCGACATCGAACTCTAACCTCACCATCTTACCCTGAACCTTTCTTCTGGTAAAATCAGACGCCTCTATGCCCATCCTGATAATGCTCTTTATATCACTGCCGCTTCTTTTGGAATCCCGTACGATCTTTTTATTATACCGCGATTCGGGCGTATCGATCCCGATAAACCGGACATACCCGCCATTGGAAAGTTTTATTGTATCGCCGTCTATTGCGCGGCTGACAAAAACAAGCCCGTTATTCAGCGAAGAAGAATTTTTTTGATGCGGCAGGCATCGCATCCCAAAGTATGCCAAAACCGCCGCCAATAGGATCGCTATGCTTACAATATTTTTAAGTTCTCTTTTTGTCATATTTTATCATGAGCTTGCCGAATGATAAAAACAAGGCCTCCCTTCTAATCTTTAATTTTAGAACGGAGGCTTTCAATGAATTTTTATTAGTAATATATTTCTTCTTCGGAAACAACCTTGCCGCTATCGTCGTATTTTCTGAGGATCTTTTTACGCGTGCCTGGCGCGCCGCTCGTATCCTCGCCGGATGTTTGAGTCGTATAACCTTGCTGCTGAGATGGCTGCGGCTTACGGTATACCCTTCTCGGCGGCGGCTGTGAAGGTGTCGTAATCGCATCGAGCAATACGCCGCCTATGACGCTTGTGCCAGCGCCGATCAGCGCGCCTTTCCCGGCGCTGCCGCCGGACGCGCCGGCTGAGATAGCTCCGACACCCGCTCCTAACAAGCCCTGCTTGAGAACTTTCTGGGTACCGGATTCCTGCGGCGGCGGTTCGTAATATTCGACGGGCTGTTCGTCCTGATAATAGTCATCTTGATCATAATATTGAGGCTGCGGGGCCCTGCGGGCGGTAGAAGCCGAAGGAGCGGTCAACATATCTAAAAGAGCGCCGCCTATGATATTGGTCCCCGCGCCTATGAGGGCGCCTTGGCCTGCAGAGCCTCCCGATGTACCGGCGGCAATCGCGCCGGTGCCTGCCCCTAACAAGCCCTGTTTTAGTATATTTCTCGTATCCTCATCCGTGCTATACGCAAGACTTGTGCTAAATATGGTTAAAACTAAAATTGCGAAAATCATGAATATCTTTTTTGCGGCCATTGTAATTATCCTCCTGTTTAATATTACACCAAAAACTGCTTAAATTCAAGAAAAAAATCAGCTTTGGAAAAAATCAGCTAATTTGCGTGAGAGGCTCTTGCTATGGTAGCGAGCGCGCGCGGTATCACGTATATTTTCGCATATTTGCCGACAACATCTTCCGCGCGCTGTAAAGCATCCGACAGATTTTCGCAATATTCAATAGGGAGGCCTTCCATGAAATTTTTAAAGCCTTTTGTCACAAATATAACTTTATAATCTAACAGCGCTTTCGCGACCATATAGGCCCTATGTTCTCCCGCAACGCAGCCTTTTATTCTGACATGATTAACAAAATTCTCCGCTGAACGCATATTTTTCAACTCTTCATAGAATCTTTTCTCAGCATAGCTCTCCCCTATCCCGTCTCTAAGTTCTGCGGCCACTATCACTACCCCGCCTTTTCTGACTACCGGCTTATCAACGCTCAAAATATAGTTTATGGCTCTTGATGCCTGATAAAGGTTAACATCTTTTGGACAGCCTATGCCGCATATTACGATATCGGCTTTTGTTTTCGCCTCGACCTCAAAAACAGTCTTCGCGAAATCCGCGCCTTTTTTAAATACATCTTTTACCGGCCCCGCGAATACTTTCAAGGCCTTACCATCCGGATCATTGACAGTATTTATTGAAAATACGGGAGAGATATTTTCTATAATATGCCAAAGCGTCTCTTGGAAATGGTTGCCTTCCAAGGAGCCTATGTTTGTAGCCGCGTCATCCAAAAATTTTACGCTATGTGTCGCGTTTATAGTCGCCTCGCCGGCAAGCCCTATCGCAATCGTCTTGGCGCCCCCGCTATATCCCGCGTACAGATGCGGCTCTATGACGCCTATCGATATTATAAAATCGTAATTAAGCACTCTCTTGTCTAATGCCGCGGGAACGTCATACTTGGTCTTTCCGAAATGTAGGCATGATTTACCATACGGGTCATGCTGCAGAATTCTGCAACGTTTTAAAATAGGGAATCCTAAAAGCCTTCGAAGCTGATCGGGTGTATGTTTTTTGTGCAGACCGGTGGCTATTATTATATCCATAGACCTCGAGGGGATGGAAATTTTTTTTAACAAGGCCGGCAGGATCTCTTTCAGATGGCCGCTTCTCGTGGCGTCAGGAACTACAATCAGAACTTTTTTCTTACAAAAAGGCACATCTTTTTCTCTCAAGGCTTTTAAAACTAATTTGCTTATACTTTTTGCAGGCTCCATTTTATTCTGCAGTATTCCCAGAAGCCTATTTTCCGGCAAAGAAAGTTTTAAAGCGCCTCTGCCGTAAGGAATATTTATTGTCATACTAAGCCAAGCGCCTCTTTTGGAAAAATATTATCTAATCCGAGAACGCAATTAGGGTCGAGGGCCTTTTTTATCCTGGCCATTTCCAGTATGCCTTCATGGCCGTACATTTCTTCCAGATATTCGCGCCGCGTCTTTCCTATTCCGTGTTCGGCTGAGACTGTTCCGCCTAAAGCGACGGCTTTCTTTACAAACTTAAGGCATATCTCTTCTGAAATCTTAAGCTCTTTTTCATCTCTGGGGAGAAGATTTACATGGACGTGGCATTCACCGATGTGGCCAAATACGGCATGCTCTATTCCAGCTCTTTTTAGAGCGCCGGCATAGCAGCGCATCATATCCAGAAATTTGCTTTCGGGAACGGCTATGTCAGTGCTAATTTTCCGGAAGCCGTTTCTCTTGACGATCTCATTTATTGACTCAGGGATCGCATGGCGAAATTGGGTAAATGTCTCGCGCATCTTTTCTGTCATCGCGACCCATGTATTATCTAAAAACGCGTTGTGTTTCGAGATAAGTTTTAGCCAGCTATCCACGCTTCTTTCTTCATCCGCACCCGCTGCTTCCTGCTCAAAAAATATCGCGGCAGAGGCATCTTTCGGAACCGCGCTATTCTTTTGACGCAATAATTTAAGCGCGTTTTCGTCGAAATATTCAATGGATAGCGCGTCGATACCGTCGGCTTTGTTTTTATCCTTTGATAGGGTTCTCGCTTCAGCCGCAAAATTCCATGAATCCGAATATTCCTTAAAGAACACGAAAGAGCTGAATATCTTTGGCGGTTTTTTTGTCAGGCCCAATTCCATCTCTACTATTATAGAAAGCGTCCCTTCCTGCCCTATAAATAAATCAATCGCATCCATTCCGGTTCGCGCAAAATATCCCGCGGAATTTTTTACCTTTGGCATTTTATAGGCCGGTAAAGGTATTTTTATTTCTTGGCCGCTATCAAGCCGAATCGTAGAATATTTTTTTGTTAATAAATTTTGCCCGCGCTTTATTTCGTATATTTCACCGCTCGCCAGCACCATCTTCAGGCGCTCCACATAAATTCTAGTAGAGCCATATTTGAACGATCTTGAGCCGGAGGCATTTGTCGCGACAGTGCCGCCTAAAAACGCGGTTTTTTCCGTAGGATAACAGGCGTAAAAAAGGCCTTTCCTTTCGCACTCGTTCTTAAAATCCTCGACCAAAACGCCTGCCTGAACGATAGCGCGGAATCCTCCTTCTGAAATCTCGATTATTTTATTGAATTTTTCGAGCGATACCACTATACCGCCAAAAGGAATGCGCGAACCAGTGGTGCCTGTGCCTCCGCCGGATATTGTTATGGGGAGTTTATTTTGATTTGCTTCTTTCACAAATTCTGATAAAGCGGTTATATCTTCGGGAAAAGCTACGCTATCGGCGTGACCGCCTTTTAAGTTTGAGCTGTCCTCAAAATAGCCCCTTATCACATCCTGGTCTTTTTTGATTAACACGGTAATTAAGTGAGGGGTGTGTATAATTCATACCAGGTCATTCTGAGGAGCGATAGCGACGAAGAATCTAAACAATTGAGATTCTTCTCCCGCCATGACTCATAATAGGCGCGGGGCGGGATCAGAATGACGATAGAATTATGCGCACTGCTCAATTAAGTATATACAGTAAAGAGAGATTTGACAATAAAAATCCGTAGAAAAAGGGACAGCGACTATTTATCACTAATGAATAGTCGCTGTCCCTACGAATATTATTTCTTAATGGAATTCAGCGCTTCGCGCGCCTCTTTATCTTCCCACTCTTTCTTGAATCGCAGATCGTTCTTATTCGAATCGGAAGTTTTGAGCGGAGGCTGAACAGCCGCCATTTGGCATATTCCAGCGGCCGGTTGGTAGTTATATTTCGTCTTTATCCCTGAGAGAAAACCCAAGGTGACCAATATTATTACCGCTGTTATCCTTGCGGCAGAGTTATTGTAAAAACGCACAGGCTTTGTCGCGTATTTCATTTCTATGCCTGACATTATGTTGCCGGACAGGTAATCACCGACTATTTCCATCGCTTCATCTTTATTTGCCGCTTCGGAAGTTATCTCGATGTTGGTTTTATACTTAATTGCCATGTTATCTCCTATTCAATACTTTTAACTAATGCTAAGTATAGCATTAGATTAGAGAATAGGCAAGAGAAATATCTAACTATTTTAAACCTTAACTTTTAGATTTTATCTAAGGAGAGGCCGAGTTCGTAGGATTTTAGGAGCGCGTCTTTTAGTTTTTTGGAATTATTAGTCATTTTATTCGTTCCGCATACGAAAAGTTCGCCGGCGTACTCAACATCGAGGGTTACAAAAAATATATTTATTATCTTTTTAGCGCTTTCAAAGTACTCTCTATTGTCCTTGCCCGCTACACATATAAAAATGCCTTTCCGCGACTTTGGACGCGCCATGCCCTTCTTCAAAATATATTTCTTGACCCAGAGGCTTTGACACCTGTCAATCATCGCTTTAAGCTGGGCTGTTACGGTTCCAAAATATATCGGGGACGCTATGATAAAACCGTCGGCATGCTCAAGTTTTTCGTAAACGGCTCTCATGTCGTCGCTAAGAACGCATACGCCTGTTTCGTCGCAGCCGCCGCATGCCTGGCAGGGTTTAAAATCAAGATCGTTTAAGATTATCTTGTCTGTGCCGGCGCCTCCGGCTCTTGCGCCGTCAAGAGCCTCGTTTAATAAAAGATTGGTAAATCCCTCTTTCTTGGGGCTGCCGCTTATTCCAAGAATCTTCACCCCGCACCTTCTTCCATCCCGCTATCCTTCTTTAGAAGGTGCGGGGTTCACCCTATTCTTCTCTATTCTTCCTTATCCTTAATCCTACATTTTTGGCTATGTCACAGAATTCTTTTTCGCTCAAATTATCCAGGCTCTTCCGTCGTTTATCCAACTGCTCGTTGAACTTTACAGCCTTCTCCTGCATCATCTCATGCGTCTCTTCCGAGCCGCCAAAAAGAGCGAAGTTCTTCCCCTTGGTGACCCTCACGTGGCCGTCTTTACAATCCAACCCCAAACCTAATAATAATTTTCTGTTTACTCTATTCATCCCGCTCATTCTCCTACTCGTTACCCTGCCTTTAATTGAGACCTGTCCCCTTGGGACCTGACCCCAATCATTTCCTTATTAAACTCTGTAAACACTATCCCCTTGCCTGGCGCGTGATTTTACTAATAATCCTATTTCCTGGCCTTTCTTCCCCTCCTGTATAGGGACACGGTCAAGTTGTATCGATTTAACCACTTCTTTAAAATCTGTCGTGTGGCCTTTGATATATATAGAATCGCCGGCCTTCAGGCCGTCTTTCAATAATTTGACTGCCGCCGCTTTCACGTGCTGGAAATAATGAGTGACCACGCCAATCTTTTCTAATGATACCTCGGGGGCCGCTTTTTTAATCTTCTTAAGCTTCGTTTTAAGAGCCTTGTCTTTTACCGCCTTTTTGGCTTTTATCTTCTTGGCCTTTGACCCTGCCGCGGCAGGCCGAGCCTTGGCCCTTTTAACATTAGCTTTTCTGACCTTCTTTTTAGCCATAGTTTCGCTCCTTTTTTAGTTTCATTTTTGTTATATTATATATCACAAAAATTCATTTGCAAGTTATTTTATCCGGAGCTTTTGTTGAGCGGGCATTCCTTACAATTCGGCTTGCTTTGGCAAAATTCTTTGCCTAAACGCACTATAAGCGCGTGGTATTCATTATATAACTTTTCCCGCTTAGGCAAATTATCCATAAAAAATTTCTGCACTTCGTGATAGTCAGCCGCTTCCTTGACGAGCGAATGCCTTGAAAATATCCTTTTTGTATACGCGTCGACAACAAACACTTTCTTTTTAAACGCGTAGAGCATGATCGAGTCGCATGTTTCCGGGCCTATGCCGTTAATATGTAAAAGCTCTTCCTTTAGTTTATCCGCTCTTTGCGTAGACAACCTATCGAGAGAGCCGGCGTATTTGGAATATAGAAAAGATATGAAATTCTTTAATCTTTTTGTTTTTATATTGTAGTATCCCGACGGCTTTATCATGCGCCCGAGAGAATCATAGCGGATATCTTTTATTCTTTTGGGCGATAACGATTTGGCTTTTTTAAGGTTAACTATCGCCTTTTCGACATTGGACCACGCCGTATTCTGCGTAAGTATGGCGCCTACGATAACTTCAAAACGCGTCTTGCCAGGCCACCACCCTTGAGGGCCATAGAATTCATAGAGCCGATTATATATTTCCACCAATCTACCGCTCTTCATAATCGGCCGATTCTTTTTAAATACAGGATCCCTTTAATGATCCCGGATAGGTCTTTTGCTTCCAATGTATAATAAGGGTCCAAAGATGTTTTATCCAACGCTTCAAAGAAGCTTAAAAAGTCGATCTTGCCCTTTCCAAGCGGCAGATGAGAATCCATATCGCCTAAATTATCGGAAAGATGTATCTCTTTTATTAAATCACCGGCATAATCGCTTAAAAGCAGAGTTACGCTTTTCTCCGCAAATACGTAAAAATGGCCGACATCAAAACATGCCTTCAAGCGGTCAGAATTTATCGCAGTCAAAATTTTGATTATCGGCTTCGCGGATATTTCTTGATGATTTTCAAGCAGCACCGTGATGGAATTTTCATCCGCAAAATCCGCTATCTCTTTCCATATATATACATGCTCTTCCCGCCAATAGCCTTCCACATGCATTACTATAGTATCCGCGCCGAGATGCTTACAAAATCGCGATGTTTTATAATAAATTTCCTTATATTTATCAAATCCTTCTTTATTAGGGTCGCATACCGGCGCGTGGACCCTTCTTGATATACCTCTTTTATCTAATAACTTCGCGGCGCGCTCGATTTCATCGATATTATAAGAATTGATTTTGGCAGGATCGAGGTAGACTTCGCAGTTAACTTTAAAGAGATAGATTAACCACAGTTTTTCCAAGAGGTCGCGGTATGTTATCTGGATGAATAGCTTATTCTTTTGAATCTTTTTCAAGGGTTATTCAAAATAATCGGTATCGCTATATTTATATTTACAGATACCTCGTTTAGAACTTTGAATAAATTCTATCAGATATTCCAGCTCCTTTGACGGGCCTAACTTCTTAATCTCGTCTATGGCCTGGGACGTATTGAGATTTGAGCTATAAAGAAGCTTAAACGCTTCTGTTATTTTATGTATTGTATCGCGTGAAAACTTCGCCCGCCGTAAACCCACAAGATTGACCGACCGGATAACGGAAGGCCCCCTTACCAACATATACGGAGGAACGTCTTTATTTATACCGGAGAAGCCGCCTACTATAACAAAAGCGCCTATGCGGCAAAATTGATGAACGACAACGTTGCCTGATATGAATGAATTATCGCCGACCGCTACGTGGCCCGCAAGAAGCGCGCCATTGGCCAGTATCACGTTATTGCCTATCATACAGTCATGGCCTATATGAGACGCGGCCATTAAATAGCAGCCGTCTCCGACTACCGTGGATGAGCCCTCTTTCGCGGCCCGGTGTATGGTGGCGTATTCTCTTATAACATTATGCTTCCCTATCTTCAGGAACGTATTCTTGCCGGCGTCAAGTGTCAGATCTTGCGGCAAGTTGCCCAGCACAGCGCCCATA
>MHFG01000028.1 GCA_001804065.1 Omnitrophica bacterium RIFCSPHIGHO2_02_FULL_46_20
CGCTCATGCTCAAGGAAATTTCGCATTAAGCGTAATGTCGGGTGTATGCGAAATTTTACGGGTGACGCGAGTGAGCCTTTTGGAAAGAACCGCGAGCGGTAAATAAGACCGGCGGCTAAAAGACTGTTGTTTAGCTCTCATAGATCTAAGGAGCTATACGCATAAAGTTGGATGAACAGCGGCATACCGCGAGCCTATATAAACAAAAGGCGAACTCGCGGTGAGGACCCGTAAAATTTTTATACATGAGTCAATTCGCAAATTTGTCCTCAAAATAATGCTGCTTGGAATTTATCGTTTAAAGAGGTATAATTTAGTATGTTGAGAATGCTTAAATATATTTGCCTTATAACGCTTGTCATGGCGTTTTTTTTAGCCGTATCTTATGCCGAAACCGACTCTATAGTTAGAGAGGCTCCGCTCGGGACCGGTCAGCGTATTACGCCAATAGTAAAAGTCATAAGAGAATGGGCGCCTTCCGTTGTAAATATCTCAACCGAAAGAACAGTGCTTTTGCAGACCCAGCCCTTCTGGAAAGATTATGGAGGGATCCTTGATAAGTTTCAAGGCCAATTTTCGCAGCAAACTATAGGCGCGTTAAACCTTAAGAGCCTTGGCTCGGGCGTCATCATTTCAGATGATGGTTTAATTCTAACTAATGCCCATGTCGTCAATATGGCCAGTAAAATATATGTTACCTTCTATGACGGCACGCGAAAAGAGGCTGCCGTTGCCGCAGTAAGCCAGCGAGACGATCTCGCCTTAATAGAAGTGAGTCTTCCGCCAAGGATCAGGCCTGTAAAAATCGCGAATGATGTGATGATAGGCGAGACAGCCATAGCTATCGGTAACCCGCTCGGCCTGGAGAACTCAGTAACCGCCGGCGTAGTTAGCGGCGTAAATCGCGAACTGTCTGATTCTACGACAGGCAGGGTCATATTCAACGGACTCATACAGACAGATACGCCTGTTAATCCGGGCAGTTCCGGCGGCGCGCTTCTCAATCTGGATGGAGAACTTGTGGGTATAAACCTCGCCGTTGTTCAGACCGCCCAAAGCATAAGCCTCGCGATTTCCTTCGCCAGGATAAAGAGCATGCTTAAGGAATACAAACAGCTTAAGGCAAAAGTCGAGGCGCAAAAGCTTGAGGGATCATACCGATCGAAGTCGACGCGTAAATAGGAGAATAATAGAGTGGCCAATATTTTTACCGCGGCTGAAATAATAGATATGGGAATAGTGAAAGAAAAAAAGCGCAGGGATTTTTACGGCTACGCGGCGGATGATTTTAAAGAGAAGGAGATGAAAGATCTCTTTTCCCGCCTTCGAGACTGGGAAGATGAGCATATAAAGAGATTCACCGAGATACGCGATTCCACTAAAGACTATGAGGCTTCAGAATCCTATTCCGGCGAGTTAGGCGCCTACATAAAATTCGTAGTAGATGACATGCTCTATAAGCAGGTCTCCCCGGAGTGGTTTGCCAAAAATGTGCGGGATAGCCTTACGGCAATACAGTATGGCATCGGGTTTGAAAAAGACGCGATACTATTCTTTAGCGAATTATTGAAATATATGATGCCGCCAAATAAAGAGAAAGTAGAAGAGCTGATAGGCGAGGAGAAGAAACATCTTATTTATCTTTCGCAAGCCAAAGAAGAAATACATAAACCAGAATGAACCTATAGAAGGCGGCCTTTCTTATAAGGCGTGGGCTCGTCCGGACAGCTGGGCCGTCTTTCTGCTTGTGCACGGGCTTGGCGCAAATAGCGCGTGGTGGGAATCCCTCGGCATATTCTTCTTAAACAATAACATATCTTCCTACGCTATAGACCTAAGGGGCTCCAATTCGTTCAAGGATTTTGAAAACAGGGCTCAAGCCTTAACCGGTATAATCAAAAAAGAAAATGACGGTAAAAAGATATTTGCGCTCGGCGAGAGCATGGGCGCGTTAATCATACTGTCAGCGGCGCTCAAAGATAAAGCTCTTTTCGACGGCATGGTATGCATCTCTCCCGCGTTTAAGAGTAAAGCGCCGTTGAAGATGATAGATTATCTTAAGATATTTTTTCCTATTTTTTATAATCCGCAAAGTAGGTATAAACTTCCTTTAACCGCCGATATGTGCACGCGAGACCGCGCCTTTTTAAAGATAATAGAATCAGATTACGATAGGGACGTCCTGTCGACGTCTAAGATCCTATTTGATGTATTTATAACGCAAGTCCTTATGAGGATCTCAAGGATGGATCCGGGGACACCCGTTCTATTCTTACTCGCCGGCGATGACAAGTTGGTTGACGGCAGCGTAAGTAAAAAAGTTTTTAACAAATTAAAGTCAAAAGATAAAACAATAATAGAGTATCCGGGCATGTACCACTCTCTCTCAATAGAGCTTGGTAAAGAAAAGGTATTTCAGGATATATTGAAGTGGGCCGGAGGGAAAATTTAGATGGAATATATTTTAGCGATAGACCAGGGGACGACCGGAAGCCGCGTAGTTCTATATGACAAGAGCGGTATAAAGAAAGCAAGCGCATATCAGGAATTTACTCAATATTTTCCCAAGCCCGGCTGGGTAGAGCACGATCCTTTTGATTTATGGAAGAGCGTCTATCATTCGATTCAAAAAGTATTAAAAGAGATTCCAAGCGCAAAAATAGCTGCGATAGGAATTACTAACCAGCGCGAGACGACTGTTATATGGGATAAGGATACCGGTATCCCCGTATATAACGCCATAGTGTGGCAGTGCAGAAGAACCGCTGCCAGGTGCGATGAGCTTAAAAAAAAGAGAGAAGCGGAATTTTTTAAAAATATAACAGGTTTACCGATAGACGCATATTTTTCCGCCACGAAGATAGAATGGATTTTAAGGAACGTGCCAGGCGCTCTTGCGAAGGCTGAAAAAGGAAAGCTTTTATTCGGCACAACAGATAGCTGGATACTCTGGAGGTTGACCGGCGGGAAAGTCCACGCGACAGATTATACGAACGCGTCGCGGACAATGCTTTTTAATATCGAAAAATTATGTTGGGATAAAGATATCCTGAAAAAATTCGGAATTCCGGAAAATATATTACCGGAGGTTAAAAGATCGTCCGGTGTTTTCGGGAGAACAATATCGAGAGCTCGCCTGCCCGCGGGGATTCCTATATCCGGAATAGCGGGGGATCAACAGGCCGCATTGTTCGGCCATGCGTGTTTTGAGCCGGGCGAGATAAAGAATACTTACGGAACGGGTTCTTTTATTTTACTGAATACAGGCGCGTCCCGCCCTGTTTCAAAATACGGACTTCTTACAACATTGGCTTGCGGTCCTCAAGGAGAGCCTGTGTATGCCCTTGAGGGCGCGGTCTTTATCGCGGGCGCGGCGATACAGTGGTTACGGGACGGGTTAAAGGTATTAAAAAAAGCGTCCGAATCAGAAAAGATGGCAAGGTCAATAAAAGATAATGGCGGCGTCTACTTTGTGCCCGCCCTTGTCGGATTAGGGGCGCCATACTGGGATCAGAACGCGCGCGGAAGTATTTTTGGAATTACAAGAGGCACGTCGGCCCAGCACATAGTAAGGGCGGCTCTGGAAGCCATGTGCTACCAGACAAAAGATGTCATGGACGCTATGCAAAAGGATTGTGGATTAAAGATCAAATATTTGAAAGTAGACGGCGGCGTTGCGGCGAATAACTTCCTCTGTCAATTTCAGGCGGATATCCTAAGGATCAATGTCGTGAAGCCAAAAACGCTCGAAATAACCTCTTTAGGGGCGGCTTACCTCGCGGGGCTCGCCGTTGGATATTGGAAAAATGCGGACGAAATAAAAAAATGCTGGAGAATGGACAAGGTCTTCACGCCAAAAATGCCTAAGAAAACCTCGTTACACCTTTACGATGGCTGGCTTAAAGCGGTCCAACGGACGCTTTTTTTAACATGAGACCGTACGATGTAATTATTATCGGCGGCGGCGTCATCGGAACTTCAATAGCGCGTGAATTGTCACGCTATAAGCTTTCCATGGCCCTCCTGGAAAAAGAAGAAGAGCTTGCCTTCGGCGTATCAAAATCGAACAGCGGAATTATCCATCCCGGGACTCAAATCCCCGCGCATCTCTTAAAGAGCAGATTATGCGTAAAAGGCAATTCTCTTACGCGCAAAATATCAAAAGAGTTAGGCATAGATTTTAAAGAAGTCGGGGAATTGATAGTAGCTTTTAACGAAGAAGAGCGGCTGAAATTAGTTCACTTAAAAAAAGAAGCCGAAAGTTTGAACGTGCCGCGGTTGATGATAGTAGACCGTCGCTGGCTTGATAATAATGAGCCGAACCTATCGAAAGAAGTAGTGGCCGCGCTTTATGCTCCTACCGCAGGTATCGTAAGCCCATATCGCTGGGTGTATTCCTTAAGCGAAAATGCCGCAAGGAACGGCGTTGAAATATATACGCTCGCAAAGGTAGAAAAAATTAATATAAAAGGGAAGAAAGAATTCGATCTTTTTACGACCAGAGGAATGTTCAAAGCCAGATATATCATAAATGCCGCCGGACTATTTGCCGATGACATATCCAGAATGGCCGGAGCGGATGATTTTAAGATCAGGCCGCGCAAAGGGGAAGAATTTCTTTTAGATAAGAAGAAGGAAAATATAACAAACCATCTTATATTTCCTCTCCCTTCAAAAATCTCGAAAGGCGTGCTTATCATAAAGACCTCGGACGGCAATCCTATGATTGGGCCGACAGCTGAAGACGTGGAAGATCGATTTGACTTAGCGACTTCTGAAATAGGGTTTAAAAAAGTTCTATTCCATGCCCAGAGGCTCGTCCCGTCGATAAACGGAGATGATATCATCGCGTATTTCGCGGGCCTGCGCCCGGTAGCGGGGGATGACTTTATTATTAGGCACTCTGGTTTTGCGCCGGGATTTGTAAACGTAGCGGGGATACAGTCGCCCGGACTGACAGCCGCGAGCGCAATCGCGTTGATGGTATCAGGCATATTAAAAAATAATGGTTTAAGCTTGAGGAAGAAGATATTTTTTCATAGACATCGACGGAAAGATATGCATCTATTTAACAAAACTCTATCAAAAACAAAAAAACTGATTAAAGAGGATTCAAGTTACGGCGATATAGTATGCAGGTGTGAAATGGTCTCGGCAAAAGAAGTTAAGGACGCCATAAGGCGCGGGGCTAAGACGCTCGACGGAATAAAATTTAGGACTCGCGCGCAGGCCGGTAGGTGTCATGGAACTTTCTGCACAACAAGGCTGATGAAGATTCTTGCCGAAGAGTCTCAAAAAAAATTAACGGACATAACGAAGAGGGGCCGCGGCTCCGAGATAGTTAAAGAGGATAGATCGACTGAGTGCTTCGGCGGATAAATCCGCCGTAGCACTCAGTCTACTAAGCGTTGATTGCGAAGGCGGATAGAATGATTGAAAGAGACTTGGTCATAGTCGGCGGCGGGCCCGCGGGAATGGCCGCGGCGATCGAAGCCCATGAAAATGGCGTGAAGAATATTTTGCTTTTAGAGAGAGACCAGTATCTTGGCGGGATGCTCAATCAATGTATTCACACAGGTTTTGGCGTAGAATATTTTAAAGAGGCGCTGACCGGCCCGGAATACGCGCACAGGTTTATGGATCATATTAGGAATATTCCTGAAATAGAGGTCAGCCTGAGGTCTTTTGCCGTCAAGCTTACCAAAGACAGGCACGTTACCTACGTAAAGCCAGGCGGCATGGAAGAGGTAAAGGCAAAAGCTGTCATAATGGCGACAGGCTGCCGCGAAAAAACAAGGGAGATGATCCATGTCGCGGGGACGAGGCCTTCGGGAATATTTTCGGCGGGACTCGCCCAGAAACTTGTAAATATAGAAGGCCTTCTTCCGGGCAAGGAGGTTGTGATAGTCGGCTCCGGCGATATAGGCCTTATCATGGCAAGGCGTTTTGTATTAGAAGGAGCTAATGTCAAGGCTATTATCGAAATTCAGAAAGAGACCCAGGGCCTCATCCGCAATGTCGCGCAGTGCGTCGAGGATTTTGATATACCGATATATTTTAATCATAAGGTCTCAATGGTTTATGGTAAAGACAGGGTAGAAAAAGTCGGTATTGTAAAGATCGACGATCCTTCGGCAAGCTCAGGGTCAGTCCTGAGTTTATCGAAGGACGATAATTTTAAGGATGCCGCGGCTTCAGGGTTTGAAATCAAATGCGACACTGTTTTAATTTCTGTCGGGCTTATCCCGGAAAACGAGCTTATAGAGATGGCCGGAGTTGAGATAGACAAAAAGACAAATTCACCTGTTTCAAAAGAAGTCAATAAGACATCCGTCCCCGGGATATTCGTATGCGGCAATTCATTCAAGGTGTATGACCTTGTTGATTGGGTCTCGAAAGACAGCGCGCTGGCCGGAAAGATGGCGGCTGCCTACATATTCAATAAGGAAGAGTTGATATGATAAAAAAATTGACATGCATAGAATGTCCTAAGGGCTGTATGCTGTCAGTTGGTATAAAAAAAAGCCGCGTAATCGAGGTGAGCGGTAACGAATGTCCTGAGGGCCGGACTTATGCCGTATCCGAAATAGAGAACCCCTTAAGGATTCTAACATCAACGATCCTTGCCGAGGGCCTTGATCTAAAGATGGTGCCGGTTAGGACAGATCGCCCCATACCAAAATTCAAAATGTTAGAGGCGATGAATAAGATTAAATCAATGCGTATAAAAAAGAGCGTCCGACAAGGAGAGGTAATCGCGGAAAATTTTTTGGCGCTCAATGTGAATCTCATCGTTACAAGAGAGGCCTGTTCGCGCTCTGAGCCTAAATTTTGACAGGCCATGGGGACAGGTTGAAGCTTAATTTAGGGACAGGTTGCATCGTAATTCTGTACCTGGTGCAAGATTTTACGGGTGACGCGAGTGAGCCTTTTGGATAATATGGCGAGCGGTAAATAAGACCGTAGGCTAAAAGACTGTTGTTTAGCTCTCATAGATCTAAGGAGCTATACGCATAAAATTGGATGAACAGCGGCATACCGCGAGCCTATATAAACAAAAGGCGAACTCGCGGCAGGACCCGTAAAATTTTTATACCTGAGTCAAAGCATGGTCGGGGTTGACAGATGGGGATAATTTAGGTATACTTTTAGGCAGACTTTAGCGTAATATATACTAATTATGTTAATAGCGATAGGATAAAGATGTTTATTCCACCCGAAAAACGTAAGTTATCGATATATCTACTGCTCGTGCTCATCTTTTTAATCATAGGGATTACTACAGGCGGGAATATCTACCTCACCGCTAAGATCGCGGATATAAAGAAAGGTACGCAGGACAATTTGGCGAGCGTAGCCTACCTGAAGGTTGCCCGAATCAGGACCTGGTGGGAAGAGCGATTAGGGGACGCGTCTACCATATTTAACGATCATCCTATGGTGCTTCTCCTTCAAGAATTTCTAGTAGACAAAACCGGCGAGAGAAATAATCATATAACAAAAGAGATACTGGTATGGATGGATGCCTTTCAAAAAACCGCCAATTACAGAGACATAATGCTGCTCGACGCAAATGGCTCTGTTAAATTGGCAATTGATTATAAGGATAAAAAGATATGCTCCGCTTCACAGCAATTTATCCTGGAGGCGCTCCGCACAAAAAAGATTACAGCGACAGATATATACCGGTGCGACGTCCATAATGCCGTTGATGTAGATATACTCATACCGTTACTGGCAGCGGAAGGGGATAACGCAAAGCCCGTAGGCCTTGTGCTCTTACGAATCAACCCTAATCAATTTCTTTATCCGCTTATCCAGTATTACCCCACGCCAAGCCGCACAGCGGAAACTCTGTTAGTGCGGCGCGAAGGCGACTATGTATTATATTTAAATGACCTGCGCCACCAGAAAGAGACGGCGCTGTCCCTAAAGTTTCCCTTAAATAGTGATGGACTTGTGGAAGCGATGGCGGCTAAAGGAAAGGAAGGCATTATAGAAGAGGGGATAGACTACCGCGGGGCAAAGGTTTTATCCGTGGTTCAAAGAATTCCCAAGACCTCCTGGTATCTAATAGCCAAGATCGACGAGAAAGAGGCTTATTCGCCTGTCAAGCTTGAGGTTTTCCGTGTTTCCTGCATGGCTTTTTTCTTAATGGCCTTCTCAATAGTTTTCATCGCGTTGGTCTGGAACCAGCAGGTTACAAAATTTTACCGCATCCGATATGAGATAGAGGCCAAGCGCGTTAAGGTAGAAGATGATTTGCGCAAGGCGAATGAAGAATGGGAAAGAACTTTTAACGCGGTCTCTGACGCGATATTTATCATAACCACAGACCAAGTCGTCCTTAAGGGGAATAAGGCCTTCTTCGAGATGCTTGGGGCAGGGCCTGAAGATGTTGTAGGTAAAAAATGTTATGCGGCGATAAATAAATTCAATAAGCCCTTACATAGCTGCCTGTTGAAAGATACCAAGCTGGACTCAAGGCCGCACACCGAAGAAGTAGAGGTTTCCGAGACAGGGCTTTTTCTTCTGATTTCCACTTCGCCCATCTTTGACGATAAAGGCAAATTAGTCGCGGCGGTGCATGTCGCAAGAGATATTACGGAGCGCAAGAGAATAGAAAAAGACTTGCAGGAAGCGAAGGAAAAGCTTGAGAAAACTAATAAAGAACTGACAAAGCTCGATCAGTTGAAATCCGGCTTTATAGCCACCGTATCGCATGAGCTTCGGACTCCGCTTGCGATAATCAAGGAAGGGATAAGCCTTATTCTGGATAAGATACCGGGCGAGATAAATGAAAAACAGCTCAAGATACTCGATGTTTCCCTGCATAACATAGATAGACTCGCGCGCATCATAAATAGTTTGCTTGATATATCCAAGATCGAAGCAGGCAAGGTCGAACTAAAAAAAGTATTTGTCAGTATCTCAGATACGATAAGTCATGCCGCGTCTGTTTTCGAAAATACAATAAAGCAAAAAGGATTAGAATTAAGATTGGATATTGACAAGGATACCGAAAAAGTATATGCCGACGCGGACAGGATAACCCAAGTAGTGACAAATCTTCTGGATAACGCGATCAAATTTACCGACAAAGGCTATATAGAAATATCATGCAAGAATAAGAAGGACTTTATCGAATGTTCTGTCGCCGATACGGGGGTAGGTATTTCAAAGGAGAACCTGCCCAAGGTATTTGATAAGTTCCAACAGTTCGGAAGAGTCGCGGGCGCCGGCGAGAAAGGAACCGGCCTAGGCCTTTCCATAGCCAAGAATATCATAGATATGCATAATGGGTCTATGTCGGTAGAGAGCGAACTTGGGAAAGGAACAAAATTTACCTTCAAACTTCACAAATATACATCCGAGGAGCTGTTTGATAAGTCTGTGAAAGACGCGATAGAGAATGCCGCGCAAAATGGTTTAAAGATGTCTATCGTTATGATCGCTTCCGAGACGTCTAAAGCGGCGGGAGGAGAGGTGCCGGCTCGGAAGATGCATGACATTCTATCTGAAGCTGTCAGACTCGTTAAAAATAATCTTAACCACGTTGGAGACGATATAATTAGAAATGACGGAGATATCTTGGTCATTTTAAAAGACTGCAGCAAGCAAAATTCTTTAAAGGTCAAGAGCAGGATAGAGGAAATTATGCGGAAATATTTATCGGATAATGAGATGTCCGGCATTATAAAGCTGTGGTTCGGATGCGCCGCTTATCCGGACGACGCTGCCGACGAGATGAATCTGGTATTGAAAGCAAAAAACGCTTTATACTCTTCTAAAAAGGCATAAGGAGACTTTGTGGAAAAGAAAAAAATACTCGTGGTAGACGATGAGCCTGATTTTTTAGGGGTCATCACCATAAGATTAGAAGAGAATGATTATGAGGTTATTACGGCTTCTAACGGTAATGACGCGTTTAAGAAGGTTAAAGAAGATAAGCCGGACGCCGTCCTTCTTGATATATTGATGCCGGGAATAGACGGGTTGAAGCTTTTAAGGATGATAAGAAAGGTTGACGAGAAACTTCCGATATACATAATCACGGCGTTCTCTACTGAGGAAAGATTCAAAATGGCGAATAAATTCGGCGCCTCAGGTTTTATCGTTAAGACCAATGACCTCTCAAAGGAGATCGATAATATAACAGCGGCCTTGGATATGTCCGGCAGATACCATAGGAAGTAAGAATGGGAAAACCTAAAACAATATTAATAGTGGAAGATGAGGTCGAGTTGGTCGAGATGGTGAAGATGCGGCTGGAGGCCCATGGCTATAAGATAATCACGGCCTATAACGGCGAGGACGGACTGTATTGGGCTAGGAAAGAAAAGCCCGACCTGATTCTATTGGACCTGATGCTTCCGAGGATAGACGGCTACGAGGTCTTGGAGACGCTCAAGAAAGATAAGAATTACGCGGATATCCCCATATGTATATTTACGGCGCGAGCGCAGGACTCCGAAAGAAGGTTAGGGGTGGAGCTCGGCGCGGACGCGTATATCATCAAACCGTTCGAGCCAACGGCGCTGATGGAGAAAATCAAGGAGCTGTTAAAGAAATAGTAATAGTCCAGAGACTGTGTCGTAACTCGTATTTTTCGTCATTGCGAGGACTGCGAGCAAAGCGAAGCAGGACGAAGCAATCTCTTTTTTTAGATTGCCTGCCTGCCGGCAGGCAGGCTTCGCTCGCCTAAAGGCTCGCTCGCAATGACGAGTCTCGTCGAGCTTCTTATAACGCTGAACTATGAACTATTGCAAGGAATAAGAGATGGCGCAAGTAAAGAAGTCGCTGGGCGAGAGCTTGGTGGCAGAAGGTATAATAACCAGCGAACAACTTAAGAAAGCGCAGGAAGAGGAGGCCCGCTCGGGCCAGCGCCTCAGTAAAGCGATAGTCAAGCTCAGTTACGTTGCCGAAGACGATCTAATGATGTTTCTAAGCAAGAAATTAGGCATCCCCCGCCTGGAACTAAGCAACTATCTGATAGACCCGAAGATCATAGAGCTTATACCGGAATCCCTCGCAAGAAAACACGAGCTTATACCGGTTCTTAAGATCGGAAACCGCGTTACATGCGCCATGGCGGATCCTTGGAACATCTTCGCGTTGGACGAGATCAGGGCAAAGACCAATCTTATCATAGAGCCCGCTATAGCTACGGAAAACGAGATAAGGAAGGCCCTTGATGAATATTACGGAGCTAAGGGAAGCATGGAGGATCTCATAAAATCCATCGACAACGAAAAACTCGGCGTAAGCGCCTGGAAAGAAATGGACGTAAAGAAGCTTAAGGATGTCGTCGAGGAGCCCGTTGTCATAAGACTCGTGAACATGATTATAACGAAAGCGATAAAAGAAAGGGCAAGCGATATACATATAGAACCGGAAGAAAATGAGTTGAAGACGAGGTTCAGGGTCGATGGCATGCTGCGCGAAGTGAGCTCTTTGCCCAAGCATTTGCAGTCAGCCATAATTTCCAGGATAAAAATAATGTCAGGACTCGATATCGCCGAAAGGCGTATTCCGCAGGATGGAAGATTTACTATCAAAATGGAGGGCCGGCATATAGACGCCAGGGTATCGTGTGTGCCTACGATATATGGAGAGAATACGGTATTGCGTTTGTTGGACGCCTCCAGCGCGGTCTTAGGGTTAGAGGAATTAGGGTTCTCGAAAGAGGTGTTAAGTAAATTTGATAAACTCATCAATCGGCCGCACGGGATTATATTAGTGACAGGGCCTACGGGGAGCGGAAAGACTACGACGCTCTACGCGTCCCTGAATAAGATAAATACTATCGAGAAGAATATAATAACTGTAGAAGACCCTGTGGAATATAATCTGCCCGGCGTAAGGCAGATACAGATTAATCCTAAAGTTGAACTTACGTTCGCAAACGGGTTGAGGTCTATACTAAGGCAGGATCCTAATGTAATAATGATCGGTGAAATGAGAGACTATGAAACAGCCGAGATTGCGATACAGGCCGCCCTGACAGGGCACCTTGTTTTTTCTACCCTGCATACAAATGACGCCCCCGGCGCGGTGACAAGGATGATCGATATGGGCGTAGAGCCATTTCTCGTGTCGTCATCTGTTATAGGCATACTGGCGCAGAGGCTGGTAAGGATGGTCTGCTCTGAATGTAAGGAAAAATATGAGCCGACGCAGGAAGAGTTGAAAGACATGGGGCTCACAGGCGAACGGCGAAAAATATTATTCTATCGGGGCAAAGGTTGTCCGAAATGCCTAAACACCGGCTATAAGGGCCGCGCGGGCATATATGAGTTTATGATTCCCGACGACAAGATACGCAATGCTATTATAGCCAAATTCTCTTCGGGCAACATTAGAAAACTGGCGTTGGCTGGCGGCATGATTACTTTGAAAGACGATGGGATACAAAAGATAAAACAGGGCGTTACGACGGTCGAAGAGGTCCTGAGAGTTACGGAAGATTAAATGCGACCAATAAATAATAGAGATTAACATATCGGTCGCATTTACCCTGAGCGAAGTCGAAGGGTAATCCTTCGGCAGGCTCAGGATAAATTAAACCAACCATACGTTAATGTGCGTTGTTGGTTTAATTTAGAGGTAAATTCTATGCCCATATATATATATAAGGCCCGCGACTCAACCGGAAGAGCTGTTAGCGGAGCCATGGAAGCGCGCGCCAGGACAGAGTTGATAGACAAGCTAAATTCGATGGGCTATATGGCTACCAAGGTTTTAGAAGCAAGGCCCGGCATTCGCGCAGGTTCGATATTCGAGAGATTTAAACGCGTAAAATCCGAAGATATGTTGATGTTTTATATTCAGTTTTCGAACATGATAAACGCCGGTATACCGATATTGGCGAGCCTGTCGACATTGGCCAATCAGATTGAGAACAAATCCTTACGAGACATTATCAGTAACGTTACAAGGCAGATCGAGGGCGGGAGCGCGCTTTCGCAGGCGCTTGCGGTATACAACAAAATATTCCCCCGGCTCTTCGTAAATATGGTGAAGGCCGGAGAGGCGAGCGGAAAGCTGGACGGTGTTTTGATGAGGTATGCCGTGTTCTTTGAGCGCCATGAGGAGGTAAAGCAAAAGGCGAAGGAGGCTCTTTTCTATCCTGTGATACTCCTGTCTTTCGGCATAGCCGTCATGCTTTTTATAGTGACTTTTGTCATACCGCAGTTCGCGCAGATTTATATAAAAGCCGGAGTAAAACTTCCGGTGCCTACGTTTATAGTATACAACGCGGGCATCGCCGTCAAAAATTTCTGGCATTGGATCCTTGTCTTTTCAATCGCGCTGTTCATCATGATAAAATTTTACTCACAGACTCCGGGGGGAATGTTTCTATTGGACACGCTTAAGCTGCGCATCCCGATCGCCGGGTCTTTGTACCGTAAAGTAGCCATCTCAAGGATTATGAGGACGCTCTCGACGCTTTTGGGAAGCGGCGTTCCGATCCTCGAATCGCTTGATATAACTGAAGAAGTAGCCGGTAACGAGGTCTTTGGCCGCACAATCGCTGATGTCCGCAAATATGTAGAAAGGGGCGAGAAGCTTGCCCAGCCCCTGAAGATAAGCGGCGAATTTCCTCCGGACGTCGTCCAGATGGTTTCAGTAGGGGAGGAGTCAGGGAATCTCGACGGCATGCTGAATAAAATAGCTGATTTTTACGATATGACCATAAATTATACGATAAAAAAATTAACCACCATAATCGAACCGATATTTTTGGTGATAATGGGCTGTATGGTAGGTATTATCATGGCGTCTATGTTGATGCCGATATTTGACATGGTGAAAACCTTAAGACATTAAAATCCAACAAGGAGGAGTATTAGGATGTTTTCAAGAAAAGGTTTTACGATTTTAGAATTATTAATAGTTGTAGCGGTAATAGCTATTCTGGTTGGCATATCATTACCGAGGTTCAAAGGCATGCAGGATGAAGGCAACATCGCGAAGGCGAAGGGCGAGTTAAGGATGCTCCAGACAGCGGTCGAAAGTTACTATATACATAATAATAATACGCTTCCCGCCGCGCTCAGTAATCTTACCACGGCTGTTCCGCAGATAGCCCCATCCACTCTTCCAACGGATCCGTTTGGCGGCGCCGCTTATGGCTACGCTAAGAACGGGGCTTGGTTTGTAGTTTACTCCGCGGGGCCAAGCTTAAACGGGACAGCGGCAATAGACGCCGCCGGCGCTGTTACCGAAACTAACGGTTCAAGCTGTATCTATGCAACAAACGGCTCTCCTGTTGATACACAACCGTAATTTACCGCTTTTAAAGAGCAGAAAAGGAAAAAGAGGATTCAGCCTGCTGGAAATTATGCTGACCATCCTCCTTCTTGGCACAGGGTTTGCCATGCTTCTACAGGTCGTGAATACAGGCCTGTTTGTCGGAGGCCAGAACGAAGATACGATAATAGCCGCGAACCTCGCCCAAGAGAAGATAGAGGAATTAAGAAACGCCGCATACCCTGCTATAGCCTCTGAGGTTAAAGCAGCAGTGTCAGGGTTCTCTGCCTTTGAGCGGCAGGTCGATGTGACCACTCCCCAGACAGGGCTTAAACAAATAAGCGTTACTGTCTA
Organism: Omnitrophica bacterium RIFCSPHIGHO2_02_FULL_46_20; assembly: GCA_001804065.1. Taxonomy (GTDB): domain Bacteria; phylum Omnitrophota; class Gorgyraeia; order 2-01-FULL-45-10; family 2-01-FULL-45-10; genus MHFG01. The sequence continues at coordinate 14,608 of MHFG01000028.1, forward strand.
CTGGTTCGCGAAATCGGCCGAGACGAGCGCAAACATGGTGACATATGTCTCGGACATCTAAAGGGCTTACCTTATTAGAGCTGACGATATCCGTTCTTTTGATAGCCATCATGCTATCCGCCGTA
>MHFG01000029.1 GCA_001804065.1 Omnitrophica bacterium RIFCSPHIGHO2_02_FULL_46_20
GAAGCTTCAGCGAACCCGCTGCCGCATTTCTCGGATTAGCGAACAACCCTTCACCCATCTTTTCCTTTTCGCGGTTTATCTCCTCAAGGCCGATTTTGGTCATGTATACTTCGCCGCGGACCTCGATCCTTTTCGGGACTTTCTTTCTCTTTTCCTTGAATGTAAGCGGTATTGAGCGTATCGTCTTTAGATTATTTGATACATCATCGCCTTCGGCGCCATCTCCCCTTGTCGCGCCTCTCACCCAGATGCCGTTGTCATAGAGCAGTGATACGCTTACACCGTCAAATTTCAACTCTACAACATATTCGTACTTTTCACCCTTCAGGTTTTTCCTGATACGCTCATCAAATTCCTTCAGCTCATCGGCTGAATAAGTATTGTCCATGCTCATCATCGGGACTATATGTCTTACAACGGGAAATCCTTCTACGGGTTTTCCGCCAACCCGTTGTGTGGGAGAATCAGGCGTGATTAATTCCGGGCGGGCGTCTTCCATATCTTTTAACTTTTTATAAAGCCTGTCGTATTCCTGGTCGGAGATCTTGGGCTTGCTCAAGACATAATAAAGATGATCGTGATGCCTTATAATCTCCCTGCATTTTTCTATCTTTTTTTTAATGTCACTCTTTCCCATTATCTTCCTTCGGATAATCTGTACGCGAGGCGGGACGGAAGGCCGGCTTGTAAAATCTTATTCTGCGTCTTCTTTACGTCGTATTCAACCCTCTTTATCTCTAATGCCGCCTCTTCATTGTCATAGATGGCATAAGAGGCCCTCGGGTCGCCGTCGCGCGGCTGACCCACGCTGCCCGCATTTATCACGTATTTCCTTTCGTAATCTATATGTATCTTACTCGCTTCCAGGCTCTCGACTTTGTTGTGGTTGGATACGAAGATACCCGGAACATGAGAATGGCCCACAAAACATAGCGGATTCCGCATCTTGCTTATAGTAACATCCGCGTCATCGATATCAAAGATATAGTAAAACTCCTCAGGCATATTCAGAGTCCCGTGCACAAGCGTAATATTCCCGTCTTCATATACAAGAGAAAAAGAGTTCAGGTATTCGATGTCGTCTTTATCCAAAACATTTCTTGTCCAAAGAACAGCGTACTGCGCCAGTTCGTTAAAATATTCCGGTTCTTTAAGGCCCAGGACTCCCCACTCGTGATTGCCGGCAATAAGGACTTCCGGCTCCAGCGAACGTAAAAGCTTTATACACTCTTTTGGATCTGCGCCATATCCTATAACATCTCCTACGCTCAAAAATGCGCCGATCCTTTCTTCCGAAAGCGCGTCCAATACGGCCTTAAATGCCTCAAGGTTGCCGTGAATATCGGAAAGGATAGCATACCGCATAACAAGTTACCTCGTCGCTTCGCTCCTCGAAATCAGAACCTTATGTCAAATTCGCCAAATTCACCCGTTGCCTCGCTCCATTCGATGTCGTAATCGCGGATATATTCTTTAAAGATATTATTCAGCTTTTCTAAAAATTCCTTTAGCGCGGCCTCTTTGCCTTCACATAATATTTCTACGCGTTCGTCTCTTAAATTCTTCACCCAGCCCGTAAGGCCGAGCGATGAAGCCGCGCGTTCCGCTGTAAAGCGAAACCCCACGCCCTGAACAGAACCTGAATAATATGCGTGAAGGCGTTTATCCATAATCATGCGCATAAAACAAAAAAAGATTGGTCGGGGCGGACAGATTTGAACTGTCGACCTCTTGGTCCCGAACCAAGCGCGCTAGCCAACTGCGCTACGCCCCGCTCTTTTTACGTAAATGGTTTTAGCAATATAAGTAGACGTCGGTTTGTTATCATCTATAATTAGCAAGACAACTATATAATTTGTTAAAAGGGCGGGGCTACGCCCCGATCAGCCGCAAGTTAACCCAGCCTATTCTTCAAATAGTGTACTACCTTAAGAATGAGCTGGGTTAACATAATATTGTAGCATAAGACAATTTGGCGGACAAATAAAAATAAATAGGCATTTAAACGCGCCCCATTTGAATATATGTTGATTTAGCGGGTTAGAAGTTACTGGTTTCGAAGAAATATTCTGGGTCTTTTAGGATCGGTTCGGAATTCTTCTGGGAAGGCAGCATGAATGTCGCCACTTCGTAGACTCCGACAACCGCCCGTGTAACTGTCATTTGCAAGCCCTTTAGGACACCTACCGTAGCTCCGGCAAACGGCCCGTCTGAATTATTGGCCTTTGAGCTCTGCGCAGGCAGCTCCAATGGGCTGGTCAATATGTTGCATAAGCCGCGCCCAAGTTTTGTCACGGGGTCATAGCAAAAGGCGGGAGTTGCTAAAGTTAGGCTAAATAATGATATGACCATGCATATGGAAAGCTTCTTTACCATTTAAACCTCCTCGTTTTATTTAAGCCACATGACAAAATCAAGTATACATCATAAGATAAGAAATTGCTAATTAAAATTAACAGGCAATGCGGGAGAGCTTAGCTACATATTTACCGATGATATCGAACTCTATATTCACATCGTCACCGGTTTTTTTGAACCCGAGCGCTGTCGCCTTCAAAGTATGCGGTATGATATAGACTACAACGCTGTTCTTTCCCGCTTTACCGATAGTCAAACTAACGCCGTCCAGCGCTATAGATCCTTTGTCTACGACTAAACCGCCATACCTTTCCGGAAAGATAACTTCTATCGATACATCATCCGAGGCGCGGGTTATATCCTTTATCCTGCCGACACAATCTATATGGCCGGAAACGAAATGTCCGCCTAAAGAGCCTCCGACCTTTAAGGAGTCTTCCAAGTTTACCTGATCCCCGTATTTTAGCTTAGAAAGATTCGTCCATTTCATCGTCTCGCCCATCACATCGAAAGAAAGCGCGTTTCCGTTCTTTTCCGTCAAGGTAAGACACACGCCATTAAGGGCTATGCTGTCGCCGATTACAGCTCTGTCGATAATATCCTTGGCCGCTACTTGCAACCTATACAATTTACCCAGGCCGGATATATTACGAACACGGCCCAATTCTTTGATTATTCCGGTAAACATTATTCTTTTTCCGCCTCGATCAAAATATCTTTTTTAAATCTTCTTATGGATTTTATTTTAAAATTTGACGCGTCCTTTATATGACTTATACCGGCGCCTTCGACCGCGGTCTTCGCGGCGTTGCCGCCTATTATCTTGGGCGCGATAAATATGAGAAATCTGTCTACGAGGCCTTTTTCCACAAGGCTTGCTATTAATCCGCCTCCACCCTCTACAAGAATATGCGTCATATTCTTTAGAGCCAGCGCTTCGGACAATGATTTCACAACTATTACCGGCGATCTATCCAAGCTGGAAAATATTTTTGCATCTCGAGGCACCCCTGACTTGCCGCCGACGATTATTCTTACCGGTTGTTTGCGCGAAACATTGCTTAAAAGCAGAGGATCATCCTTCAAGACAGTGTTGGCGCCGACCATTACGGCGTCCACCTTGCCGCGAAGTTCATGCACAAAGCGCCTGGAATCTTCGGACGATATCCATTTTGAATCGCCTGTCTTTGTCGCGATCTTGCCGTCCAGGCTTTGAGCGACTTTAACGGTTATATAAGGCAGGCCTTTGGTTATAAATTTTATATACGGCTTATTTATCGCTTCGGCTTCCTTGAATAGGACGCCCGCCTCTACTTTGATTCCGTTTCTTCTTAATCTTTTGATGCCATTGCCGTTATTGACCGGGTTCGGATCTTTCATCGCGATAATAACTTTTTTTATTCCGCTCTTTATTATAGCGTCTGTGCAGGGCGGTGTCCGTCCATAATGGCCGCAAGGAGAGAGCGTAACATAAAGCGTTGCGCCCCTTGCTTTTTGACCCGCTTCACGTAAGGCATTTATTTCGGCATGAGGCAAACCGGCTTTCTTGTGATAGCCTTTCCCTACTACCTTATTGTTTTTAACGATCACAGCGCCTACCGCCGGGTTAGGGCTGGTCTTACCAAGCGCCTTCTTTGCCAGCTCTATCGCTAAACGCATATATTTGTGGCTAATTTTGTTCATCTATTCTTTTTTATTATCTTGGCTTCTTCTTTAAGCTTCTCAACAACGTCGTAAGGAACGCGCACCCCGCCCATCAAAATCCTCCCCTTGCCCATTCCATGGCAATCAGACCCGCCGGTCATTATCAGGTCATGATCTTTTGCGAGGAGCTCATAACGCCTTGAAACATGCGGCTTGTGGTCTGTATGATAAACCTCCAAGCCTCTCAACCCATAATTTATGAATTCTTCTATATATTCGTCGCGGCCCATGAGGTTAGGGTGCGCCAGCACCGGCACGCCTCCGGCCTTCAGTATAGTCTCGATCGCCTCTTTGGGCGAGAATTTCGTATAAGCGACATAACATGGTTTTGCGAAACCTATATACTTGTCAAATACCTGTTTCATATTCCGCGCCTTTCCGGTATCTAGAATTACCTGGGCCATGTGGAGCCTCCCGACAGTCCCTTTACCGGCTTTTTTTAATACCGCTTCAGGGTCAACATCAATATCGAATTCTTTTAATTTATCGACCATCTTATATATCCGGTCTATTCTGGAGCGCTGGATCTCTTTGAGTTTCTCGCGGAACCACGCCTCTTCGGACTCTACAAAATAACCCAGGAGATGTACTTCCGCATCAATCCTTTCTGCCGTCATTTCAATGGCTGGTATAACTTCTATGCCCGCTTCAAGCCCAAGCTTCTGACAAGGCTCTATACCGTCTATCGAATCGTGATCACAGATTGCTATCGCGGCTAAATTCATCTCTTTTGCGCAAGAGATGACTTCTTCGGGCGAAAATGTAGAGTCAGAATAGAAGGTGTGGACGTGCAGGTCAGCGTACTTCATTTGGCCTTTTTACATTCGGTCTTATTTATCTTGTCAAGTATGCCATTAACGAATTTACCGGAATCGATTGTCCCGAACTTCTTCGCTATATCTATAGCCTCGTTTATCGACACCTTGGGAGGAATATCCTTCATGAACAGGAGCTCATATGTCGCGAATCTAAGGACATTTCTATCGATAACCGCCATGCGCTCAAGCTGCCAATTTGTGGCGTATTCCGAGATCATCTTATCTATCCCATCCTTTTTGTCTGAGACGCCGAGTACGAGCGCATTCGCGAACTTCTTTACTTCCAGAGCCGTCTCATCGCCGTCTTTCCAGAAACGCTCGATGCAGATTTTCGGCTCATCCTTCGTGATATCTATAGCATATAGTATCTGCAGCGCGTATTCCCTCGCCTTCGTCCGTTTTCTCATAGCATACCCTCTTGAGATTTTTTCGTTTCCCTCTATGGCGGAACTTTGGCGGCCACCAAAGTAACCGCCTATCCGCTGAAGCGAAAAAATTATATTTTACCTGCCAGATTCGCCATCTCGATAGCTGAGAGCGCCGCGTCGCGGCCTTTGTTGCCGTCCTTAGTCCCTGCTCTCTCGATAGCCTGCTCAAGTGTATCGGCCGTTATAACGCCGAATATGCAAGGTACCGCCGTATCCAGCGATATCTTAGCGACGCCTTTTGCCGCTTCGCTCGCGATAAACTCAAAATGCGGCGTAGAACCCCTGATCACCGTGCCGAGGCATATTACAGCGTCGTATTTTTTAGACTTCGCTAACTTTAGCGCAATCACCGGTATCTCGAATGCGCCCGGTACCCATACCGCATCAATAGCGCTGTCCCCGACACCATGCCTTGTAAGCGTATCGATGCAGCCTTCGAGAAGATTTGACGATATGAATTCGTTGAAACGCGAAATCACTATCGCGAACTTCTTGCCTTTTGCAATCAGATCGGCCTTTATCAAGTTTGCCATTTTGTCACCCTCCTTATCTTAATTCAGCTAATCTCATGCCCCAACTTCTCTTTTTTCGTCCTTAAATACCTCTTATTGCTTTTCGAAGGCCGCACTATCAAAGGAACCCTTTCCACGACCTCTAAGCCATATCCTTCGAGCCCGACTATCTTCTTCGGGTTATTCGTCAACAGCCGTATCTTTTTTAATCCGAGATCGGCGAGTATCTGGGCGCCTATTCCATAATCGCGCAGATCCGGTTTAAATCCTAACGCCTCATTTGCCTCGACCGTATCCAGCCCTTTGTCCTGTAATTGATATGCTTTTAATTTATTTACCAGCCCTATTCCCCGCCCTTCCTGTCTCATATAAAGAATAACGCCGCTGTTATTTTTATCTATCCTTTTCATCGCAAGGCGCAGCTGCTCCCCGCAATCGCACCGTTTCGAACCGAAAACATCGCCTGTAAGGCATTCGGAATGGACCCTTACGAGCGCGCCTTTCTTTGACGGCTTCCCCCTAACGAGCGCGAGGTGATGATACTTATCCACAACGGATTCGTATACGTATACTTTGAAGCTGCCAAAATCTGTCGGGATATTAGTTTCGGTTATTCTTTTTATCAGCTTTTCGGATCTTCTTCTGTATTCTATAAGGTTTGCGATTGAGCATATCTTTAAGTTGAATTTTTTGGAAAATTTGATGAGGTCGTCAAGCCTTGCCATAGTACCGTCGTCTTTCATGATCTCGCATATGACGCCGACAGAATATAGGTTCGCTAATTTTAAAAGGTCTACGCAGGCCTCTGTATGTCCTGCCCTGACCAATACTCCGCCTTCGTTAGCGCGTAATGGAAATACATGGCCCGGCCTTACAAGGTCTGCGCCCTTAGCGGCTGGGTCTGAAAGAACCCTGATAGTACGCGCCCTGTCATGAGCGGATATTCCGGTAGTAATCCCGTATTTAGCATCGCAGGATATAGCCCAGCTCGTCCTGTAGGGGTCGCGAATATTTGCAGCCATAGGATGAAGATCCAGTTTGTCCAAACGTGAACCCTCCATTGGCACACAGATAAGTCCGCGTCCGTGAGTAGCCATAAAATTTATACCTGATGGCTTCGCTATGGCTCCTGCCATAATGAGGTCGCCCTCGTTTTCGCGGTCTTCATCGTCTATGACGATGATCTGCTTGCCCTTCTTTAAATCTTCTAAAACTTCCGGAATTGTGTTTAGCTTCATAATAACAATCGCATATTATACTCAAAAAAAACCCCGAAGATTAACTTCGGGGTTCCAAATTACTCATAGCTTAAAGCTTATGACTATTTTATCTTCTTCCATCCCGTCTATACGGTCGGCACTTGAATTTCACAAGTTCTGCCATGTACCGGAGTCCTGCGAAACAGGACGACTGGTACGGGGCTCGCGGGCTTTATCCAGCTCTTTCTCATCCATCGCATACGAGTTGAAGAAAGGGCTGAATTTACCGCCGAACGAGGAATCGCACCTCACCCCGAAGATAGGCCTATTATAGCAAAACTTTCATCCTTGTCAACGATTTTCTTCGCCCTTCGCCTCTTCGAATTGACATCATTCCTCAAGTATGCTATTCTTAACTATATATGAGGGGTGTGCGTAATTCATACAGTGTCATTGCGAGGAGCCGAAGGCGACGAAGCAATCTCTTTTTAGATTGCCTGCCTGCCGGCAGGCAGGCTTCGCTCCCGAAGTTTACCCTGAGCGAAGTCGAAGGGTTCGCTCGCAATGACGGTAAAATTATGCACACTGCTCAACTAGGTATAAAATACGAAGGGCGGGCTAAAAAATAATGATCGATAAGGAAAAGCAGCTACATTACGAACTCGAGAGGATGGAGTGGGAGTTCTCGATGCTATACGAGGTCTCCAACGCGATGAGGACTACCCTGAAACTCGATCAGGTATTTT
>MHFG01000030.1:0-7482 GCA_001804065.1 Omnitrophica bacterium RIFCSPHIGHO2_02_FULL_46_20
CTCCTGTTCGCCGCAGGCAGCGCATTTTCTGGTGGTGATAAAGCAGTATAGAAAGATCGTTATTACTATGGCGATATGCATAGTCCTGAGCACTGTTGGTGATTACATCCTGATCAAAAAAGGTTTTGGCATATATGGGGTAGCATGGGTAACTTCCGTATCGTCTTTAATTTACTTTTTGCTCCTGCAGATCTTTTCCTTGCGCTATTTCATGAAATTAAAAGCGATCACACTGTTTATCCTAGAAATAATCGCTCCTTTTATATATTCGCTTGCAATAATCTTTTTACTCGAATTTTATGTTAAAGTATATAGCGCGTATGCCGAAGTTATTATAAAAAGCGTTTTATTCATAGGCGCGATGCTGCCGCTTCTTGTATATATTAACAGGAAGACGAACGTGATACACCATGTGCTTAACATATATAAAAAGAGATCTGATGAAAAATAGATCGCGATATGATATGGTTTTTTGGGGCCATGTAAGCAACGGAATCGAGAGGTATCTTCCGCTCATGGTTAGTTTAAAAGATAAGGGCCTGAAGCCGCTTTTGTTCTATCAAAATTATGATTTTAAAGACGGGCTCTCCAGGATGCAGATTAAGACCATTCAGGCATATGGCCTCGATGTCATGGATTATTCCCGTTTTCTTAAAGGCGATCTATCATTGAGGACAATAACCTTTTTTGTTAATATTTTCAAATACACGACCAGATGCAGATTTTTTTATAATAAGCTCATAGGGCTTCGCTCAAAATTACTACAATTGCGTATTAATGAAAATCTTATAGAGAGGATGCTCCGCGAATTGATGCCCACGATCGGATTTTTTGATAATATTTCATTAGTAGAATATTGCGCGTATCCCTACGGCAGTTATTATATAAAAAAGGTATCAGATCAACTGGGTATCAAGAGTTTTGATATCTTTAACGGCATGCCCAATCATCCGCTTAAACTTGCGCGAAAGTACATAGATTTTGACAGGTATTATGTCCCACATGAACATGAGAAGCAGAAATACTACGCTGAGCACATCGAAAGAGACGCCCCTATACTTGTATTTGGAGATCCGCGCTTTGATACAAACTGGAAGGAAAGCATTAAAAGAGTTTTCTCGGAAGATGTCAAAAAGAACATAGAGCGCATGGGCATAAAATCTAAGACAAAGATATTGTACATCTGTCCAAACCTTGAGTGCATCGGGGGGGATTCTGAAAAATACAGGAATATCGCAGATATTGCAAGGGCGGCGAAAACATTAGGCAATACGGCGCTGCTTATCAAGCCCCATCCCAGATACCGCTATGAAGATAAGATAAGACTTGTTATGAAGGATAGCGGTTTTAATGATTTTTTTATTTTAGAAGACGATCCGCTGGTATGCTATTTAGAGCACGTGGATTTTATAATATCAGTGGCTACGGCCGCGTTCTTTGATTTTCTGCCGGAAGGTCATAAAAAGATAGCCGTATATGACAGAGGTGATTTTTGCCAATCCACCTCTCTTGTAAACATATTCAAGGAGGGCTTCAATTACTTCAATAATTACGATGACCTCTTGGCTTTTTTGAAGGGGAAGAATGCGGCAGGAAGCATGCATCCGGATATTGAGGGATTTTGCAGTAAATGGGTAGCCGGCGGAAACGGGCTTGATACTGTGGTGGAAAATATGTCAAACGATATTTTGAGCGAGTTTAATAAATTAAGAAAGGGGCATGTATGAATTTAAAGAGGAAGCTTGGGAAAGGCAGCATGACGCTTGGATCATGGATTACTCTGGGCGACTATGCTGGGACGGAGATCATGGCAAAGGCCGGCTTTGACTGGCTTGCCATAGATATGGAGCATAGCGCTATTGAAATGGAGCGGGCGCAGAATCTAGTTAGAATAATAGAGCTGAGCGGTTGCGTGCCACTGGTCCGGGTTTCTGAAAACAACGCCAACATTATTAAGAGGGTTATGGATGCGGGCTCGCACGGAGTGATAGTGCCCATGGTCAATAGCGCCCAGGATGCGCTCCACGCCGTGAACGCCGTCAAGTATCCTCCTAGGGGCATAAGAGGGGTGGGGCTTGGCCGGGCCCAAAGATACGGCCTGAACTTCGAAGGATACAAGAGATGGCAGGCGAAAAACTCTGTGGTCATAGTTCAAATAGAGCACATAGACGCCGTAAATAACCTCGGGGAGATTTTAGAGGTCGACGGAGTTGACGGCTTCTTCGTGGGCCCGTATGACCTTTCTGCCTCTTTAGGAAGGCCCGGTGAGTTCAGCCATCCGGATGTCAAAAAGGCACTGGATAAAATAAGGGCCATATCTAAAGACGCAAATAAGGTCCGCGGCATACATGTTATCCAGCCTGACCACGTAGATGTCGACAGAAGGATTAAAGAAGGATATAATTTTATCGCATTCAGTCTCGATGCGCTTTTTCTGGGAGGAGCCGTTATAGAGAAGCTTTCCAAAATAAGGAGAAGGAGATAATGAAGAAGGGAGATTTTAAGGTGCTATTTATATATCCAAATACAATGATGGCAACGCTTGTGCCTCTTAGTATATCATCGCTCTCCTCCAGCCTTAAATCGAAAGGTTTTACGGTGGATGTATTTGATACCACTTATTATAAAACCGAAGATATAAGTTTCGAGCAGAGGAAGGTGGACCTTCTGATGGTCAAACCCTTCAGCTATAAAGACCAGGGCATTGAGATAAAAAAAGAAGACGTCTACGATGATCTTGTTAAAAAGGTCTCTGATTTTAAGCCGGATCTTATAGCTATTACGATTGTTGAGGACACCCATGAGTTGTCGCTGTCTCTACTGGACAGCATCAAGGATTTTGATATCCCAGTGGTGGCCGGAGGCGTATTTGTAAGCCTCTCGCCGGATGAGGTTATTGCAGATAAGAACATAGACATGGTCTGCCTCGGGGAAGGCGAAGAGCCCTTGGTCGAACTCTGCGGAAAGATGTCAAAATGTAAAGACTATTCAGATATAAAAAATTTATGGGTAAAAAAGAACGGCAAGGTTATTAAAAATCCTTTGAGGCCCCTTTTAGATATAAACAAACTCCCATTTATAGACTATGATGTATTCGGTAAAGGCCGGCTCTATAGGCCGATGTTCGGCAAAGTATATATTATGATACACGTGGAGTTGGACCGAGGGTGTCCATATACCTGCACTTTTTGCTGTGCCCCCGTGTTAAAGGAGTTGTATCGTAAGAATAACTGTGGTTTATATTACAGGCGGAAGAATGTTGACCGTATAATGGCAGAGATGAAGCATCTTGTAAGAAAATATAGGCCTGATTATGTAAATTTTAACTCCGAGAGCTTTCTTGCGAAACCGATAGAAGAGTTGAAGGAATTTGCGAAAAGATATAAAGAGATCGCGATACCTTTTTGGTGCCAAACACGCCCCGAGACTATAACAGAAGAGAAGATAGAGCTGTTAAAAGAGATGAATTGCAACAGCTTACAATTCGGGATAGAGGTCGGGAATGAGGAGTTCAGAAACAAGATCCTTAACCGCAGAGACACAAATAAGCAGATACTCAAGGCGTTGAAGCTTGTAGAGAAATATGAGATACCTTATACAGCAAACAATATAATAGGGTTTCCGGACGAGACACGCGAGCTGATATTTGAGACGATTGAATTTAACCGGAAGATTAATCCGCGCACGATGAACTGCAACATTATGGCGCCGTACAAAGGGACAGCCATATATAAATACTGTATGGAGAAAGGGTATCTGAATAAGAATAGCAAGGTGCATCAGGTTATAGACGGGGCAGAGCTTAAGATGGATTCCATAGGTTATAAGGAACTGAAAGGGCTTCAGCGAACATTCGCGTTATACGCAAGATTTCCTAAGTCTGAATGGCCGAAGATTAAGATAGCAGAGAACTTTGACGAAGAGGGTAACCGCATGTTTGAAAAATTAAAGAAGGCATATCAAAAGAAATATTTTTCATAACCATGAAATTAAAAATAGAGTCTATAAGAAATAGGCTTAAGTCTTATTTGTCGGAAGCGATAAAAAAGATAAGGATAATCCACAGGCTGGATTACGATAAATATCCCATATATCTGCACGATAATATAAGGTTGAACGCCTGTAAGAAAGAGCCGGATACGGTAAAATGGATAGAGAGTTTTGATAAAAGCGATACAGCTTTTGACATAGGCGCCAATATAGGCGCCTATTCGTTGATAATGGGGAAATATGCGAAGATAGTTTTTGCCTTTGAGCCATCTGTATTTACATTCAGTACCCTGGTTAAAAACATATATACAAATATGGCTTCGAATGTTATGCCGGTCAATATGGCGTTATCGGAACGTAACAAAATAGGGGAATTTGCTTATTCATCAATTGATTTAGGAAGTTCCGTGCATGGTTTGGACGTGAGCTTAGAAAAAGAAGCGTATAGGCAAAAAATCTTATCTTACAGTATAGATAATTTTGTTGCCGATTTTGGCATAGAACCCCCAAACCATATTAAACTTGATGTTGATGGTGCTGAATTTGACATATTAAAAGGCGCAGCCAAAACTATCTCAGCCAAGGCTTTCAAGTCTTTAATGGTAGAAGCAGATGACAAGAGAAAAGATATGTTCGATTTTATAGAGTCACTTGGGCTTAAGCAGAAAGCCATATATCATATTGGCAATGCGGATATGTATAACTGTCTTTTTGTGAGGGGATAAGGTAATGAGAATCATAGGTATAATACCTGCCAGGATGGCGTCAACGAGGTTCCCGGGCAAACCGCTTGCCAAAATACTCGGCAGGCCCATGATAGAACTTGTCTATTCAAGAAGCAGGTTTTGCAAGACATTAAGCGATGTATACATTGCTACTCCGGATAAAGAGATACGCGATTATTGTAGAAAGAACAACATGAATGTCGTAATGACTATGGATACGCACGAGAGGGCATCAGACAGAGCTGCCGAGGCCGTGCTCAAGATAGAAAAAAGTAGTATTAAAAAAATAGAAATAGTTGTCATGATACAGGGTGATGAGCCTATGCTGTCACCTGAGATGATTGATAAGGCCGTAAGGCCCATGATAAACGATAGGAGTATTAACGCGGTTAATCTGACAGCTCCGCTGAAATCCAAGCAAGAACAGAACGATCCCAACCAGGTCAAAGTGGTCGTGGATAAAAGAGGTTTTGCGCTTTATTTCTCAAGAGAGCCCATACCTTCGCGGAAGAAAGGCGCTAAGGATGTGCCAATGCAAAGACAGATAGGCCTTATTGCCTTCAGGAGGGATTTTCTTATAAAGTTCAATAAACTTACTCCAACACCGCTCGAAAGGATAGAATCAATCGATATGCTCAGGATATTAGAACACGGGTATAAGCTTAAGACGATACCCGTTGCATTTAATACCTATGGTGTTGATACACCGCAAGACTTAAAAAAAGTGGAGCGATTGATAAAAGCTGAGGTGAAAAGCAATGCATAAGAATAAGATCTTACGTGTAGGTATAGCAGGATATGGAGTAGTAGGCCAGCGTCGCAGGCAATTTATCGATGAACATCCAAGCCTGCATACGCAGGCAGTTTGCGACCAGAAATTCGGCAAGTCGTATATTACGCCGGATGGCATTAAATGCTTCAATAATTACAAGGAGCTGTTGGAGGAAGAGCTTGATGTGCTATTTGTATCCCTGCCCAATTATTTAGCCGCTGACGTGACCATTGCCGGATTAGAAAAAGGATTGCATATATTCTGTGAGAAGCCGCCGGGCCGGGACGTGGCTGATATAGAGAGAGTGATAAAGGTTGAAAAAAAGCACCCCCGCCAGTTCTTAAAGTATGGATTCAATCACCGTTACCACTATTCCGTGCGTGATGCGCTAAAGATGGTAATGTCCGGAGAACTGGGTGAGATTGTTAATCTGCGCGGAGTATACGGTAAAAGCAAGATACACCACTTTTCGGGCCCAGGCGCCTGGCGCGCAGAAAGAAAATACGCAGGCGGAGGCATATTGCTTGATCAGGGCATTCATATGGTGGATCTCATGCGGCTCTTTTGCGGAGATTTCAAGGAAGTTAAAAGTTTTATATCGAACAAACACTGGAACCATGATGTGGAGGATAACGCATATTCTATCATGCGTGATGACAAGGGCCGCGTAGCTATGCTGCACTCAAGCGCGACGCAATGGCAACATAAGTTTAATTTGCATATAGCGCTTACGCAAGGGTACATTGAGCTGCGCGGTATTCTTTCAGGTACTAAAAGTTACGGCGAGGAGAAACTTGCCATGGGAAGGCGGATAGATGAGTCCGAGGCAGGGAGCCTGCACGAAGAGGTTGTATCTTATTTTGAGGATAACTCATGGCGCGATGAGATTCATGAGTTCGCCGATATTATAATTAACGGAGGCAAGATAAGGCATGGCGGAAGCGCCGACGCGCTTGAGACCATGAAGCTGGTCTATCGTATATATTACGCTGACCAAGAATGGCGCAAGAGCTATAATATCGCCAATCCTGATAAATGAGCATATAAAAAGACAGGGAGAGTCATGGAAAATGTAGAAAATCTTTTTAAAAACTCAGCCGATATACATCAATTCAGCAAAGGTTATTTCAGGTACCTTTACGGCCTGCTGAGCCGGCTTGACACAAAAGCGATAGAAGGTATTATCAGGGAATTTAAGAAAGCGCACAAAAATCAGAATACGGTATTTTTTATAGGGAATGGTGGCTCGGCATCCACCGCTTCACACATGGCAAACGATTTTGGATTAGGCACGCGAAAGGACGAGAAACTGCCTTTTCGCGCCATATCTCTTACCGATAATGTCGCGTCTATGACCGCTATCGCGAATGATTGCAGTTATGACGATATTTTTATAAGGCAGCTTAATCTCTATTACAAGAGAGGGGATAAACTTGTTGCTATTTCGGCAAGCGGCAATTCACCAAATGTGGTAAACGCCGCCAATTGGGTCAAGAAACGGGGAGGAAAAGTCATAGGCCTTGTCGGTTTTGACGGAGGAAAGCTGAAGAAGATAAGTGATGTCTGTATACATGTAAAGACCCCTAAGGGCGAATACGGCCCTGTCGAGGATATTCATATGATAATGGACCATCTTATCTATACATGGCTGTGGTTTAAAAAACGAAAAGGATAATGTTTGTATGAAGCAATTTTTCGGAGAAAAGATACTTATAAGCACCTCGTCTTTTGCGGCTGCTGACACAGAACCCTTAGATATGCTTAAAGATGCGGGGTGTGAAGTAATAGATAATCCTTATAAGCGCAGGCTGACAAAACCCGAACTGTTAGGATTGTTGTCAAAGGGCATAACAGGTTTGATTGCAGGATTAGAAATTCTAGACAAAGAGGTAATGTATAAATCCAAATTAAAGGTTATATCCAGATGCGGCTCAGGACTGTCTAATGTGGACCTTGCGGCAGCCAAGAAATTGGGAATCATAGTATGCTCAACTC
>MHFG01000030.1:7502-9206 GCA_001804065.1 Omnitrophica bacterium RIFCSPHIGHO2_02_FULL_46_20
TCCGGATGCGCCGGTAAGTTCGGTTGCCGAACTTACAATTGCAGCCATGTTGAGCCTTATAAGGGCGATGCCTGTTATGGATAAAGAGCTTCATAAAGGCAGATGGGCCAAGCGAATAGGCCTCCTGCTTGAAGGAAAGACAGTGGTAATCGTAGGTTTTGGGCGTATAGGCAGAAGATTAAGCCAGCTGCTTATGCCTTTTAAAGTAAGAATATTGGTGGTAGACCCGCTTATAAAGAATAGCGATGCCGACGTAACAACTCTATCGCTTGAGAAAGCATTGTCAGAAGCCGATATTATCAGCATACATTCCAGCGGGAACGGTTGCATTATCGGAAAGAATGAATTGCGGAAGATAAAAAGGGGCGCATTTATTCTTAATGCGTCACGCGGCGGAGCCGTGGATGAAGGCGCTCTCATAAAGGCGCTGGAAAAAAAACATATAGCAGGCGCATGGCTTGATGTATTTGAAGAGGAGCCGTATACAGGGCCGTTGATAAAATATCCGCAAGTTATGCTTACCCCACACGTTGGTTCGTACACGGTTGAGTGTAGAAAGCGGATGGAAATGGAAGCGGTCAAAAACCTTATCAAAGTTTTAAGGAAATATTAATGGCTAGGGAAATGCGTGAGTTAGAGAAATGGTTATTTATTGCTGAAAAAGCAGCATACCGCGCCGGCGTGTTCTTATCCCGGACGAAAATAAAAGATAATAAAATCCGAGCCGATCTCGGAAAAGATGTAAAGATTTACGCTGATTTACATTCAGAAAAGATCATTATAAATATGTTAAGAGCCAAATCCGAATTTGATATTCTTACGGAGGAGAGAGGGTTTCTGCCGGGAAGTTCTGAAAAGCGTTTACTTTGGATTGTTGACCCGCTTGATGGAACTATGAATTTTTTACGCGGGATTCCTATAAGCTGCGTTTCTGTAGGGTTATGGAGAGGCAACGGGCCTTTGTTGGGAGTAATTTATGACTTCAATAAAAATGAACTTTTTTCCGGCATAGCCGGTAAAATTGCGTTTTTGAACCAAAGACGGATAAAAGTGAGCGCTGTTTCCAAAGAAGCAAACGCCGTACTTTGTACGGGTTTTCCAGTGAACACCGATTTTTCATCCAGCGGGGTATTAAAATTTACGAAGCAAATCCAAAGCTATAAAAAAGTTCGCTTGTTCGGGTCCGCTGCTTTGTCGCTCGCCTATGTTGCAGCGGGTAGAGCGGATGTTTACCATGAAAATAATATAATGCTCTGGGACGTTGCCGCTGGTGTTGCAATTATTACCGGGGCCGGCGGAAACGTTCAGATATTGCCTTTGGCAAAAGAAAATGCTTTTTCGGTATATGCCTCTAATAGGCGGTTATTTAGGCAGAAGTAGAAATGCATATAAAAAAAATATATTGTATATTTGAAAGGTAAAGGATGGCCGTTCAAAGAGAGCTTTATAAAAAAATAGAATCAGATACCAAAAAGTCATGGGAGCTTAACTGGAGCAATGTCAGTCATAAGGCCATTACCGAGATATTTCATTATCCGAGGGTTAAGAAACTGACAGTAGACTATCTTAGATATCTGCCCAAGGATGGGATTGCTTTAGAGGCAGGTTGCGGGCTGGGGCAGTGGGTAGGATATTTTCGTTCCAATGGTTACAACATGGTAGGGGTAGATTACAATGAGTCCACTATCTGCCGGGCGAAAAGCT
>MHFG01000031.1:0-27500 GCA_001804065.1 Omnitrophica bacterium RIFCSPHIGHO2_02_FULL_46_20
GCTGGCAGGTTGCCCATCATCTGGATATAGATAGATTTTTCGCGCAACTGAAATTCGTTCTTAAAGAAGGATGGAGGGCTATTTTTGTGGATAATGCCTACTTTCCTCAGTGGAGATACTTAAGGAAGTTGTTACCAAAAAGCAAGGTGGACCCCAAAGAAGACCTCAAGGAAGAGTGCCTGGCCAAAAGAGCCGATGAGCATGGTTTTTCGCATTTCAGGGCAAAAAGATTCAATTTTTTTGCGTATCTCATCAATAAGTTAATGAGAAATATGGGGTTCGATGTAAGATTAGTATTTCTAGAGCATTTGGACAATTTTTGTTCCGGATGGAAAATATTCCGGGATAATATGAGAAACATGGTCTGGGGTTTCGAAAAATAACTAGCAATAGATCACATGAAGATATTTTCAGTTACAATGACGCCGATAAGCCCGCCTTATGATGACGGGCCGAAGAATATTGTCATGGCATTGGCAAAAAAACTGCCTATGCACGATTATTACTTTATTTCATCGACCGGAGGCGGTTTCCCGGGAAGCCCTAATACTATATTTATAAGGTCTCCTTTTCAGAAGACGGGGAGGCACAGCATGACGTTTTTTCAAAAAATTTATATATTTTTTCTGACGGTTTTTTACAGGGGCAGGATGGACCTGTTCCAGTTCTTCTTTACCCCGCAGCCCTATTTTTCGATTATTTTCAAAAGGCTTCTAAAGAACAAGAGGTCCATTCAGATAGTCTCATCCATACATACTTTACTGGATAAAAATAAGGATAAGGCGATCAATTCTCTTTTCTTTTCGGATTATATAGTGGTGCATTCCGATTATGCCAGGCAGAGGCTTGCAGAAAAGAATATTAAAAATATCGTAAGGATATACCCGGCTATCGAACACGAGCGCTTTGATAACGTAACGGCACAGGGCACAGGTGGCGAGATTAAGATAGTCTATCCGGGAACATATAAAGTGCTGAATGATTCTTATTCGTTGCGCGAGTTCTGCAAGATAGCGGCGCTTGTAAAAGATGATGTGAGTAATGCCATGTTTGTGATGGCCTGCCGTATCAGGACAAGAGAAGACGCCGCCATGGAGAAAGAGTTCAGGGCGCTCATAGAAGAATACGGACTCGGGAAGTCGTTTACATTGCTGAATACAATAGACGACATGCCGTCGTTTTTTAATGGATGCGCAATGGGCGTAATGCCGGCCAGGCGTCCCATGAGCGGTGTTTTAGAGATACCGCTTGTTCTGCTCGAGCTTGCGATTCTCGGCAAGCCTGTAGCGTATGGAGATGTTCCGCCGTTAGGCGAGCTTGACAGCAAGGGCTTGGGCATAATGGTGTCTGACGGATCGCCAGATTCTTACGCCGGGGTAATTACAAAGTGCGCAAAAGATAATGATTACGCTTCAATGGTAGGAGAAAGGTCTAAGAATGCCGTAAAGGCGGATTTCACAATGGATATCGCGGCGGGTGAATACCAGCGGTTATACGATAGGCTTCGGAATTAATATGAATAACGATCCAAAAGTCCGCTTGATCACGCATGACGTATATCCGCCGGATGCCAGGACGGAAAAAATACTTTACGAAATGGCAGATGCGGATGGGGTGATAAAACCCGTTGTGGCTCTTCCGGACATCCACTTTAAACACTCTTATCATACGCCGACAGGCGTCGTCGTGATGACTAAAGACAGGATAATACCGAAATTTATCAATGCTAATTGCGGCATGTCTTTTATTAAAACGCCCTTCTTTGACCGCGAGATCAATGATACCGCCCTGGATAAAATATTTAATTATCTGAGAAAAAATATCGCGGTATCGACAAGGAGCTCGCCCCTTATTAATAATGCCGACCTTAAGGAGATAGTCAGGAAAGGCGCGGAGTGGTCGATCGACAGATATGGGTTATGCCCGGACGATTTGGCTAATTTTGAAAATAACGGTTCCTTGCTAAAAGATGACCTTAGAGGCATAGATGAGATAATGTCGTACATACCGGATGCTTGTCAGCAAATGGGGCTGTTGAGCTGGGGAGTTCTGGGATACGGCAATCATTTCGTGGAGCTTCATGTGGTAGAAGATATCGTGAATTCGGATATAGCGCAGAAATTCAACATATCAAAAGGGCAGATCTGTTTTATGATTCACGGAGATTCGCGCGCTTTCGGGCAGTCTATATTTGACTTTTATTCCGGCAAGGCAAAAAAGCTGTTCGGATTGCAGCAGATATATAAAAAATTACACTATAAAATACTTTCATCACCGATTAGCTTGCCCGCGGTAAAAAGCGCTCTTAGTAAGGTTAATTATTATCTTAACAGGGCAAAATCAACGGTTTATTGGAAGATGGACGGATGGAATAGGAAACGGAGCCTATCTTTCAGCGGTTTTGATGCCAAAAGCAAGGAAGGAGTCGCTTACCTTACAAGCACTTACTGTGCAATTGACTATGGGTACGCCAATAGAGCGTACATGGCCTCTATTATACGCGATGCGTTAAGAAACGCGCTGAATAGCGATACCGCAGGAGTAAATATTCTGTATGACGGAAATCATGATGCCCTGCAGAGAGAGGTTATAGACGGCGATCTATTTTATGCGCACAGAAACGGCGCGGCGAGGGCGCTGCCTGCCAGCTATTTTAAAGGTCATCCCGTATTTTCACAGACCGGCCAGCCGATTTTACTGCCAAGCTCGTTAGGAAGCCCGTCTTATTTATGCGCTGTGACAAAGGGGTGCAGGGACTCCTATTACTCTTCCTGCCATGGCACGGGCAGGGTAATAGAGAGGGGCCAGGCCAGGCAGTTATTCACGGCAAAAGATGTTTTTGAGAATATGAAAGGCAAGAATGTAAAGATATATGATTACGGAAAGGGCAATACCTCCGAAGAGGCGCCCGGCGCTTTTAAGGATGTGGAAAAAATCATGGAGTCCGTAATGGAACACGGGATCGCAGAGCCCGTAGCAATGCTAATGCCGCTTGCGTCACTTAAAGGTTGGAGGTAATTTGATAATAGCATTTTCCGGGATTGACGGTTCAGGCAAGACCACATATGCGAAGTTTGCAGCCGGTCATATACAGAGCAAGAATCTGAAAGCCAGGTATAGGCATAACGTCAGAGATTCTTTTTACCATCTGATCCTTCATAATGTGATAGGGGGTGTTTCGGAATCGTCCAGGGCGTCCATTGAAGCGGCTTTAAGGAGTAAAGGAAATCGGGTATATTTTTCTATCGCTGGATTTGTAAAAAAAGTTCTTCTTCTCACCGACCTGGTTTGTTTTAATATCAGGTATGGAGGGTATAAGGGCGCCAGGGCAAAGACATTGGCTTGCGATAGGTATTTCTACGATGAGATCGTGCAGATGAAATATCTCGGGCTTGCGCGCGATAAATTCCTGCGTTTTTACAAAAGCCTGATAATAAAACCCGATATATTATTCTTCGTAAAGTCCGACCCAACGATTGCGTATGAGAGAAAGCGCGAATACAATGAAGACTATTTCATGAAAAAAGCGGGCCTCTATTCAGATATGTACATGACGATTCCCCATGTAGGGATACAAGACAGCGATCTGAAAAGTAATGAACAGGCCATAAGGGCGGATATCGATAGAGTGTTGGGTTAAATATGACAA
The DNA here is from genome assembly GCA_001804065.1 of Omnitrophica bacterium RIFCSPHIGHO2_02_FULL_46_20. Lineage (GTDB taxonomy): Bacteria > Omnitrophota > Gorgyraeia > 2-01-FULL-45-10 > 2-01-FULL-45-10 > MHFG01. The sequence goes on from MHFG01000031.1 coordinate 3,650, forward strand.
AAAAAGGCGTTTTGCAGACATTGCTTATAATAGTAATTACGCTGGCGTTTATCTTTTATATAAGAAAGAACTTCAACCAGCTTAAGGATGCGATATCTATACGGCCTTCATTCCTTGCCATCTTGGCGCTTCTGAATCTGGTGAATAAGTTATGCTTGGGGTTTAAGACAAATAGAATAATGAAATCATTTAATATACAGCTTTCGTTCAAGGAATGGTTCGGTATGTCATGTGTCAGCAACTTTTATAATTATCTTGCCCCAAAAAGCGGCACAGCGGTTTGCGGCGTATATTTGAAGAATAAATACGATTTTGATTATCATAAGTACATAAGCGCGCTTATAACCACCGGCTTAATAACGATACTCACTTCAGGGCTTGCAGGCTTAGCGGTCAGCCTGTTTTTCTACTTGCCGCATTTTATCAATACCATAATTTTTATAATATTATTCGCTGGAATGGCCGCTGGATCATTGGTTATTTTTCTCATGCCCAGGATCAAGTTTCCTAAAAGCGGTTTCTTTGAAAAGATAAATGAATTTTTTGAAAGCTGGGAGATATTGCGCAAGGATTTTAAAACGATCTTGGTGCTTGCGGCGGCAGATCTCCTGATATTGTTGTCAGTGGCGACGCGCTACTTTGTGATATTCAAGATGTTTTCTTTGCCGGTTGCGTTTGCATCCTGCATATTACTATCTCCATTTAATATCATCACCCATTTCGCGACCATAATCCCGGGCGGTTACGGCATTAAAGAGGCCACGGTAGGCGCCGTTTCAACATTGACCAACGTATCGTTCGCAGCAGGCGCCCTCGCTACTCTTAGCGACAGGGTGATAATGATGGCGGTAGCATTCATCCTGGGCCCTATCTTCAGCTTTATTTTATTAAAGCATAGTTTTAAAGCGAAAAAGGAGGGTAGTCCTTCATGAATAGTCAAGGCTCATGCGTCATAGCGATAGCCGTATTCTTCGTATCGCTATATTCTTTATTCTGCATAGGTCATTATGGCGGCGACGGATATGAAGATTTTTTAACAGCCAAAAGCATCGCGCTAAATCATAGTTTGGCATTTAAGGGCAGCTCTGATAGCAGCGAATCTAACGATATAGATGAGTTAAATTACAAAAAAGACGCTGGTATAAAAGGACGGGACGGAAGAATTTATAGCTCGCGGGGAGGCATTATTATACCGATAATACTTTCTATCTTTTACTTTATAGGGCATATCATATCTGGATCTTTCAAAAGTATACCGCATGATTTCATAACGATGTTCTTTGTTTCCTTTTTCAACCCAATCGTTTCAGCGATGAACTGTCTGCTGATATTTCTCATCTCATCATGCCTTCCTTTTTCCAGGCGCACGTCTATTTTTCTGGCACTTATATATGGCTTCGCCACCATGGTCCCTGTATATGCGAGAACAGGTTTCGAAGAACCGGCCATGACATCATTCATTCTTCTGGCGATATATTTTATCCTGAGGTTTAAAAATACCGTGAAAAGGAAATATCTCGTCATGGGGGGCATTGCGATGGGGCTGGCTGTTTTTACAAAATCAACCGCTATAATATTTTTACCGGCCATTATTTTTTATGCCGGCTGGGTGATGTTGTCGGACTTAAAAAAGAGGAGCAGTTTCCTTAAAGACGCGGCAATGTTTTTGATACCATTGCTTGCGGTCTTGGTTGTGATAATCGGCTGCAATTATTTCATATACGGGAAGATGCTGAAATTTGGCGGCAGAGAGGCATTGGGCGTTGCGGGGCGCGTGATGGAAGCGCCGCATGTTTTAAAGGGTTTGTATTATTATTTATTCAGCACGGGAAAGGGCCTCTTCCTTTTCAACCTTCCTCTTATACTTTCATTCGCCGGATTGATGTCCGTGCCTTCTAAAAGAAGAAAAGAAGCGGCGCTTTTTATCCTGATATTTGCCTGCAACCTGCTATTCTTCAGCATGTCGTTCAGAAGGGGGTCTCTTTTTGCGTGGGGGCCCAGGTATCTTTACCCTTCTGTCGCCGCGCTTGTATTTTTAGCGGGATTTTTTATTGAGAACAACAGGAATCTCAAAGGCAATCTAATCGCGGCCGTTCTCTCTGTAACAGGATTTTTGATCATGGCGCCTTGTATGTTTATAAACCAATCGAAATTCTATCTTTTTGTCAAAGAGAAACTGAATTTACCGGAATACATGATTAATTTTATCCCCGATCTTTCGCCTATCCTGGGGGCGTGGAAGATGTTTGTCTCCAACTTGATTTTCATTGCGAGAGGTATAGATGCGCCTTTCGTATATAGTCCCGACCAGAAGTTCATTCCCGTGACGAGCGCCAGCATGGCCGGATATAATAATTTTGATTTTTGGTTTACAAAGATACTTTATTACAAACCTGAATCCGCTCCCGCGGTATACGGAATTATCCTCGCGCTTGCGGCGGTAGTATTCATTTCGCTTGTATTTATTATAAGGGAAGCGCGTAAGAGGGGCGTTTAAACAGAAATGGATTCGCTTATTAATATTAAATTAGGCCTGATAGGCAAGTCATGCGAAATCATGTCGATGCTCAGGCAGGAAGGCATCCCGTTCTCTAGGTACGATTCTTTGGAATCCTGTAAGTTGAACGGCAGGGAATCCATGCTTATTATAAGCAAAGCTAGCGGCCGCGATGTGGAGCTTTTAAAAGACCATCTATGTAAAGGAGGCGCCGTTATATGCGATATATTGAATAAGGATTTAATATCCCGCATGCGCGCGAAAAAACTTGATTACGATGATAGCTTATACGGTGGGTCCATAGGGCGCTATGAATCAAGCGGAGGATACATTGTATACGTAGACAAAGACCTGCGCAAAGAAGCCAGCTATAGCCGCGCTGTCATTAAAGAATTTTTTACATCAGCCGGGACAGTCAGGGAAAAAGTCGCATCTTTTCCTAAATATAGGGATAGAGAAATCTTATCCCGCGCCTTGATGGCGTCGTTTCACGTGCGGGGCCTGCCATTCGTCAGGCTCTGGTATTATCCTAAAGGTTTTAGGTCTCTTTTTAATTTCCGCTTTGATCTGGATGAAGATACCGGCAACGATCTGGAGCTCATTGCCGGGGTTTCGGAGAAATATAAGGACTGCACGACGTGGTTTGTTTCATGCGCATCTTTTGAAAAGAACGCTCATAAGATAAAAAAATTAATTGATGATGGCTTCGATGTGCAATCGCACGGCTACTTCCACCATACTTATAGTGACAGTGAACAGAATGAGATAAATATAAAGAAATCGATCGGTTATATCGGCAATCTTCGCGGATCCGTTGAGGGTTTTGCCGCTCCGATGGGCAGGTGGAACGAGGGCCTTCAGGTTGTGTTGGAAAGATTAGGGTTCCTTTACAGTTCGGAGTTTTCGCTTGATTATGATAATCTTCCTTTTTATCCTATTTCGCGTAGCATATTTTCCAGCGTTTTGCAAATACCGATACATCCTATATGTTGGGGCATATATAAGGATGCCGGTATAGTAAATGATAACGCTATCAGAGAATATATGCAGAAAATCGTAATTAAAAAATACGAGGCCCGCCTGCCCATATTGCTTTATGGGCACCCGAGCGAAAGCATAGGCAAAGATCCGAAGCTATTAGAAATGGTCTATGGAACAGCCGATTCTTTATCCAACCTATGGCGAGCGAGGTTATCGGATCTGGCGAGATGGTGGAAAAAGAGAGAAAAGGTGAGGTTTAAAGAGGTTACGTTCGATGCCTCCAAAAAGACCTTTAGCTATGAGCTTGAAGACGGCGCAGATTTTTCAGGTATACACCTTAATGTTCAGGTCCGGGCGGACAAGGCAGCTTATTACGGTATTACAGGGCTTAGCGGCAATGTGAGTTTGGACGAACTCCAGTATGAGGAAAGCCGCTATCTCAAAGCGGATCCCGACCTGTATCGGGAGCGCATATGGAAAAAGACGCGGCTCAAAAGGCTGAAAGACGGCCTTGTGGATATGCTTGATTGGGAAGAGAGTACCCCATTAAACGAAATAAAAAGAAACTCCGCGGCGTCTAATATAAAGTATCTTTTGAGAAGATGCGGTTTTGATAAAGTAAAAATAAATACTTAAGATAGCGCATGAAAGACATAGCGGATAAATTTATCGAATTAGCGGACAGCAAGAAAAAGCATGACGATGCGAGGCCATTTTTCTTAAAACAGATAGAAGGCGAGTATAACCCGCTTCTGTGGAAATGCTATTTGTCTCATATGAAAGAAAGAAATGATAATTTTGAAAAGAAAGAGCGGATAGCGCTTCTCGGTTCATCCAACATAATGCCTATGAAGGACATGCTTCAGTCTGTTTTTAACGCGAATAAAATCTCAACCGATTACTACGTAGGAGAATACGGTAATTATCTGCAGGAACTGATGCGTGACGCTTCAAAGTTGTATTCGTTCGGCCCTACCTTGACAATTATCATGCTGAGCCTGCCGGATATTGTCCCGTCTATTTACGAGGACCCTTTCTCGTGCGACAAAAAGGACGTCGAAAGTTTGCTTGCGAAAATATCCGAAGATTTAAAAGCCGCATTGAAAAAATATTCTTCTGCCGCCGCAAAGAATACTACTTATATGGCTATAATCCCGTCATATGAAGAGCCGTGCAGCTACGTCTATTCTCCGGGGCATTCTTTCAGGAGCGATACTTATTTAACGAAGTTGCGTGATGTAATAGAATGGCTGGAGAATGAAAAGAATAACATTGTGATGATAAATGCAAGAAAATGTATCAGTAAATATCCGGCCAATAAGGCCGAGGATAAGCGCTATTGGTATCTCGGCAGGATTCGTTATACCGATATGTTTTTTTCAGAAATGGCCAAAGAGGTCATGGAAATTTATAAGATTATGAATACGCCGTCAAAAAAATGCCTTATATTGGATCTGGATAATACGCTTTGGGGAGGGGTCATAGGGCAGGACGGTATTGAGAAGATAGCGCTGGGGCAGGACGGCATAGGCAGGGCGTACCAGGATCTTCAAAGAGAGGTGCTTAAATTATATAAAAAAGGGATCATACTTGCGATCTGCAGTAAAAATAACGAGGCAGACGCCCTGGAATTTTTTAAAACGCACGCGGAGATGATATTGAAATTGGAACATTTTGCCGCAAAGAGGATAAACTGGGCTGATAAAGCGGCTAATATAAAAGAGATCGCGCAGGATATCAACATAGGCCTCGATTCTATAGTATTTTTTGATGACGACCCCGCTGAGAGAAAATGGGTAAGGGACAGCCTGCCGCAAGTTACCGTGCCGGAGCCGCCCCAGGATCAATTTTTATATGGCGAATTCATTAAAAACTCCAAATGGTTTAATTCCTATAGATTGAGCGAAGAAGACATGTCCAGGAATGTTACCTACGAGGCCGTTGCCAAGACAAAGAGTTTAAAGACTTCTTCAGGAAATGAGGAAGCCTTCTTAAAAAGCCTTAGCCAGTCCGTAATCCTGGAAGGCGTTAATCCGTCGACAATCTCCAGAACAGCTCAACTGTGCCAAAAGACGAACCAGTTTAATCTGACCACCAAGAGATACCAGGCAGCCGACATCAAAGAGATAGCGGCTCATAAATCAAACCATGTGTATACAATAAGGGCCAAAGACTGTTTTTGCGACTATGGCGTTGTGGGCGCATTGATCCTAAAAGAGCAAAAAAAAGATGAGTCCGTTTTAATTGATACCTTTCTCTTGAGCTGCAGGATCATAGGCAGGAAGATCGAGCATGCCCTGCTGAGCTGGCTTAAGGCCAGATTTAAAGCCAATGGATACAGTAAGATCTACGGTTCCTATTCCAGGACGGAAAAAAACGGCGTATGCGCGAATATCTATAAAGAGAATAATTTTACCGTTGTTTCAGAAAGCGATAAAGGCACGCTGTACGAATACAGCCTTAATAAAAAACAGAAGTTATCTTCCTTTGATAGATTTATCAAGGTAAAACTGAAAAAAAAATAACATGGAAAAAAAACTTAAATTCATAATAGCAAATTGCTGTCAGATAGAGCCGTCAGTAGTCGGTGGAGATGCCGGTATAAATGCCACGCCTAATTGGGATTCGTTCGGGCACCTCCAGATAATGGTATGCGTCGAGCAGGAATTCGGCGTTGTGCTGGATACAAAGACGATTGCCCAATTGACATCCTACAAAGATATTCTCAAATATTTAAAAACAGGCAAGAAAAAGAATGGAAAGTAATATAAGCATTCGCGGTTATGAGGCGCAGGACAAGGAGGGGGTATTTTCCCTGCTCTCTTCATTCTACGCCAATATGGACAGCGAGAGAAGCTGGGAACACCTGTATATGGATAATCCATACGGGAGGGCAATAATATCACTTGCTCAAATACGTCCGGAGAAAAATATAATGGGCCATTATTCTGTCATAAAAATGCCCATGACAGTTCTGGGGAGAGAATATATGGGGGGCAAGGGCGAGGGGGAGATCTTCGATTTTTCCGCTATCAGGCAGCTGCTGCATGACAAAAAGATATTGGACCGTTCCTTTTCCGCGGACCTGTTGAGCCACACCGTTACGGAGTCGCTTAAGGAAGGTTTAAAGCTGATATGCACAAACCCCAGCGACCTGGCGCTTAAATCCCATCTCGAGGCTGGATTCAAGGTCATCAAACAGAGATTCGACATATTCATATTCGTCTTTAGCGCGAAATATTTCGCGCATCTTCTGTCGGAGAAGGCCGGATTGAAGGGCCTTGGCAGCGCGGCAGGTTTTGTTTTAGCCGCGCTGTATAAATTATTTTACAGGATCAATATTTTATTTTATCAGAACGGCTCGATCCTCCTTGAGCCGTTCGGATCATTTAACGCCGTGACGGATGAGCTGTACGAAAAGTTTTCCAAGTCCTACGGGTTCATAACCATAGAAAGAAAGCAGGCTCACCTCAATTGGAGGTTCGGCGGAAATGAGTATATTAAATTTATCGTAAAGGTCGATGGACAGACAACCGGCTATATAGTGCTGCATATATTTGAAAATCCGAATGGCTTTAAAGAAGCGGCCGTCGTAGATTATCTTGTGCTGCCTCATGTTTGGAGCAAGTTTGCCGCGGTCATCGTAGAGATATTGAAGGTTGCGAGAAAAAACGGCTGCGATTTTTTGCGTTTGAATTACATGTACGACATGAAAGAGAGATTTATGCTTTCAGGCCTTGTGAAAAAGCTGCGCTTCATCGGCAGGCCGGATAATAGGAACATAGTCGTATTTTTATCGCCGGAACTTAAGCAATTGGAAAACAATGTCCTGGATGCGGGCAATTGGTATTTTACGGACCTATATTTTGAGGACTACTGAGATGCGCAAAATAAAAGTCAATATAATAGTCTTGAATTATAACGGCAGGCAGTTATTGGAGAAATACATCCCCTCTATTCTGGCGGCGGCAAAAAGATCCAGACATTATTGCACGGTCTCTGTTGTGGATAATAAAAGTACGGATGACAGCGTGGATTTTCTCGGCAAAACATACAAGGATGTCATCATCTATGAGGCAAAAGAAAACAGGGTGTTATGTTCTTTAAACGGATATCTGAACATGATAGACGATGAAGTAGTCATACTGCTCAATAACGATATTGAAGTCGATCAGTATTTTGTAGATCCGTTAATAGAACCTTTTGCCAATAAGGATCTTTTGTTCGTCGCCCCAAAAGAACTGGATAGTAAAGGAAAATATCACGGAAACCTGAACAGGCTTTCTTTTAAATTCGGGCTTATCTCGACGACTCCGGAAGAGAAAGGCCGTGATGTAAGGCAATATAACAGCTCCATCGGAGGCGGGGCTTTTGACAGGAAGAAGCTTATATATCTGGGATGCTTTGACGACCTCTATCTGCCCGGTATCTTCGAGGACCTGGACGTGTGTTACAGGGGCTGGAAGCATGGCTGGGAAGGCATATACGAACCGGCCAGTTTTTATTATCACGAAGGAGGGACAAGTTTTAAGGCAAAGTACGGAAACAGGGGGAAGGCCATACTGGCCCATAGAAATACATTTTTATTTTTCTGGAAAAACGTTACATCTCCGAGGATGTTTTTTATCCATATTGTCTTTATACCGGTTTTATTGATCGGGAATCTCTTGAAGGGAAGGTGGCTTTTCATAGAAGGATTTTTTCAGGCCCTCGGCATGTTAAAGACAGCCATGAGGAAAAGAGCCGTCGTAAAAAACCAATTCTCCATTACAGACGAAGAGGTATTGCGAAGGCCGCGCATGCCGTATCAGATCATTACGGATCCGCCGCAGACGAGCATCTGATTGCCTATGACATAGTCCGTATAATGCGACGCCATTACAAGTATTGTCTTGGCAATATCTATTGGCTGGGCGTTCCTCTTTTGAGGGACATCGGCCGCCATCTTGCTCTTTAGCCAATCGGGTATATGCGCGCCCAGGTCGGTTTCGGTAAGGCCCGGCGACACAACATTGAAGAATATGTTCTTTGGGGCATATTCAACCGCAAGCGCCCTTGTAAATCCGAGCAATGCCGTCTTGGCGGTCACATATTTGGCAAATCCGGGCGGCGGCGCGCTGTTTGAATAGACGGTTGTGACATTTATGATTTTTCCGTATCCGTTCTTTAACATTACAGGTAATACGGCCTTGGTGGTATTAAAGGCGCCTTTTAAGGCCACGTCGATATCTCTTTGCATGTCATCCCATTCTATTTTTTCGAAAGGGACGGGCAATGCGTCGCTCATGGCGTTATTTACCAGTATGTCAATCTTTCCGTAGGAAGAGATGACCTTTTTTATCATGGCAGCCACTTCGGATGCCTGGCTCACGCTGGCTTTTATTGCCACGGCCTTTTTCCGGGACCCCGCAATATCGCTGACTACACCCAGAGCGTCTTTTTTGCCGAGATTATAGTTGACTACAACGGCGGCTCCGTGGGATGCAAAAAGTTTTGCTGTCGCGGCCCCTATGCCGCGGCTGGCCCCTGTGACGAGCACGACCTTGCCGTTAAAGTTGATGCCGTAATTCATTTTTGCGATATCGCTCATGACTATTCCTTTCTTTGGAGGAGAGTTCACTATAATGCTGATTATGCCATCCGTTACGGTTTCGTTCCTTTGGTTCGTTATAGTTATATTAAGCACGATTTTGCCTAAAAGCGGCTCTTTAGAAGCAACCGTGCCTTTTATAGTTAGTTTATCGTTCATCCTGACAGGTTTGAGATACCGCGCCGAGTGGTTCAATATGGCGGCGTTTTCGCCGGGCAGGTACATCCCGACAATGGTGGATGCATATGAATAAACGAGCAAGCCATGCGCTATTTTCTGCCGGAACTGTGTTTTTCGCGCGAACTCCGCGTCGGTGTGAAGTGGGCTGTAATCTCCGGTCAGCCTGGAAAAAGAATCGACGGTTCTTTCAGAGACTTTTACGTTGAATGAAGCGGTTTGTCCGACGAAGATATCGTCTATCGTATATTTTTTACAGGTTATTTGCCGCATTGGCCTTATGATACAACACGGCGTAATACTTGTCAATGAAATGCCAGTATTTTATTGTTATGCAATATAAGGTATGTTATATTGAGTTTCGTAAAAAAAGGAGGTTAAATGACGGGTTTTTACAAAAATAAACGGATATTGATTACCGGAGCGGATGGATTTATGGGGTCCCACCTTACAGAGAGGCTTCTTGAGGCCGGCGCCAAAGTTTCGATATATGTCAGGGGGAATTCCACCATAGGCACGACTCAGTATAATCTTAAAAATGTAAAATCGCTGGAAAAAAGATTCGAAGATATCATTACGGGCGATATAGGCAGTCCCGACTGCAGGGTATTGGTCAAGAAAAACTGCCCCGACATTATATTCCATCTTGCCGCTGACGCCTATGTGCCTAACTCATTCACGCATCCTCTGGAGGTAATGGAGACGAACGTTCTGGGAACATTGAATATGCTGCATGCCGTGATGGAAACAAAATGTATAAAAAGGATAGTGAGCACTTCTTCGAGCGAGATCTATGGAATGACGATAGGCGGCGGTATAAATGAAGAGCACCCATTATACCCTTCGTCTCCTTATGCCGCAAGTAAAGTTGCTGCCGACAGGTATTGTTACGCTTATTGGAATACTTATCATATACCGGTAGCGATTATACGCCCCTTCAATACTTATGGGCCGAGGCATACCTACGATGTGATACCGAAATTTATTGAACTCGCGCTTAAGAGCGAAACCCTGATGATTCATGGTGATGGGAAACAGTCCAGGGATTTTACCTATGTCGATGACATGATAGACGCTTTTCTTGTTATGGGCTCACACCACCGCGCGGTAGGCAAAGCGGTCAATTTTGGCACAGGCAAGGACATAAGCATAAATTACATCGCAAAGAAGATAAAGGAGATATCCGGCAGCAGTTCGCGGATAATACACACCTCGGACAGGACTGCCCAGGTAAGAAGGCTTAATTGTGATTACAGCCTCGCCAAAAAATTATTTGGCTGGCGGCCCAAGGTGGATATATACGAAGGATTAAGGAGAAATATAGAATGGGCACGAAAGAATCTAATATAAGATCTGTAGAAGACGTCAAGATAGCGAAGACCGCCATAGTGGACGCTAAGGCAAGGCTGGGAGAAGGTACCGTTGTATGGAATTTTGCCCAGATAATGCATGATGCCGTTATAGGCAAGGACTGCGTGGTAGGCAACGGAGTTTTTGTGGACAGGAAGGTCGTGATAGGCGACCGCGTCAAGATCATGAACAAGGCGCTCATCTACAGGGGTGTGAGGATAGAAGACGATTGTTTCATAGGCCCCGCGGCCTGCTTCATAAACGATAAGAACCCGAGGAGCCGTAAGGCCAGGGATATAAGCTCTCCCAAATGGACTGTTGGCAAGGGCGCTTCGATAGGCGCTGGCGCGCTCATACTCTGCGACGTCAATATAGGCAAGTATGCTCTTGTCGGCGCCGGAGCCGTGGTCACAAATGACGTCGAAGACCATGCGCTCGTGGTAGGTAATCCGGCGCGTATGGCGGGCCGTGTCTGTTTCTGCGGAGAAAAATTGAAAAAGACCAAAAATGGCTATTATTGCGGCTGTTGCGGGAAAGATGTAAAGATATGAGAACCGCTGCGTTGACTCTTGAGGAAAGATTGAGCCTGATAAGGGCGTGGTTCCTGGGGTCCGGCATTCAGTCGGAGTCCGGCGGGCTCTATGCATGGCAGGACATCAGGAATAAAAGTAATTCTTATCTCTATTCGGAGATAACGGGCTATGCGATAACGTTCCTATGCTTTATGAACGCGGTCAAAAAGGACAAGAGTCTCATCGATCGCGCGGCGCATGCCGCGCAATGGATAATGCAGGATGCGCTGGACCCAAGCGGAGGAGTGTTGACAAGAAAATACGCCGGTAATGCGGTCGAGCACTATTCGTTCGAAAGGGGTAATATATATTCATTTGACTGCGCCATAGTGGCCTTTGGCATGCTGAAATTATTCCGGGCGACAGGTGACGGCGTTTACCTGGAATGCGCGAGGAAGATAGTTTCGTTCCTGAATGATAAGATGCTTAGGACGGATGGGCTCTACAATCCCGTATTTGATACTAAGAATAACACCGCATTAAAGGATGCCGATAAATGGTCGGCCCAGTCGGGCAGTTTCCATTGTAAGATCGCGATGTGTTTGTGCGAACTGGCCGATATAGATAAAGAGGCATCGTATAAAACGGCCGCGAAGCGTCTCATAGATTCCGCGGTCAGCAATTTTTATAAAGACGGAAGATTCATTACTAATACATTCGATGGCTCAAGCCACTTTCATCCGTATTCATATACTCTCGAGGGTATCGCGTATTACCGCTACAAAACAGGAGACGATAGTTATGACGGTATTACGAGGGGCGCGTACGCTAACATGCTAAAGCGGCAGGCCGAAGACGGAGGTTTTCCGACACAGGTATTCGCGCGCCGCGGAGTCGAGATCCTCCATCAACGGTCGGATATTCAAGCTCAGGCGCTGAGGCTATCCTATATTATAGGCGGAGAGTTGGACAGGGAGAAACTTCTTGAAAGGCTTGTGGAGTTTCAGAATATTATTTTGGACCCCAAGGGAGCTTTTATATTTGGCACGGACTGGGACGGATACGCAAAAGAACACGGAAATGCCTGGTGCAGCATGTTCGCGTTTCAGGCATTATCGCTGGCCTCCGGCAGCGCGACTAGGGATCAAGTATTGGAGCATCTTGTATGAAAAAAACATTATTTATGTTCATATTGGGAACGCGGCCGGAGATAATCAAGCTCTCGCCGCTTATCAGATTATGCCAAAATAAGAGAGTCCCGTTTAAGATCATCCACTCGGGCCAGCACTATTCATACGCGATGGACAGGGTATTCTTCTCAGAGTTGAAATTGCCTATGCCGGACTACCGCCTTGACATAAGATCGAAGGCGCCGCATATGCAGGGGGAGCACACCGGCAGGATGCTGATAGAGATAGAAAAGATACTTTTAAAAGACATGCCGAAAGCGGTGATAGTGCAGGGCGACACAAATACGGCGCTGGCAGGGGCGATGACCGCTGAGAAGATATCGACGACAAAGAGCTATACCGGATTTGAGATAAAGGTGGCCCATGTCGAGGCAGGTTTAAGAAGTTACGACAGATCGATGCCGGAAGAGATAAACAGGTTTTTAGTAGATCACATATCGGATTTCCTGTTTGTTCCGACCGCAATCCAAAAAAATATCGTATTAAAAGAGGGCGTGCCCAGTGACAATGTCTTTGTGACAGGCAATACCATCGTAGACGCGGTGCGGGCCAATTTAGCCCTCGCGGGCAAAAAGAAGGCGTTTTTGTCAAAAATAGGCGTCAAGAAGGGCAATTTCATCCTTTTGACTTTGCACAGACAGGAGAACGTGGATTCAGAGAAGACTTTTAGGCGGATATGCAGGGGGATAAACCTGGTGACGGAAAAGCTCGGTATGAGCGTAGTCTTTCCAGTCCATCCGAGAACAGAGAAGAAGATAAGGGCCTTCGATATTGAATTCCACAATAATGTCAAGGTGCTCAGGCCATTAGACTTCCTGACGTTTCTTTATGCGGAGTCGACAGCGAGCCTTATATTGACAGATTCCGGGGGAGTTCAGGAGGAGGCCTGCATGCTTAAAGTTCCGTGTGTCACGTTACGAGATAATACGGAGCGGCCGGAGACGATAAAAGTTGGGGCAAATATCATAAGCGGCCGTGATCCGGATGAGATCCTAAAGGCGTCTTTAAAGATGATCGAGGTAAGGCGTGATTGGCCGAACCCTTTCGGCGACGGAAAAGCATCAAGCAGGATGCTCGATATATTATTAAGAAAGGCCTAGAGCGATAGAAACGATGTCGGATAAATTGAGAGTCGCGTTTTTTGTCTATCCTTCGGCATTCCAGAATATTGGCGGCGGGGAGATACTTCTCCTGAAGACCAAGGAGTATCTGGAAAAAGAAGGAGTATATTGCAAGCTTTTCGATATATGGAACGATAAGCTGGACAACTTCGATATACTGCACGTATTCGGCGCGATCAAAGATTGCATTGGCCTTATGCAGACCGCGAGGAATAAAGGCGTAAAGGTCGTGCTTGTCCCTATATTCTTTTCAACGCTGCAAAGAACGCTTTATGAGCACGGCGGCCTTAAGAGAAAGGCCGCCGCATGCCTGCGTCATATTGCGAAAGCGGCCTTTCCTTTTCTTCCATCGGGTAGAAGGAGCACGATGCTTGCCGCGGACGCTATAATACCGAATTCATACGCTGAGTTAAAACAGATCGAACGGCTATTCGGAATAGATAGAAAGAAGATGCATGTTATACCCAATTGCGTCGACTCTGATTTTGAATATGGAGACGAAAGGCCGTTCATATCCAAATATAATGTGAAGGATTTCGTCCTGTCTGTCGGCAGGATAGAACCGAGAAAAAATCAGCTCAACCTTATAAGGGCCCTTAAAGATTTCAAGGCGCCTCTCGTTATGATAGGCGATCCGGTCTCTCACTATCCTGACTATTACAGGCAGTGCAGGAGCGAGGCCGGCAGCAATGTTGTGCTCGTAGGCAGGATCGGACATGAGGATCCGCTGTTGAGATCCGCTTATAAAGCGTGCAGATGCTTCGTTTCTCAGGGATGGTTCGAGACGCCGGGCCTGGCCGCGCTTGAGGCCGCGCTTGCGGGCGCGAATGTCGCGACAACGAATATGGGATGCACGAAGGAATATTTCAGAGACCTTGCGGAATATTTCAGCCCGTCCAGCCTAAAAAGTATCCGCAGTGCGGCCGAAAAAGCATTCAATAAAAATAAGAACCGCCTTCTTCAGAAATATGTGAGGGAAAACCTTCTGTGGGATGTCGCCGCAAAGAAGAATGTCGAAGTATACAAAAAGGTTCTCGGGAAAGGGTAATGATGAAGTATGTCTTTAAGAAAACAAGATATAGAATATTGGCTCCATTGTTTGATCTGGCAGGAAGTATAGTTTTCTTTCCGATAAAAGTCTTTAAAAAAAATCCGCCGCTTGATCCTAAATCCATCCTCGTGATCCGGCTTGATCATATCGGCGACTTTATCTGCACAAGCCCGGTATTCGAGAATCTTAAGAGTCGGTTTCCATCAGCGCGCATCACAGCGCTGGTCAATTCCGCGTCGAAAGAGCTGGCTTTCAGGAATCCTCACATAGATAAAGTAATTGCTTTTTCGCCTTTTTGGCTCGATAGAAGAGATAAATCGTCTTCACTAAAGGCCTTGTTGCGCGTAATCAAAGACGTGAGGAATATTGGTTTCGATTTAGGGATAGAGCCGCGCGGCGACATACTGTCTATAATAATAATGTGGCTTGGGCGGGTTAAGTATAGAGTAGGATATGGAATTACGGGCGGCGGCTTCCTTCTCCATAAAGAAGGAAAATATGATAAAAAAGCGCATATAATCGATAGAAATCTAACGCTATTGGAGGCATTGAATATACCAGTCGCCCATAAGTTGCCGGATGTGTATTTTAACGAAAAAGATAAAGACGCTGTTGAGGGATTGCTTCTCTCGCCAAAAAGCGGCGGGATCGCAATGACGGAGAAAGAAGGCGGGGCTCGCAATGACGGCTCGGCGACAGGATTAGATAGAGCGGTTGTGATTCATCCATTTGCCGGGTCAAAGGCAAAAGAATGGCCGCGGGAAAATTTCTGCAAACTTATAGAGCTGTTAAAAGAAAATGGATATAGCGTTTTGTTGGTTGGCTCGAAAGGCGATAATGGTGTATTTGAAAATACCATTGATCTGAGAGGAAGATTGAACTTACCGCAGTTAGCATGCCTTATTAAAAAAATAGGGTTTTTTATAGGCCTTGATTCGGGGCCCGCAAATATCGCGGCAGCATTGAATGTGCCGTCGATAATTATATGTTCCGGGACTAACATACCTCAGTTATGGATACCGAAAAGTCCGAATGTAAAATTTCTCTATAAAGATATAGAATGCAGGCCGTGTGAGAATAAGGTTTGTCCGAAAGAGAAGCATGAATGTATGGAAGCAATATCTGTTGATGATGTTTTAGGTTTGGTAGAGGACATATATCATCAACATGAGTATGCAGTCAACAAAAACAAGTAAATTTTCACAAGTAAATTTTCAATTGACTAAGGCGGTAAAACGATGTAGCATTGAAACATAATGAAGAAAATTTTAGAAATTCTGAATAAACTGAAAAAAAAAGGCTTGATCGAGGACTATGCCATCGCGGGCGGCATTGCCGCCATGTTCTATACCGAGCCTGTTTTTACGTATGATTTGGATGTATTCGTCATAATCAAGCATGAGCCACAAGCAAAAATAATATCACTCGCTTCAATCTACGATTATCTTAAAAATAAGGGTTATCCATGGAAAGGAGAGCATATTGTTATTGAGGGAATGCCTGTTCAATTCATTCCAGCAGGCAGCGCGCTCGAACAAGATGCCGTTGATAACGCGAAAGGTATTACCTATAGCGGAATCAGGACAAAAATACCGTCGGCGGAGCACTTAATTGCGATAGCTATGAAGGCTGGCAGAAGAAAGGATTTTGAGAAAGTAGGAAGGCTGCTTGAGCAGGCAAAAATTGATAACAACAAGCTTGAGAAGATATTAAAAGAACATAAATTATGGGGAAAGATGAAAGAATGGAAAGAAAAATTGAAATAAACAAAGGGAAGATCTTAACCATGAATGAATTGTTCCGAAAAAAGGAGCAATTTCATAGGGAGTTATCCCGCTTATCATTTGAAGATAAAATCAAAATTTTAATGAAGCTTCGGAAAATTGTGAATTTTGCAAAAAGCTGAGTTAAAACCACTTTTCCGCATACCATTCAAAGCCTTAACCTGATCCTCAACATATGGCCATATGAAGAGAGTATATTTTGACGCGAGGATGATAGATCACCCCGGGATAGGGAGGTATATTCGCTGTCTTTTGCCGCTCATCGCCGAGGACACAGAGCTGGATGTACAGATCCTGGGTGATAGAGATAAGATAAAAAAGTTTTTAGGCGTTGAAAGAAGCGTCATAGACTTTAATTATTCCATATATTCTATTCAGGAGCAGGTTGGATTTCTGAAGCTTAAGAAGATTATCAAGAATGACATCCTTCATATTCCTCATTACAATGTTCCAATCATGGCAAGATTTAATCTTGTAGTAACCATTCATGACATCATTCATATCCTCTATCCGGAGGGTGCAAGCGACAGATTTGCGCCTTTGTATATGCGGTTTATGGTTAAAAGGATATTGAAAACCGCAAAGGCAGTTATATGTGTTTCTCAAGCGACGAAGAATGAGATAGAAGAGAGATTGCTTCTCCCGCCAAAAAGCGGCGGGATCGTAATGACGGAGAAAAAACGGGACAATCCTGAGCAAGGCCTTCGATTAGGATTGGGCCGCGCCGAAGGACAGTCTCCTTTTTTCAGCGTTATCTATGAGGGCATTGATAAGTCATTTGTTAAAATTACCGATATAGCTTATCTGAAAAATATCAAAGAAAAATATAAATTGCCGGGCAGGTTTCTCTTGTATGTGGGAAGCATAAGAAGACATAAGAATATCGCCGCGCTTTTAGATTCTTTTCAGAAATTTAAAGAAAAAGTGACGGATGCGCATCTTGTTATGGTGGGTAGGCTAAGCCAGGATATCGATATAGATAGAAACGGCGTTACATATCTTGGGGAGATAGAAAGCGATAAAGAGCTTGCGGCAATCTATAATCTTGCCTCCTGCCTGCTTAACCTGTCCTTATACGAAGGGTTTGGGCTGACCATTCTTGAAGCTCAAAGATGCGGCTTGCCCGTAGTATGCAGCGATATACCTGTCCATAAGGAGATAGGCGGGGAGGCAATAGCCGCCATAAATCCGTCTTATATTGACCAAATAGATGAAAATCTGTATAATGTATTGTTCAATAATACTACAAGAGAATCGCTTATATCAAAAGGATTAGAGAATACTAAGAGATTTGATTGGCAGTCTACGGCCAAAAACACTATAAATACATACAGAAAGATCTGTAATGAGGGTAGCGATAGTTCACGATTGGCTGCTGGGCATGCGCGGAGGAGAGAGGATACTTAATGCATTTTGTCAAATCTTCCCACACGCAGAGCTATTCACCCTCATATATAATAAAGGCACATTAGCCCCGACATTAGAAAACAGGCCTATTCACACGTCTTTTTTGCAGAACCTTCCTGGTATCAAAGGAAAATACCGAAATTATCTCCCCTTATTTCCTTTAGCCATAGAAAGCTTTAATCTTAATGGTTTCGACTTAGTTATAAGTTCTTCGCATTGCGTGGCTAAAGGCGCAAAAAAGCCCAAAGACGCGTTCCATTTCTGCTATTGTTATACACCAATGCGTTATATGTGGGTATTTTTTGATCAATATTTCGGATCTTATCCGCCGTGGAAGAAATCATTAGTATGGCTATTCGGGGAGTATCTTAAAAGATGGGATATTGCCACTTTGCCCCGAGTCGATGAATTTGTCGCAATATCCGAGACGATAAAAGAGAGGATAAAAAATATATACAAACGCGATTCAACCGTTATATACCCCCCTGTTGAAATAGACAAGTTTCGGTTTAATCCTTCGCGTAAGCAAGGCAGTTATTACATATGTGTTTCAGCGCTGGTTCCTTATAAACGCATAGATATAATGGTAGAGGCCTTTAATAAGATTCCGGATAAGAAATTGGTTATTGTAGGCGACGGTAATTTAAGAGAAGAATTAGAATCCAGAAAGACCTCGCCTAATATAAAATTTATGGGATGGATAGATCATGATGAGGTCGTAAAGATTTGTGAGGGCGCGAAGGCTTTCCTATTTGCCGCGGAAGAGGACTTCGGCATAGCGCCTGTAGAGGCTCAGGCTGTAGGGCTGCCGGTGATAGCTTATGGGAAGGGAGGGATATCGGAAACCGTTATTCCTATTAATGGGAGCCATGAGGGAGAAAAGCCTACGGGCCTATTTTTCTATAAGCAGGACGCGGAGTCTTTAATAGACGCGATAAATGAATTCGAAAAAAGAGAAGATGAGTTTAACCCCCTGAACGCGCGGCGTAATGCCGAACGATTTTCAGAGAGCAGGTTTGTGAATAGTATAAAGAATTTTGTTACGGAAAAAATCGGGACGGCGGTACATGATAGCGCTGCTTAATAAAAAGAGATTGAATATATTTTTCTCGAGCCTTCTGATGGCGGGAGACTTCGCCGCGATCTTCTTGGCTCTTTTCCTTTCATATGAAATTCGTTTCCATTCCAATTTTTTCCCTACGCCGTTAGGCACTCCTTCTATAGCAAATTATTTTTTGCCTGTATTATGGATAGCGGTGCTGCTCGTGCTTGTGATGAATACCCATAACCTCTACAAGTCTGACCCGACGAAGAAATTTATAGATTATGGTTTTTCGATATTTAAAAGCGTCGGTATAACCATGCTTTTTGTGCTCGCGGGGACATTCTTTTATAGGGAAAGGGCGTATTCGCGTTCGCTTATATTTATTACATGGGTAAACCTCGTTCTTCTTATAACTTTTTCGAGATACATCCTGAGTATAGTTTACAGAAAAAGGATACTGCCTAAAACAAAGAAGAGGATAGTCATCATAGGTAAGCCGGAAAGCATGGATATGATAAAATCGCACGAACGCTATTTTAAGCGTTACGGAGACATCGTTGGTATAGTGTCAACTAGAAAAATCTCTCAAGGCTACCCCATATCCGCCAAGCATCTGGGTTCAATTGAAAATTTCGAAGAAGTGTTAAAAGAGGCGAACCCTGATGAAGTGATACTATCCGATCTCGAGATACCCAGGAAGAAGATCCTTTCTATGATACTTGAGTCCGAGAAGAGGATGGTAGCTTTTAAGATAGTGGCGGACCTATTCGATGTCATGATACAGCAATTCGAGATTGAAAATATTGACGGGCTGAATCTTATCAGAATAAAAGAGTCGCCGCTGAACCATGTCTATAGCAGATTTCTGAAGAGAGGAATGGATTTCTTCGGCGCGGTATTTGGGCTCGCTGTTTTGTCGCCTGGTTTAACGGTTATAGCGATAATAGTAAAATTAGATTCGCGAGGCCCTGTCCTATTTTCTCAAGAAAGGATGACTGAGGGCGGAAGGATATTCAAGATTTATAAATTTCGCACGATGCGTCCGGAAGCCGAGGCAGAAACAGGGCCTGTTTTCGCGCAGGAAAATGACGAGCGCTGCACAAAAATAGGAAAATTCTTAAGAAGCTATAATCTGGACGAACTGCCGCAGTTATTTAATGTGCTTGCTGGGGATATGAGCCTGGTGGGCCCCAGGCCTGAAAGGCCTCATTTTGTCGATCAATTCAAAGATGATATACCGCGTTATATGAGCCGCCATCATATAAAGGCGGGCATGACCGGGTGGGCTCAGGTGAACGGTCTGCGGCAGGGCACGCCCATAGAGGATCGGGTTAAATATGACCTTTATTACGTGGAAAACTGGTCGATTTGGTTTGACCTGAGAATAATAATCCTATCTTTATTCGCTTTAAAAAATGCTTATTAGCGCATTAAATATTTTAACGGAACTCGCGCTTTGGATTCTTCTCTTTGGAACAACTTTTTCAAATTCTGCGGTCGAGATCTTCGCGATATCCGTTATCAGTTTCTTTATCATTAAGCGGATTCTTCTGAAGGAATTCAGGCCGTCTAAGACGCCGATTAACTTAATATTATATGCGCTATGCGGTATAATCTTTGTCACTTTTTTAAGAAGCGCCTATTTTAGCGAAAGCGTAAGAGGGTTTGCGCGCATTGTTAAATTTTCGTTCTTATATTTTGCCCTTATAGATTTCTTTCAATCGGACGCGAAGAGGCTGAAAAGAACTTTTTGGATATTAATGATAGTGGCTTGCGTAACTTTCTTAAACGGAATTTTCCAGTCAATCCATGGCTTTGATCTTCTAAGGCATAGAGAGATAATAAAAGATGATTATTTGCGAAGGATTCTGGCCTCTTTTGTCCATCCAAATGATTTCGCGGCATATATCATATTTGTGCTGCCGCTGACATTCTGTTTTTTCTGCCGCGGCATTAAAAGCGAACAGAAATATTTTTTGTCCCTAACCTGTCTTCTTGGATTCTACTGCCTTTTCAAGACATATTCCCGCGCGGCATGGTTAGGTTTTTTGATCGCCCTTATAATCTATCTATTTTTTTACAAGAAGAAGACGCTTATCGCCCTTCCTGCTTTTATTATATTATTAATCATTGTCTTTCCGCAAGAGTGGGCCCGGATTAAAAATCTTTTTGCTTTTGAGCATAATACGGTATGGGAAAGAACCCAGTTATGGAAAGGGACCTGGGAGATGGTGAAGGTCCATCCATTCCTTGGTTTTGGCGTTAATACTTTCTCGCGCTATTTTCTCGAGTATAAACCCGTAGAATATCCTGATATACGGTATACGCATAATTCATATTTACAGATGTGGTCGGAGATAGGAATTTTTGGTCTTTTAGCTTTTCTTACGATTATATTTACTGTTTTAAGAGCAGCGCTGCGTAATATGGGAAAAAAGATACGAAGCGGTTTCGAGGGATTCATTCTTTTAGGTATTGCCGCGGGCTACGCGGCGTTTTTAATCCAATCCGGTTTAGACACGAATCTTTTTTCCCTTGTCCTCACGACCCTTTTCTGGATAATGACCGCGTACATAGTGTCTCTTAATAAATTTATAGAGAAGGAGATTGATATTTTTCCTCGCAATGACGGAGCCGCATGACAAAAAACTATTCGCTCTCCGCTGTTATACTTTCCAAGAATTCTGAGAAGAAGATAGAGAAATGTCTGTCTTCGCTTAAGGGCTGGGCTGATGAGATTATCCTTGTAGACGGAGGAAGCGCGGATGATACCGTAAAAACAGCCGAAAGGTTCAATGCGCGTATATATTCACATCAGTTTTTAGGATCATTCGCTGAGGAAAGGAATTTCGGCACAGATAAAGCGTCTAACGAGTGGGTTCTCCAGTTAGACAGCGATGAAATAATTACGGATAGTTTTAAGAAAAAATGTGATGCAGCTATCCCCGAGACGAAGTACGCGGCTTTTAAATTCAGAAGGAAGAATATATTTTTAGGCCGCGAATTCACGCATGGCGGATGGTATCATTGGTCCCAGCATCTTTTTAAAAAGGGGCGCGCACGCTACGAAGGCAGGGTTCATGAGAAGATGATAGTCGATGGCGATGTCGGGTATCTTGACGCGGATATCCTGCATATTCCTTTTGACAGCATTTCTGAGTTTATAGAACGGCAGAATCGTTATACGGATCTACAGGCCGCGGATATTATCGATCAGGAAAGGGAGCTTACTTTAAAGAAGGTTAAATATAATCTCAAAGTAAAGCCCGCCAAGTTATTCAGGAAGATCTATTTTAATAAAAAGGGTTATAAAGAGGGGATCCACGGGCTCGTTTTCTCGATCCTTTCATCATATGTTCATTTTCTTAAATGGTCGAAGGTCTGGGAAAGGATAAAAAATCGCAAAAATATACTTATTGTGCGTAATGACCGATTCGGGGAGTTTCTGCTTAATATTCCGGCTATTAGGGCGGTAAAAGAGAAATTTGCTGACTCAAAGATAATTTTAGCGGTAGATCCATATGTTAAAGAACTTGCCGTTAAGATACCCTATGTTGATGAAACTCTGGCATGGGAAAATGGCGGGCATTCTGTATTCGAGGCAGTCAGATTCGGCAGCGCGTTAAAGAAAAAAAATATTGATATCGCCGTTATTATGAATCCATCAAAATATTCTAACATCGCCGCATATATGGCCGGCATTCCGATTAGGGTGGGCTATGCCCATAAGTGGGATTTTTTACTTACAAAAAAGATAGAAGACTTAAAACACTTAGGGCAGAAACACGAGGTGGAATATAATCTCGATCTGGTTAAAGTTATAGGCGCCAAAACAAGCGATAAGAGCATTGCCTTAAATATGGATGAGAACGTTCAGGCAGGGGAATCAATCGCGATACATCCATGGACGAGCGATCCTTTAAAGCAGTGGCCTGAAGAACTTTTCCGCGAGCTCACGCTTAAAATTTTGAAAGAAACGGATATGGAAATTTTAATCATCGGCGGTAAAGAAGAGCTGCCAAGAAGCGCCGCATATAACAATCTGGATAAACGCGTAAAGAATTTAACAGGTAGAACTACATTAGCGCAATTGGCATCGGCATTAAAAAAGTGCAAATTGCTTATCTCTAATGACAGCGGCCCCGTCCATCTCGCGGGCGCCGTAGGCACGCCTGTAATAGCATTGTTCGGGAATGATATTCCCGGCAAAGGCCCGAAGAGATGGGGGCCATGGGGAAAGAATAATATTGTTATCGAGAAGAAAAAGCTTTCTGATATAAGCGTTGAAGATGTTTTAAACAAGGTAAGGGAATGGAAAAATTCCTCATCATCAATCCTTTCGGCATAGGGGATATATTATTTACAACGCCTGTCATCAGGGCCTTAAAAGAAAATTATCCTGATAGCTTCATAGGCTATTGGTGTAATGAAAGGGTCAGGGATTTATTAAAAAATGATTTAAGAATTGACAAGATATTTGCGCTCTCGAGAGGGGATATAAAGAGAATATATAAAAAAAATCCATTAAAAGGTTTTTTTACGTTATTAAATTTACTAAAGGAAATAAAAAAAGAAAAATTTAATGCGAGTCTTGACTTCTCTCTTGATAGCCGATATGGTCTATGGTCAAAACTATCCGGGATCAAGAAACGGATAGGGTTCGACTATAAAAATCGAGGCCGATTCCTCACTGAAAGGATAGTATTAAAGGGGTATTCCGCAAGACATGTAATAGAATATTACGCTGATTTGTTAAGATTTATAAATATCGAACTTTGCGATAAAGCTCTTGAGCTGATAGTTAGCAAAGAAAATAGAGCAAGGGCTAAAGAAAGATTAGCCGAACTTGGCGTTGCGCCGTCAAGTTTGGTTCTGGGTATAGCAATGGGAGGCGGGGCAAGCTGGGGAAGGGATGCCGCGTATAAGCAATGGCCGGCAAAGAATTTTGCGCGGTTAGCGGGAAAATTAATAAAAGATTTAGGCGCCAGTGTGGTCCTGTTAGGCAGCGCTGATGAAAAACCGCTTGCAGAGGTTATGCTCAAAGCGTCCATCTGTCATTGCGAGGAGCCCCCGAAGGGGGCGACGAAGCAATCTAAAAGAGATTGCCTGCCTGCCGGCAGGCAGGCTTCGCTCCCGAAGTTTACCC
>MHFG01000031.1:27516-38648 GCA_001804065.1 Omnitrophica bacterium RIFCSPHIGHO2_02_FULL_46_20
GCAATTATTAAAGAGTTAAAACTTTTAGTTTGTAACGACGGCGGTCCGCTGCATATGGCTGTTGCCTTAGGCGTAAAAACGGTGTCCATATTCGGGCCCGTAGATGATAGGGTTTACGGCCCTTATCCGCCAAGCAGCGATCATGTAGTTATAAAGAAGGATCTGCCGTGCAGGCCTTGTTATGAGAATTTTCGTTTTAAAGGATGTTTCAATGAAAAAAAATGCCTTGAAGATGTGACTGCTGACGAAGTATATGAAAAGGTAAAGACGCTCTTATGACGTGCGACATAGTAATACCGGTATGGAATCAGCCGCTCCTTACCAAGGATTGCGTAGATTCTATAATAAAAAATACCGATTGTTTAGATTACAGGCTTATCATAATAGATAACGCGAGTGATGAGGAAACAAAACGCTATCTTGAAAGCCTGAAATCCTCTACAAGCCCTAGAGTTTTTCTTGTGAGGAACGAGAATAACCTGGGGTTTGTAAGGGCAGCAAACCAGGGGATGAGATTATCCGAGGCCCCTTATGTTTGTTTAATAAACAATGACACTATAGCCGCAAAAGGCTGGCTTAGCGAGATGATAAGGATCGCGGACAGCTCTGCCAATATAGGGCTGGTAAATCCTTCAAGCAATAATCTGGGCCAAAGGCCGATTAAGGGCGAGTCGATCGAAACATACGCTGAAAAACTAAAAGAATATGCCGGCACCTTTATCGAGATCGGCTCTGCCATCGGTTTTTGCATGCTCATAAAAAAAGAGGTTATCAAAAGAATAGGCGTATTCGATGAGATATACGGCATGGGTAATTTTGAGGATACAGACTTTTCACGCCGGGCTATAAAGGATGGATTCTTATGCGTTAGGGCATGCGGCGCATATGTTTATCATAGAGAGGGAACATCATTCGGACGCGATAAAACGTTCGACGAAAACTTTGAAAGGAATAGGCAGATCTATGAGTTCAGATGGGGTAAGCGTAGATGGATCGCCTATATACTGAATTCGCTCGATGAATACACATTAACGAAGTTTAATAAAGACGCGATAAGAACAGCGAGGAATGGTTATTGGGTATGGTCATTCTCGAAAGAACATCTGGATTTACCGCGCCATTCTAATATAATATCGGCGGAATTTAATAAAAATTTTTATGCAAGGACGCTGTTTAAAATATTGTTTAAAAAGAAGAGATTCAGCGAAATATTCGTTACGGATGAAAGATTGGCTTTCTTTTTAGAGAGGCTGTCGTTCATCCATAAAGCCAAGGTGTATTATTATTGAAAGGCCAATATGGGAAAAGTCCCCGTTTCGGTTGTCGTAATAACTAAGAATGAAGAAAATAATATAGCGGGCTGTTTAAAGAGCGCGGAATGGGCTGATGAAATTATAGTGCTCGATGACAGCAGCTCCGACAAAACAGTCGAGATGGCAAAAAGATTCACCGACAAGATATTCTCAAGAAAAATGGATATAGAAGGGGCGCATAGAAACTATGCCTATAGTCTGGCAAAAAACAATTGGGTATTGAGTCTCGATGCGGATGAAAAGATAACGCCCGAGCTTGCGGAGGAGCTGCGGCAAATATTCCAACAACCAATAAAGGACATAGTATTCGCCATACCTATCAAGACATTTATAGGCAAGCGTTGGATAAGATACGGCGGGTGGTATCCCGCGAGTAAGGTAAGGCTGTTTGAAAAAGAGCGCGTTAAGTACGAAGAGAAGGGAGTCCATCCGCGCATAATATATCACGGTACATGCGGCCATCTTAAAGGGGACATACTTCACTACTCATATAGAAACTTTCATGATTTTTTTGAAAGCCTGAATAATCAGACTACTCTGGAGGCAAAAAAATGGTTCGATGAGAAACGAAAGGTCAGCCTTGTAAAGGCGTATAGAAAATATTTATCCAGATTCTTAAGATATTATTTCATAGAGCAAGGATTCAGAGACGGAATTATCGGGTTAATGGCGGCGTTTGGCGGCGGTTTTTATCAGATCATGGCTTATGTTAAATACTGGGAGATGCTTCGAAATGAGAGAGAAAAGCAGTGTAACAGACCAGTGTTATAAGAAGCTCGACGAGACTCGTCATTGCGAGCCCCACGTTCGCCTCGCTCAGTGTAAACTCCGGGGCGAAGCCTGCCTGCCGGCAGGCAGGCAATCTAAAGATGAGATTGCTTCGTCGCCCGACGATAAATATAATGGCTCCTCGCAATGACAGATAGAGTTTCTTTAAGAACTGATCTGTTACAAAGCAGTAGGGGAACGTAGTGAGGCTATCGATAATAATACCGGCATATAATGAAGAAAAGGCAATCAGCTCTATGATAGAGAGAACTCTTTCCGCGAGGCAGGATATTATAAAAAATGCAGGCGTCGAGAACGTAGAAGTTATTGTAGTTAATGACGGTTCGAAAGATAATACGAGGCAGATAGTTGAACGCCATAAAGAGGTCTTATTGATTTCTTACGAGAAGAATAAAGGCTATGGGGCCGCGATAAAGCAGGGTTTTGATAACGCCAGCGGCGACCTGCTGTCTTTTTTAGATGCCGATGGTACGTGCGATCCGCGATTATTTGTTGGTTTAATAAATTCTCTCATCAAAAATAACTCCGACATCGCGATAGGCTCAAGGCTCGGGCCCGGCAGCTCGATGCCGAAGATAAGGCGATTAGGCAATATTGCCTATGCAAAGATAATCAATTTTTTTGGAAACACGCGAATAATCGATTGTTCCAGCGGTATGAGGGTTTTGAGGAGAGCCGCCCTTCCGAAACTCTATCCTCTCCCGGATGGTTTACATTTTACTCCGGCCATGACCTGTAGAGCGCTCATGGGCAAGGGGTTGAAAATAGTGGAAGTGCCGATTGAATACGCAAAGAGGACAGGGAAATCCAAATTAAGCGTAATAAGAGACGGGCTGCGATTTTTAAAGACCATATTAGGAATGGCGTTATTTTATAAGCCATTAAAATTTTTCATAACCTTTACTATAATCGGCCTTATCTTTATTTTTACCGGTATCTTGGTTTTTTGGTTTTTTAAATGAAACCTCGTATTGCATTCTTGAGAGGTTCCATATGCTATTGTACAAGAGTCTGCATATGAAAAATAAAATCTTCAAATTAGTTTTCACGGTTTGGGTAATAATATGGATATTTCTCCTGATAAGGGAGATGTTCGCTAAAGGTAATATACGCGAGTATAACGCGTTGCTGCATAGGTCATTGGATGGGAAAAGGGCCTATGTTACAGGAGACAGGCTTTATGAATTCTTATCCTTTTGTAATGCCGAACTTCCCGAAGGCGCTAAGTATATGTTTTTCGGGCTGGAGGAGGATAGTCATGATAAGAGGAGGGCCACTTATTATCTTTATCCGCACTTAGAAGCGGAAGAAGCCGATTTTCTCCTGATGTTTAATGAACCAATTTTATCCAGGACTGGCTATGAAATCATTTCCAAGTTAGACGACACAAGATATATTCTCAAAGATCTGAAAAGAAGAGGCAGGTGATGGAATTATTTAGGCTGGCTCTAAGTATCTTCGCGGCGGTTTTTATAGGATGGAACATACTCTATTTAATATCATTCAGAAAGATCAAGCTGTCTTTTTTGGAAAGACTATTTATCTCCTATGGTTCCGGCTTCGGATTCATAAGCCTTGAGATGTTCTTATTTCATTTTTTTAGTATAAAATTTAGCCTCATTAGAATAATAGCCCCGTGGACCCTGCTTTTTATCACGAATCTTATTATTTATCTCAAAAGAGAAGGGCCGTATGGCCGCGATCCTTATGACATGAAAGACAGGGGCAACATCCTCCTTAATTCTTTTCTGGCTGCCGGAATAATATTCGAAATATTATACGCATTCTTTAGAGCGCTTATAAAACCTATCGAAGCATATGACGCGATAGCCACGTATGCTATAAGGTCAAAGATATTTTATATGGAAAATTCAATACCGCATGATTTTTTTTATAATTTGAGCCTCCTTTTCCCGCATCCCGACTATCCCCTGAATATCCCGTTGTCCGAGACTTTTGTATATTTGTTTTTAGGAAATCTTAATGACCAGATTGCAAAGGTCATCTTTCCTTTATATTTCCTTGCCACATTGGGGATTCTGTATTTTGGCGTTAGGCGCTTTAGCGGCCGTACCGGCGCGTTATTATTTACGTTTATTTTAGCGTCAGTGCCCCAATTTAATCACTTCGCGACAAATGCCTATCATGATATCCCTTTGTCATATTACTGTTTTGCGGGCGCTCTCTTTTTGCTCTACTGGTTCAAGGAAACAGAATCTTTAGGCTGCTTATATATATCGGCAGTGATGACAGCTATGGCAGGGTGGACTAAAAACGAGGGTTTTGTATATTGCGCGGCAAATATCCTGCTGTTATTGATATTTCTGTTTATAAATCGTCGTGGTATAAAGAAGAAGGATATATTAAGCGGGCTTTTATATATATGCGTCATTTTATTAATACTTACTCCCTGGTTATGGGTTAAATTTACGGCGAATTTAGTCAACTCGGATGTCGGTTCAACCACCCTAAGCGAATTAAACATTATAAAACAGTCTTATAAGGCATGGCCCATTCTTTATGAATTTCAAAGACAGATATTCGGCCCCAAAAAATGGAATATTATATGGATAGCGGCTTTTATAGCGATGGCGGTCTATCGTAAAAAAATATTCGCTGATGGCCAAAAATACATAACAATTTCTCTGATCCTGACGGTCTCCGGTTATATCTTCGCGTATTTAATCGGGCAGGACGAGATACGGCATATGGTTGGCACGACTTGGAGCAGGATGATGATGCATTTTCTTCCCCTTACCGTTTACTGGCTCGCCTATCTGATAAAAGATGAGTTCGCAGAGCGGAAAGGCTAAGTGATTTCCATATTAGATGGCAGCGGTCAAAGGCGCATGCTTATCTGCCCTGTTTGCGGCTCTAAGGAATGGACCAAGCGATACAGGATAGACAGCTGGAATATCGAGGAATGCGGCGCTTGCGGCTTCGCGAAGATAGATCCGCTGCCGGTAGGGGAAGAGAGGGGGAAATATTACCGCGAAGAGAAGATCGTAGAAAGAAACATTAAGCAAAAGAGGCCTTCTCAGAAGTTCTCCAGGCTTTTGAAGCGGCTCTTCAGCGCGGCCACAGGGCGCGAAAAGGGAGCCATATTCTATAATAAACTGCGCCGGCATCTATCGCCTAAGTCCAAAATTCTTGATATAGGCTGCGGTGACGGCAGCTTCATCCGTAAAGCGCAGGAGAATTTCGTCTGCACAGGCATTGAGATCTCGGAGTACCTGGCGTCTATGGCAAGAGGGCGTCCCGGCCTAAAAGTTATCACCGGCAATTTTCTAAATACCTCTTTTCTGAACGAAGAGTACGACGGAATCACCTTGATATCTATCTTAGAGCACCTGGATGACCCCTTAGAAGCGATAAAGAAGTGTTTCAATCTTTTGAAGAGGCGTGGAGTCTTATTGTTAAAGACTGTAAATTATGGTTGTTTGAATAGAAGGATAAAAAAAATGAGATGGACCGGCTTTCGTCCTCCGGATCATGTAATATATTTTAATCCGTCAAACTTGAAAATATTATTGAAGAACGCGGGATTTAAAAAAATAAAGATCTCTGCCATGCCTCTTAATGATAATATGTATTGCGAGGCATTTAAGTGAAAGCTGTATTTATTGACAGGGACGGAGTGATAAACAAAGATCCCGGAGGATGGACACAATATAATTATGTCACGGAGTGGAAAGATTTTCATTTTATACCCGGCGCGCTCGAGGCCTTGAAGATATTAAAGAAAAAAGGTATTAAAGTAATAGTAGCGTCGAATCAGGGCGGCGTAAATAAGGGTTATTATACGCGGGAAAAATTGGATGAAATCAATAATCTGATGCTGGAAGAGATTAAAAAACGCGGGGGAGAAATCGAAGAGGTCTTTTATTGTATTCACAGGGATGAGGATAATTGCGACTGCAGGAAACCAAAACCGGGCATGCTTGAAACAGCGGCTAAAAAATACGGAATAGATCCAAAAACCGCGTATTTTATAGGCGACGCGGAAAAGGATGTTATAGCAGGGAAAAAAATAGGGTGCAAAACGGTGCTTGTGCTTTCAGGTAAAACTTCATTAAAAAGTATTGAAAACTGGCCAGAGAAGCCGGATTACGTGTTTAACGACCTGCTGGGCGCTGTTAAGCGGCTAACCAGCGGGGCAAATTTTGCTTCGTCCGCCTGCGGCGGGCAGGCAAAATCTGGGAATTAGAGGAGACTTTAAGTGAAACCTCGCATTGCATTCGGGAGAGGTTCCATATGCGATTAATTATATGAGGGCTGGCATATGAAAATTCTTGTAACGGGCGGCGCGGGCATGGTGGGCAGCCACTGTGCCGAGTATTATGCGAAAAAAGGAGATGAGGTAGTAGTGCTCGATAACCTTATGAGGTCCAAGCTTTTTGGATATGATAAAAAGAGCGTAGAGTACAATTGGAATTATCTCAAAATTTATAAAAATGTAAAAAGGGTTAAGGGCGATGTGAGGAAAAAGAAGGATGTTGTGGAAGCCATCGGCAAGGGCGTGGACCTGTGCATCCATACAGCCGGTCAGCCCGGTGTGCCGCTATCGTGTAAAGCGCCGATGGAAGATTTCAGTATAAACGCGTTCGGAACTTTAAATGTGCTCGAGTGCATCAGGCAGAAGTGCAGCGATGCGGCATTTGTATATTGCTCAACAAATAAAGTATTCGGCGAAAATGTTGGTAAGATAAAATTGGCAGAATTAGAAAAACGATATGTGTATGACGCGGCGGCAGGTGTTCCTGAAACGATGTCAATAGACCTTACCGGACATACGCCTTACGGCGCGAGTAAATACGTCGGCGATATCTACACGCAGGAATACGCGCACATTTATGGCATGAAGACCGCGGTCTTCAGGATGAGCTGTATCTACGGGGTAAGGCAGTTTGGATTCGAAGATCAGGGGTGGGTCGCTCATTTTGTGATTGCAAATCTATTTAAGAAGCCCATAAAGATTTTTGGGAACGGAAAGCAGGTGCGCGACCTCCTTTACGTAGAGAATCTTGTCGAGGCCTATGATAAATTTTATAAAAGCAGCATACGACATGACGTATACAATATAGGAGGCGGGCCTGAGAACACGGCATCGCTATTGGAATTTATCGAGATGATAGAAAATTATACGGGGATTAAGATGAAATACACTTTCGATGAATGGCGGCCTTCCGACCAGAAGGTATATATATCGGACATTGCGAAAGTGGTTAGAGAATTAAAATGGAAACCTAAGATAATCCCCCTGAAGGGAGTGGGGCTTCTTACTGAGTGGGTGAAAGAGAATAAGAAATTATTCAAATAATGAGAAAAAAGATACTCATAATTTATGCGACGGCAGGAATAGGGCATAAAAAAGCTTCTATGGCGGTAAAGAAGGCTTATGATGAGATGGCCCTGCCCGATGTCGAGGTGACTTTAATAGACGCGCTCGATTACACGAATGATTTCTTTAAGTGGGCATATCTACAGGCATATCTATTGCTGGTAAATAAATTACCTATGTTCTGGGCGCTTTCATATTATCTTACAGATTGCCCTCTTGTAGGCCTGATAGTATCAAAGATAAGGAGGCTTAACAATTGGGCCAATTCAAAAAAATTGGTAAAGTATTTGTTAGATACCAAGCCGAACGTGATCCTGTCAACGCACTTCTTCGCAAGCGAAGTAATCGCGGATTTGAAGACGCAAGGTATGGTTAATTCGAAGCTCATTACAATCATAACAGATTATAGAACGCACTCATGGTGGCTCGGGGAAGGTACGGACACGTATATTGTGGCAAGCGAGGACGCCAAGCGCGAGCTTGAATGCCGTAAAGTCGATCCGTCTAAGATCATGGTCACGGGTATTCCTGTGGAGCCTATATTTTCTAAACCGCTGGATAGAGCCAAAATTTTTAAAACGACGAATTTGCGTGATGACCTCTTTACGATACTCGTAATAGGCGGAGGTTTTGGCGTAGGCCCTATTGAAGCAATAACCAGGGTTATTGCTCAAATCCCAAAGGACATCCAGATGGTAGTTGTATGCGGCCATAATGATGAGTTGGTAAAAAAAATGGAAAAATTAAAGGGCGATCTGAAACTCAATATGAAGGTCTTGGGTTTTATTGATAACGTTTATGAATATATGGAGATAGCGGATATCTTGATCTCTAAGTCGGGCGGCATAACAGTCTCAGAAAGTTTAGCGAAGTGCGTACCTATGGTTATAATATCGCCTATCCTCGGTCAGGAAACAGGGAACTCTAACTTTCTTATCAAAAACGGCGCGGCAATAAAAGTCAAAAAGTTAGATGATCTGAAAACGGCCTTAGAAGACCTATTGGCCAGCCCCTATAAGATAGAAAAGATGAAGGATTCTATTAAAGCGATAAGAAAGCCCAACGCCGCTTATGATGCGGCAAGGATTGCGTATGAATATAGTAAATAGTGAATTAAAAGAAGTAATCGATTCAATAAGGGCTTATATTGAGCTTGATAAGGCCTCCGGTATCGATGAATTCTTTATGCGTGAACGCGGTACACAGCGCGCAATAGACAATACGAACAACCTGGAATCGTTGAAACAAGAAGCGCTGAATTGCAGGCGCTGTGGTCTCCACAAGACACGGCGCAATGTTGTATTCGGTTCGGGTAATCCTAATGCTGATCTGATGTTCATAGGTGAGGCGCCAGGCGAGGATGAAGACATTCAAGGGCTTCCCTTTGTCGGCCGCGCGGGGCAGCTCCTTACAAAGATAATAGAGGCAATGGGCCTGAAAAGGAGCGATGTGTATATAGCTAATATATTAAAATGCAGGCCCCCGAATAACCGAACGCCTCTTCCTGCGGAAATATTGGAATGCGAGGATAATGTAAAGAGGCAGGCTGAACTTATAAAACCAAAGGTTATATGCACCCTCGGAAAATTCGCGAGCCAGACTCTTTTAAGGACAGAAATTCCTATAAGCGCGTTAAGGGGGAAATTCCATGCCTTTAACGGCATCAAGGTGATGCCCACCTTCCATCCAGCATACCTTTTGAGAAATCCGAATGATAAGAGATTGGTATGGGGCGATATGAAAAAAATAATGAAAGAGCTGGATATAAAATGCCCAAATTCGTCCAAGTAGCCATAGCCTTGCCTATAAACAGGCTCTTCCACTATAAGATACCCGAAGCGATTACGAATGAAATAGCCATAGGTAAACGGGTCTTCGTGCCTTTTCAGAATAGAAGGGTTGTGGGTTACATTGCCGCGCTTAGTGAGGAGGCGGATGTTTTAGAGGTAAAGGATATAGAGGCGGTAATCGATAAGGCGCCCATCCTTTCCGACGAGATGCTTAAACTGACAAAATGGATAAGCGATACTTATTTCTGTTCATGGGGCGAGGCTATCGGCGCGGCAATACCTGCAGGCATAAAACAGGGTAAGCGAGAGATAGGTTCCAGAATAAAAGAAAGCCGCGAAAAAAAAGAGGGCCTTCCTTCGACTAAGCCGCATACATTAACAGAGGAGCAGTCCAGCGCGTTAAAAAATGTTATCGAGTCAGTCGATAAAAAAGAATATAAGACATTTCTTTTGCACGGTATTACGGCAAGCGGCAAGACAGAAGTGTATCTGCAGGCCATAGACCATGCCTTAAGCAAGGGCAGGCAGGCGATAATGCTTGTTCCGGAAATATCCCTTACTCCACAGACGGTTGAAAGGTTCGTTTCGAGATTCGGCGACAGGGTCGCGGTGATACATTCTAAACTTACGGCAGCGAAGAGATTTCTGGAGTGGAAACGGATAAAGGACGGAAGAGCCAGTATTGTTGTCGGAGCGCGCTCAGCCATATTCAGCCCCATGAATGAGCTGGGCGTGATAATAGTTGATGAGGAGCACGAAACATCGTATAAACAGGATGACGTCCCCAGATATCACGCGCGGGATGTCGCAGAAGAAAGAGCGAAACTTAATAATTGCCCTCTTATCCTAGGAAGCGCTACGCCATCGCTGGAGTCCTACTATAAAGCCAGGAAAGGCGAATATAGGCTCGTGCGGCTCACAAAAAGGATAGAAGAAAGGCTTTTACCCAAAGTAAAGATAGTTGACATGAGGATGGAGCTCGCGACTCGCAAAAAAATAGCGATATTCTCGAAAATTTTGCTCGATGCCATAGAGAATACCTTAAAGAAGAAGAAGCAGGCCATAATATTTTTAAACAGGCGCGGCTTTTCGACGTTTGTTAACTGCAAGAAATGCGGCCTTGTGTTAAAATGCAAAAGGTGCGATACGGTTTTAGTGTATCATTTTGAGGAGAAGAAGTTAATCTGCCACTATTGCAATTATAGGCAGGAGCCTCCTGATATCTGTCCGAAGTGCAGAAGTTCCTATATAAAATATTTTGGCCTAGGGACGGAAAGGGTTGAGTCGGAGATAGGCCATCAGTTCGCGCACGCGCATATCGCGAGGATGGATTCTGATACTACGGCAAAGTCCGGCTCGCACGATAGGATCTTAGGCGAGTTTAAATCCGGCGATACCAGCCTTTTGGTCGGCACACAAATGATAGCCAAAGGATTGGATTTTCCGGAAGTGACGCTTGTTGGCGTTGTCTCGGCAGACGTTACATTGAATGTCCCCGATTTCAGAGCGAGCGAGAGGACATTCAACCTTTTGACTCAAGTCGCCGGCAGGGCAGGGCGCGGCGAGGACGGAGGCGAGGTCATAGTGCAGACTTATGCGCCGAGCCACTACTCGATCCTGACAGCGGCAAAGCACGATTATGAAAAATTTTATGAGGAAGAGATAAAGTCGAGAAAAGAGCTGCTTTACCCCCCATTTGTGAATCTAATTAAGGTCACAGTGAGGGCTAGGAACGACGAATTAACATTAAAGACAGCGCAAAACCTGGCTGACGTTATCAGAGCCGAATGCCAGAAAGTTCCGGATATACCCCTGAAATGCGCCGCAGATACCCACAAAAAAGGCCTGACCCCTTTATTCGTGGCGGGGCCGGCGCCCGCGCCAATCGCGCGTATGCGC
>MHFG01000032.1:0-7358 GCA_001804065.1 Omnitrophica bacterium RIFCSPHIGHO2_02_FULL_46_20
ATGGGCGCCGGGGCGAAGCACATCTGGCGTATGGTGAAACTCCAGGAGATAAACTTGTCTAACCGCAAATACAAAAAATCCCCTATCTCGAGTTATTTGGTGAAACTCTCTATATGAGGCTGACTATTCTATTAAATTTTCTACGAAAATTTAATGCCTGCTGCTTGCCTATGGCCTTGCGGGCTATTGTTTAAAAACAAGGTTTTTATTATAACAAAAAAGCTATTTTTGTCAAGCATTATTTTGGGGATTTACGGGATTTAAGATTCTCTGATTATTCGCAGGCCTTTTAACGTGAGGTCTTCGTCGATAATCTGAATAGATTTTGCGTATCTTTTGATCAACTTAGAATTACCGCCCGTGGCAATGACTTTTGCGGATTTACCTAAGATTTTTTTATATTGCGCGGTTAGCCCATCGCACATTAAGCCGAAACCAAATAGTATGCCGCCTCGCATGCTATTAACGGTGTTCTTGCCTATTATAGACGAAGCCAACTTTAATTCTACCTTTGGGAGCAGGGCTGTATTTCTATAAAGGCTCGAAAGCGATAATTCTATGCCGGGGAGTATTAAACCGCCCAGGTAATCCCCTTTTCTTGATACGATGTCGAATGTTATGGCTGTCCCAAAG
Source organism: Omnitrophica bacterium RIFCSPHIGHO2_02_FULL_46_20 (assembly GCA_001804065.1). GTDB lineage: Bacteria > Omnitrophota > Gorgyraeia > 2-01-FULL-45-10 > 2-01-FULL-45-10 > MHFG01. The sequence continues at coordinate 634 of MHFG01000032.1, forward strand.
TCCACTATCACCGCTGGCGCGCCATAAAGCATTTTTGCCGCATAGGCATTCACAAGCCTATCCTGCCCTACCTCGCTCTTTATCCCGTACATATTTCTTATCGGCACTTTTAAATCTTTACCTAAAATAGCGATTTTTACTTTTATCATCTTGCGTAATTCTACGATCAGGCGCGCCAAGACAAGCGGGACAACGCTTGAAATAATAACATCTTCTATATGTTCGACTTTTAAATCAGCTTCTTTTATTAAAACTTTCATACGCCTTGTATATAAAGAATAGGCATTTGTCGGTATCTCCGTTTTCTTAAGCAATTTCTCGCCTTTGAATAAACCGGCTGTTATGTTTGTATTGCCTATGTCTATCGCGAGCAGCTTATTCATCTTATCACCACCACATCGCCGGATGATACCTTTTCAAGCACTCCGGAATCGAGGCGCACCACGAGCGCGCCGTCAGGATTTATATCGTGCGCCTGTCCTTCAAAATTCCTATTCGGCAAGGTCACCTTGACCCTCGCTCCAAGCATGGCAGTTAGATCCTTCCATGCGTCTATTATAGGCTCGAAACCTTTTTTACCCAATATATCATAATATTCTTCGAACATTTCTAAGATTCTTTTTGCTAATTCAGTCCTCGAGACAGCAATTTTTACACCGCGGCGGCGTAGTTCATCTTTTAGCGATGAGGCCCCTTTCGGAAGATTTTTGGCCGGCGTCGAGACATTAACGCCTATACCGACCACAACAAAATCAACGCTATCCTGTTCTGCCTTCATCTCTGTCAGTATGCCGCATAACTTGCGCCCTTCTATCATCGTATCATTCGGCCACTTTATTAGGGCCTCTAACCCGGTTATTTCCCGTATCGCCTTAGTTACGGCCACGGCCGCGAGAAGCGTTATCCGCGGAATTTCATTCGGAGCGATATGCGGCCTAAGGATACAAGACATATATATTCCACTCTTTGGCGGCGATATCCAGCGCCTGCCATACCTTCCCCTGCCCTTTGTCTGCTCTTCGGCAAGTATCACGGCGCCCTCTCCAGCGCCTTTTTCCGCGAGTTCGTAAGCCGCGTCATTCGTTGAATCGACTTTTTTGTAGGATATTATCTCTTTACCGAATATCTTAGCCTTCAACTTCCATTTGATCTCCGAAGGTATTAAAATATCGGGAATCGCGATTAGCTTATATCCGAGATGCGGCGTTGCCTCTATCTCGTAACCTTCCTCGCGAAGCTTTTCCACATGTTTCCAAATAGCGGCGCGGGAGATATCGGCAAGTTTACATAGCTCTTCTCCGGAAACATGCGAATCCTTATTATGCCTCAATATGTTTAGAATCTTCTCGTCTAACAAGTTTCTTTTTCAGTTCCTTAATTTGGTCGCGCAGGATCGCCGCTCTCTCAAATTGCATATTTCTCGCGGCAACCTCCATGTCATGCTGCAATTCGCCAATAAGCGATGTTATGTCATACTGCTCGTCGTTCTCTTCTATGACGCCGCTAACGACTTCTCTCGCCTTTTTGTAAGATTCGATGCCTTCCCTTACGGCTTTTTCTATCGAACGCGGCGTTATATCGCGTTTCTTGTTAAACGCCGTCTGGATCTCGCGGCGGCGGTTTGTCTCGTCAATGGCCTTTTTCATGGACTTTGTAAGCGTGTCCGCGTACATTAAGACTTGGCCATTTATGTGCCGTGCAGCCCGGCCGGCAACTTGTATCAGGCTTGTGCCGCTTCTCAAGAACCCTTCCTTATCCGCGTCAAGGATCGCAACGAGAGACACTTCCGGTAAATCCAGGCCTTCCCTTAAAAGGTTGATTCCCACAAGACAGTCGAACTTCATTAAACGCAGATCCCTCAATATCTCTACCCTCTCGATCGCGTCAATCTCGGAATGCAAGTATCTCACTCTTAAACCAAAGTCTTTTAGGTGCCTCGTAAGATCTTCAGAGAGCCGCTTTGTCAACGTTGTTATGAGGACCCTCTCTTTTCTCCCGGCGCGGATCTTTATCTCTTTGATAAGATCGTCTATCTCGCCCTTAGTCGGCCTTACTTCAATATGAGGGTCTATAAGCCCTGTCGGCCTTATCACCTGTTCCACTACCATGCCTTTAGATTTTTCTGTCTCGTATTCATCCGGAGTCGCGGAGACAAAGACCGTCTGGCTTACGAGTTTTTCAAACTCTTCGAATTTCAGCGGCCTGTTGTCAAGCGCTGAAGGAAGCCTGAATCCATATTCAATGAGCGTCTCCTTCCTGGCCCTGTCGCCTTTATACATACCCCTTATCTGCGGTATAGTTACATGCGACTCATCGATAAATAATAGAAAATCCTTCGGAAAATAATCTATTAAACACCACGGCCGCGAACCGGCGGCTCTTCCAGATAAGTGGCGCGAATAATTTTCGATGCCGTTGCAATATCCAATCTCGCGCGTCATCTCGATATCATACTTCGTGCGCGATTCAAGCCTCTCGGCTTCGACTATCTTGTTCCGCCGCCTTAATTCCGCGAGGCGAGAACTTAATTCTTCTTCTATAGATTTGATCGCGCGTTCGATCCTGTCGCCCGTTGTAACGAAATGCTTTGCGGGATATATCCCTACCTTTTCGATATTCGCGATTGACTCCCCTGTCAACGGATTTATCTCGTATATACGCTCGATTTTGTTTCCGAACTGTTCAATCCTATACGCGAAGTTTGTATATGCGGGAAAAACCTCTACGGTATCTCCCCTGACCCTGAAAGTAGACCTCTTAAAATCATAATCATTTCTAGCATAATGGATCGATACCAGCTTTTTCAAGATATCGTCCCGCGAAACTTCCTCGCCCTCTTCCAAAAATACCAGCATCTGGCCGTACTCTTCGGGTGAGCCCAAGCCGTATATACAGGAGACGCTTGCCACGATAAGGCAGTCCTGCCGCGACATGAGAGAGCTTGTAGCGGAAAGCCTCAGACGATCTATATCCTCATTTATAGACGCGTCTTTTTCTATATATATGTCTCTCTGCGGGATATATGCTTCGGGCTGGTAATAATCGTAATAACTTACGAAATATTCGACCGCGTTTTTCGGAAAAAATTCTTTGAACTCGCTATATAGCTGCGCTGCCAGTGTTTTATTATGCGACATAACGAGGGTCGGCTTGTTTATTTCGGCAATGACATTTGCCATCGTAAAGGTCTTGCCGGAACCCGTGACACCGAGAAGCGTCTGAAAGGGCGCGCCTCTCTTAAGACAATCAACCAATTTTTGAATGGCTTGCGGTTGATCGCCTTCAGGCTTGAAGCCGCTTACGAGTTTAAAACTCATATTAAACGATTTCCATGGATATGTCGATAGCCTTTACAGAATGAGTTAGCGCGCCTATTGATACCATGTCAATGCCTGTCTTCGCGTATTCTTCGATATTGTCTAAATCGATGCCGCCGGAAGCCTCCAGAAGGGTCTTTATTTTGGACATTCGCCTTACCTCAACACACGCTTTTACGTCCTTAGGGCTCATGTTGTCGAGCATTATGATATCAGGCTTACCCTGAAGCGCGTCCTCGAATTCCGCGGCCGTTGCCGCTTCGATCTCAATAACGGTTCCTTTGACATTTTTTTTTCTCGCCGCCTCCACTAATTCTCCAAGGCCTGACGATTTACCCGCAGCCGACGGCTTATAGCTTACAGCCTTTATATGATTATCCTTTATCAGCACTTGGTCATAAAGGCCCATTCGATGGTTTACCCCGCCGCCGACCGAAACAGCGTACTTTTCAAGATATCGCAGCAACGGATAGGTTTTACGGGTATCCATGATCTTTACACCGTATGGTTTTGCCTTATCGACAAAGGCTTTTGTCTTTGTCGCTATCCCGCTCAAAAATTCCACGAAGTTCAGCATGACGCGTTCTGCCCTAAGGATGGAATTTACGCGCCCTTCCAGAAATACGAGCTCTTTATCCTCCCCGACAAAATCACCGTCTTTACAATTCGGTTTAAAACGCACGCTATAATCCACTTGCGCCATCACCCATTCGGCTATCTGAAGTCCGCAGACGACGCAGTCATCATGAGTGATTATGGCCGCCGCGGAACTCAAGAATTTATCGACCAGAGCGCTGGTAGTGATGTCGCCCTTTCCGATATCCTCTTTGAGAGCCGCCCTTATTATCGGCAAGACCCTTTCTTTTTCCAGCTGCATGGAAAACCCTTTATTATCTTAATTCAAAAGACTTGTCGCTTTGTATGTTTTTGGGGTCCGTTTGAGCCTATAGTTATCCACATTCGTAGGGCACCCTTAAGGGAGAGTGTTGAAAAACTGTTTTTTTCGTCATTGCGAGGCCGCAAAGCGGCCGAAGCAATCTATTTTTGAGATTGCTTCGCTCACTTCGTTCGCTCGCAATGACGACAGATTGGAGTTTTTCAACAGTCTCTAAGGGTGCCCTACTCTATTTGTAGTTTTGCGTTATTATACAGTTATAAGTCATGGGGAGCAAGAAATTTCTGAAATTAGACTTATAGATTAAGCCGCGGCCTCTATATTCTTCCTTATGATTTCATTCAATCGTCTTATATGGCTGTAATCTACCACTTTGGCGGCGGGCAGGATAAATGTTATTCTTTTTATGAGTTCATCGATATCCGATATGCCTGATAACTCCCAAGGCAGTTCCTTTCCCGCAAGTATCTTAAAAGCTTCTCGAAGGATTTCTATCTTGCCTGAATTAAGGGCCCTTAAAGCCAATATAATGTCTTCGACTTGCGCCAAGTCAGCCTCTTTGCAAGGCTCGAAAGCAAGGGCTTTTATGCCCAGATTAGTTCCAAGTATTGCAGCTACAAGATCGGTGTTGGGACAGGCAACGTCAAAATTAACGATGTAATCTTTATATAACTCTCTTTGCCTTGCCATAATGGTCTGAAGCTGGTCTATAAATTTATCCTGTTTATTAATAGTGAGAGATGCCACTTTTTCACTATAACTTTTATCTCTCATATTCTGTTCGAGCGTCTTTAACATAACCCTTTGCCCTTCGGGTAGTATAGAATCTACGATGATGTGGCAAAGAATTGTTTTCTCGGGAATATTTGGCATATATTTAAAGTTCTCATTGTGCGTTCTATCAATTTCTTTTTCCAATACGGTTGAAGCTGTGGGCTTTTGCGCGTCTTCAGCCAGGAGGTTGTGCCACGAAGCGATTAGTTTTGCCTCAATCTGAGACTTAGCGCTATCATTTGCGGCAATCACTCTCCATGCCGGCCTTGTCGAATACCCTGCGATCGTCGCCATAAAATTTGAATATATCGATTTATCAATAAAATCGCCAAACACCACGTGGAATTTATGCGGGGCGCCGTCATTAAGGCTCCGTTTGAATGAATCCAGCGAATTTTCGATTGCTGGTCGCTCTGGCAAAATAGATATACAATCAACATCGCTCGACCTGTGCGCGACGCCTCTCGGCCAACTGCCGTATACGACTACGCCAACTATGTTAACCCCATCACGGTTAGCATCCGCGATCTTGCCTTTGATATATGATTCAATGCGGCGCCAACTATCCGGCCGTTCGGTATCGGACGAAGCAATCTCCGCAAGAACACGTTGACTAATTTCGTTGTACAACGGGCCGATACGTCGTCCTATATATATATTTATCGCGCGGGAATCTCTATTCTCTTTTGAGATATTATTTTCTATTTCCCGCCATAATGAGTCGATTACGTCTCGCATTGTTTTATACAATATTTGAGTCGCTCGCGCGTCCGCAGTATCTATTGATAGGATTTTATTACTAAGGAATTCCCGGAATGCGAGCCCGGAGCGCGTCATATTACCATGATCGCCCTCTAGGCTATGAAGTGTGATTTCCAGAGAATTAAACAGCGCTTCCCTCGCAACAAATACATCCCGTGACGGCAACTTCTCAAATTCAGCGGTTGATTTCGCCCCTGCCGCGCCAGGATTAATAAACCACACTCCTTCGAGTCCCGGACAATCGAGATGATATTTCTCCGTATTTTTGATTCCCAGCTCTTTTAATTCGGTGGATGTAAGAGCGGCGCGATCTTCAATGAATAATATGTTGATTGCCTTATCTTCTTTTTTGAAATGGAAAACAGCGTATTTATACTCTTTCCCGCTGCATTTAAAGACACCTGTTTTAATCTTCTTCCCTATTTCTATCTCACCATTGCGGAATAGTTGATTCAGTTTACCGATTTTCGCATAGATAGCGCCTTCTCTGGCCTTTTTAACTATAATAATATCTTTCAAGTCGCTCACTGCCATAATTACTGTGGCTATATTTTGAAATCCTAACTCGTGCTTTTTGAAAAAAGGCTTTAAATCCCTATTGTCCTTGGCTCCCGAAGATATATCTTTTGAAATGATAGTTCTATTGCGAAAAGCGGTATCTTTTCCTACCAAAGGGACGGAACCGGATGTTTTTATTGGCGCATTTCCCGCCAGCGAGGCGACGGGTTTAATTTGCCTATTGGCATCTTTACGGGAAAGCGGGTTGGGGCCTTCAGGCTGAAGGCCAAATCCCTGTAGTTTCTTTAATGCTTTGGACTCAATCTGGCGGACACGTTCACGGCTTATATTAAGAATCTTGCCAACTTCTTCCAAAGTACTATCCGATTCATACCTTAATTTTATAATCTCTCTTTCTCTCTTATCTAAACTCCGCAATGCCTGCTCTAACTTCCCGCCGATAATAAGAGCATCTCCGG
>MHFG01000032.1:7463-7943 GCA_001804065.1 Omnitrophica bacterium RIFCSPHIGHO2_02_FULL_46_20
CGAGATACCGGCAGGTTTAATCCTGCGGCTACTTCCTCAACGGCAGGCTCTCTTTTCTCTGTTTGGGTAAACTTAGCGATAAACTTATCTATTTCAAACTTTTCTTTCCAGAGATATTGGGGAATTTCTAATAGTCCTTGCCTAAACATCCTTTGTATTCCTCTTCTTATCGCGGGAACCGCATAAGTAGAAAATGCGAACCCTTGATGAGGGTCAAATCCCTCTATTGCGCTGATTAAATATATATTACCGATTTGAAATAAATCATCCGATGAAATCTCTGAGTTTTCCCATTCTTTGCCTAATTTACGAAGATAACCCTTAACAACCATCCGCACTAATCCCTGACTCTCTTTTACCAATTCATTCCTTATTTCATCGTAACGCCTCTGCATCCCTAAAATGTCTTTCATCTCATCATCTTTAACCTTATTTTGCATCTCAGAAATTATCCGCCTAACCGCTCCCATGGTGAAATTA
>MHFG01000033.1 GCA_001804065.1 Omnitrophica bacterium RIFCSPHIGHO2_02_FULL_46_20
TAAGTAAATATAATATGGACAGACTAAAGGCCGAATATTGCGCGAAAGCCGGTATCCTAAAGGCGCGGGAGATGCTGTCAAGAAATAGCAAGGCTTACGACTCGATACGAGAATGCGGGATAACCCTGCCGGCCGATAAGGATATCAGAAGCGTATTTACCGAAAGGCTGGGAGACGGCGCGTTTGAGGTAAGTTATGACGAAGAAGGCGTGAATTACTACGGCATGATGGATGAAGAGAGGAAGATCAATGTAAATAAGGCGGATCAGCCTCTTCTCGTAAGCCTTTTAGGAAAAGGGAATGAAGATGTGGCAGCGTCTATAATGAACTGGCGAGGCGGCGCTCGAATGCCGGGCGGCGGCGCATGGGATGACGATTACAAATCGCTCACACCGCCCTATGAATGTAAACATGCTGATTTTAGCTGCATAGAAGAGCTGATGCTTGTAAAAGACATGACGCCGGAGCTATTCGAGTCTATCAAAGATTACATAACAGTATATGGGGACGATGGCAAGGTCAATATAAATACGGCGACTAAGCGGGTCATGCTTGCATGTGGATTAGGCGAAAATTTGGTCACTAACATCATTAATATCAGAAATGGCAGCGACAAGAAAGCTGGAACAAAAGACGACGGGCTTGTCCAGGGCATAACACCGGAAGAGGTGGAAAAATGGGATATCACGACCGATGAAAGAAACGCGTTAAATTACTTTACAACCAAGTCAAATTACTTTAGAATTGAGTCCAAAGGCATGATAGATAAGTCTAGAATAAGCGTAAAAATAGTCTGCGTCGCGAAAAAAGGAGATAAGCAATTAAAATATTATCGGGAATATTAGAGAACTTAAAAAATATTTTCGAAGTCGACAGCAGATCCGTCTCTATAGAGATCGGCGATGGCCTGGTTAAGGCCGCCGTAGTGGAGGTCTTGAAAGGCAGGAAACATATAACAGGACTGATAAACAGGCCTGTATCTACGCAGGGCCCGGATGGCGCTTCCGAAGAGATAAAGAAAATTTTCCAGTCCCTGGGTTTTACCCCCGGGAAAGTGCGGTTGAATATTCCAAGACATCTTGTTACCGCCAGATTCCTTGAGATACCTTCTGTTGACGATCAGGAGATAAACAAGATAATCAAGATAGAATCGATCAAGCATCTTCCTTATACGGACGAAAAAGTCATATATGGATATAGGGTAATAGAGAAATTAGAAGACGGATACTCGAAGGTATTGCTTGCTATAGCGCAGGCATCCATAGTAAATAACTTTATAGATATCTTAAATAAAGCCAAGGTAGGCGGAATAAACTTGCTCTCATTAAGTTCCGAGGCGTTATTTTATTGGTATAAGCTGGCCAGGGAAGGGGACGAAAAAGAAAATTTGATGCTGGTCAATCTGGATCCGGACCATATCGATATAGATATAGTAGAAGAAGATAAGCTTGTATTCACAAGAGGCGCGGCGCATAGCGCTAGTGACCCCAGAGAGATAGAAAAAATAGCCCAGCAGATAAGGGTATCAATAAATACTTATCAAAAAGAGTCGGGAAGGCCCGTTAGCCGCATCATATTGACGGGCGCAAACACCGAAACCGCGGATTGCGCTCTCGCCCTTTCCAAAGAATTGAAACTGCCCGTCGACATAATAGACCAGGGAAATAATATTTCGATCGACGAAAATATCAAGAGAGCCGCAGAGGAGGCCTCTTTTGCCGAGTTACTGGGGCTCTCCTTAAGATCCGACGACATCAAAATAAATCTCCTGCCGGAGGATGCCGTGGAAGGGGCGCGCCTTGCGAACACAAAAAATAATCTTATTACAGCTATATTCCTGGCGGCTCTTTTAGTAACGCTGGTATTCGGATTATTAATAAAGAAGATGCACGATAAATATGTATATCTGGCCTCTATAAACGCCGAATTAAAAAAGATGGACCCGAAGATCGCCGTCGTGAAAAAGATGATGAAGGATATAAGCGTAACAAGGGAGATGATTCTCCGGAAGCCTCTTGCCGTAGATGTGTTCTCCGAGGTATGCGGGATAACTCCCGGAGGCGTATCTTTAAGCACGCTTGATTTTGAAAGCGGAAAATCGCTTACCGTCAGAGGAACCGCGCCTGCATTGAGCGATGTATTGAAATATGCCGCCATATTGGAAAATTCGCCCTATTTCGAAGGCGTAAAGGTAAAATACGCGAACAAAAGAATGGCGGAAAACAGGGAAGTAACCGATTTTGAGATCAACGTTATTTTAACGATATTGAAATGACAGGGGTTTAAGGATGTTTATTAACAATTTTAACAAGAGGGAAAGATATCTAATGGCCGCCGCGGCGTCAATATGTGCAATCGCGGTATCATATGTTTTTATAATAGAACCCGTAGCCGCGAGATGGAAAAATCTCAACAATCAAATTCGGTCAAAGATAAATATATTGGAAAAAGACTTTAAGTTAGCGGCAAATCAAAAAACAATAGAGTCTGAATACGCTAAATTGTCGAAGCGGGGAAAGGCCGCGAGGAGTAAGGATCAGGAAACCGCGGATACGCTGGCCTTTATAGAAAATGTTTCAAAGAATGACTCGTGCCTTATAATAAATATAAAACCTGTAGACATAATAGACGCGGGATCCCACAAGGAGATATTGATAGATGTTACCGCGGAAGCGAGCGCGGGGCAGCTTTCCAAATTTTTATATGACATAGAAAATCCCAGAGAGAATTTAATAAACGTAAAACGCTTTAATGTAGTTTCAAAATCCGGCCAGACAGGCGTCCTCAAAGGCACATTTCTCATCAGCAAAGCATTTTTGGATTAACCCGCATATATCACAATTCAATAAATTCTATAAGTTTGACACTATAAGCTTGAACTATTGACAAATTAATGAGTTATGATATACTCTCTAAATAGAGAGTATATGTTTACTCTCTACTTAGAGAGTTAATATGTCGTATAAAGATATATACCTGATAAAAGACCTGTCACGAATAACGGGGCTGTCCATTTACACCATAAAGTATTACCTCAAGCTGGGGCTTATAAAAGAGGTCGGCAGAAGCCCCGAGACTAATTTCAGATACTTTGACAGCGGAACTGTCGATGATTTAAAGAAGATAATCTCCTACAAAAAAGAAAACGCGTCTTTAACAAAAATCCTTGAACTGCTAAAAGAGGAAGGCAGGGACGGATGAGTTATTACGAAATGCTGGGCCTAAAAAAAGAGCCGTTTGCCACCGGCCCGGACCCCGCATTTTTTTATCGTTCATCATCCCACAACGCCGCGCTGCAAAGATTAGAGATAATGCTACGTCTTAAAAGAGGACTGGGTCTCATACTGGGAGACGTAGGCATAGGCAAGACCACGATGTCGCGGGCGCTGGTGCAGGCATTCGCCAACGACCACGATTACATATTCCACATAATACTGGACCCGTCCTACAAATCAGAGTTCCAGTTTCTATCGAGCCTTGTAAAGATGTTCGGAATAAAACCTAATTCGCGCTCCACGCTCGATTACAGAGAAGAGATAGAGAGGTATTTGTTTAAAAAAGGCGTGGATGAGAATAAGACCGTGGTATTATTGATAGACGAGGGGCAGAAATTATCCGCTTCTTTTCTGGAAATACTTAGGATTTTTTTGAACTACGAGACAAACGAATATAAGCTGCTGCAGCTGATAATAGTGTCGCAGATGGAGCTTTTACCGAGGATAAAAAAGATAAAGAACTTTTATGACAGGATAGGTTTAAAATATATAATAAACCCTTTAGACGAAAAAGAGACCAAAGAGATGATATTCTTCAGGCTTAAAACCGCCGGGGCCGAGGATCCGAAAAAAATATTCACGGACGGCGCTGTCAATTTTATATTCGGATGCAGCCAGGGATACCCCAGAAAGACGTCAATGTTGTGCCATGACGCCCTGGAATTTCTTGTAATGAACGGTAAGGCGATTGCGGATGAATCGGTGGTCAGGGAAGTGGCGGCGAGGACGGTCATTTAGATGCATAAGGATATGTCTCCGGAAGAAAAATTATTATCCATAATAAAGGGAAAACGCGATATTCCCGAAGGCGCAGGCGCGCCAAGTCCTGGGGCTAAAGAAATTAAGCCTGTCACGCCCGCCTCATGGAGCAAGGTGGATGATTATATATTGGCGGCATTGAAGAGCAGTTTTTTGAAAAATAGCATACTGGATCCGCGGGCTCTCAAGGCATTTAATAAATATACGGTTATAATCATAGCCATTATCGCGGGATATTTTATTTTGGACATGATCTTAGTCAGCCCATCCCGTAATGCGGCCTCCTTAATTTCCAGTGCCTCTGTTTCCGTGCCGATTGTCCCTGTCGCGGGAAAAACAATGCCGATAGAAACCAAGAGCTATTCTTACTACTCAAACAGGATGTCCGGCAGGAACATATTCGGCGCGAGTCCTTATATTCAAACAGAATCTCAAGGATATGGGATGGAGCCGTCGGGAGAAATGTCCGGAGGCAATGTAGAGCTGGTTGGGATAGTCCCGGGAGATAATCCACAGGCTATAGTAGAGAATAAGAAAAATCAAAAAACTTATTATCTTATTAAGGGCCAGTCGATCGACGAAATTACGGTAGAAGATATAAGCGGAGATAAAGTTGTGCTGGAGTATAGAGGTAAAAGGATGACCCTTTTTCTATAGGATGGGAGGTTAAAAATGAGACGGCCTATCATTGCTATGTTTGCCCTTATTTTGGTTTATTCTTTAATCGTTAACCCGATATCGCGGTGCCTGGCGGAAGTTCAAACCGATTCTGCGTTGTCATCAGGCGCTGAAGGAGCGCTCTTGCAGACGGCCCAGGACTCGGGCAAGATATCTTTGGACCTGAAAGGCATGGATGTCATTGAGGTCATAAAGATGCTCGCCGCGAAAGGCGGCCTTAATGTCGTATTGGGGGGCGATGTTAAGGGGCGGGTTACCATATTCTTAAAAAGTGTGAACCTTATGGATGCCTTTGACATTATCCTCATAGCGAACAATCTGGCATACGATAAGCGCGGCGATATAATATATGTTATGAACCAGCGGGATTATGAGAGAATGTACGGTGAAAAATACGCCGAAAAGAAAGAGGTCATGATATTCAGGCTTAAGTACGCCAAGGCCGTTGAAGTAAGCAAGGCGTTGAATCAGATGAAGACAAAGGTGGGGAAGATTATTGTGGACGAAGGTTCGGATACTATCGTTGCTATAGATAATCCCATGGCGTTATCCCAGATGAATGACGCGATGGGGAGCATAGATATTCCTACAGTAAAAAGAATATTTGAGCTTAAATACGCCAAAGCCGCGGATATGAAGGATAAGATAACCGAGAACCTCACAAAAGGCATAGGGACTATACAGATAGACGAGAGGACCAATAAAATTGTCGTTACGGATCTTGAGAATAAAATGGGCGACATAGAGAAAGTGATGACGGCATTTGACGATAAACCCCAGCAGGTTCTTATCGAGTCCAAAATATTACAGATCACGCTGGACGATCGCTACAAGCTTGGCGTCGATTGGGGGAGCGTTATTAGACAGATGCAGAAAGAGCTCACTTTAAAAAGCGCGTTTCAATTGGCCGCGTCAAACGCCTTTGGCCCTCCCGGCGCGCAACTTATTCTGGGAAGCATGGACTCAGGCGATGTAAACGTAATGATACAGGTGTTGAAAACCATAGGCGATACAAACCTGCTTTCAAGCCCGAGAATAACGGCTATAAATAATCAGGAAGCCAAGATATTGATCGGCACTTCACAACCTTACGCTACGAATACCGTAACGCAGGGCACGTCAACTACCACAACCGGCACCAATTTAAATTTTATTGACGTAGGCGTCAAATTATATGTAACCCCGACAATAAATAAAGACGGTTTTGTAACGATGAAGATAAGGCCGGAAGTAAGCTCCACCAGCAGTAATTACACATACGGCACCCCGGCCACAACCGTTCCGATAGTGCAGACGACTCAGGCCGAAACAAGCGTTACCGTTAAAGACGGCACCACAATAATAATCGGAGGGCTGATAAAGGATGAGAGAAGCGATACGGTTAATAAGATTCCGCTATTAGGCGATATACCGATACTTAGAACGGCGTTTAGCAACAGAGATAAACACATAACGAAACAAGAGCTTGTCATATTTTTGACGCCTCACATAATCACCGGCGAAAGCGATTATCTGGAACAGCCGAAAAGTCCTACTATAGGCGAAAATAGGTTTACCGTATCCGAACAGTCGGCATTTGAGAGAAGGAGTCCGGTTCCCATGAAACCGGGCATGTTCAAGGAGCCGGGAAAGAATCAATCCGCCAAAGAGTATTTTGACGCATTGGAGAAGATGGATGCCGCAGAAAGGATAAGCCTGGCCGCAACGTCGGAAGAATATTATTACTCTGTAAAAAATAAGATAATAGGCCGCATAGTAATACCGAAGGATACAAAATATTCCGGAATGAGGGGCAAGGTGAAGCTGTCATTTTTTCTAACGCCTGCCGGTAAGATCGCGCGCGGCCCGGATATCATGGAATCGTCTAATCATGCGCTGGATGATCTGACGGTAAACGCCGTAAAAAGAGCGAGCCCGTTTTCCGCGTTTCCGGAAGCTATGAGTAAAGCGGAAAAACGTTTTGTTATGGATTTCGCTTTTGAATAATTTTTATACGAGGAGGATAACTTATGAATAAAGACGGCGCTTTTTTGTCTACCATACCGTTCATAGCCATAATCCTGCTATTATTTGCCGCAGTATTTTTATATATTATGAAGGAGAATGAAAGAGATAAGAGGGTCGGCCTGCAGAGGCAGGTCGATGAACTGATGATGAAAGAACAAGCTTTTGAAGCCAAATTAAAGGAGACGGAAATTGCGAACGCCCAGATGGCGGCAAGTATCAAATTCCAGGAAGAGAAGATAAACATGCTGGCCAAGAGCCTCGAGGATGAAAAAGAGGAACGCGGTAAGAATCTCGCGAAGATCCAGGGGAAAGAGATCGAAACACAGAATTTGAAGGCGAAGATAGAAGAGGTTAAAGCGGAGAAGGAAGGCGCCTTAAAGAGTCTTGAAAAACTCAATGAAGAATATTTGAATATGAAATTCTATATGGAGAATCTGATCAAAACGAAAGAAGAGTTAGAAAAAAAAGCTAAAGATCTTGCCGAGAGAGAAGGGGTTTCGCTCGGCACCGTAGTGATAAAGCAGCCGCGCAGTTAAAGTCAGCCGCCAAGCGAGAAGAATATGAAGCAAAATATACTCATCCTGTCCTTTGTGTGCATCCTCTCCATAAGCCCTGTTTACGGCGCCGAGGAGAATAGAAATAGCGGTGATGTCATCATACCTCCGGGCATGGAAACAATTAAGGAAGGGAATGTGAACATAGTGGTGCCTAAAGGGGGACAGCTGCGTAAACAAAACAGCGTTTTATTGATCGAGACCGCTGATGAGTATGCGTCTCGTAAGTTTTCGGATACGGAAGAGCATTTCAAAAGAATAGAAAAAGAACTCGAAACTCAAAAAAAGGAACTGGAGGTTCTCAAGGGTATAGTAAAGAAGGCGGATGTTGAAAAAAATGATCCAAACGATCCTTAATGCCAGAATAAACACTATGCTATTCTTTCTTACGATGGATGAGAAACGCCCTGAAAATGACCATTACCTTGTAGAGGCCTGCATTAAAAAAGACATCTCGGCTTGGTCCCGGCTGGTAAAAAAGTATTCCCGCCTTATATGCATATCGATCGAAAATCGCGTTAAGAAATACAACCTATCGGCAAGCACCCGCGATATAGAGGATATAAAACAAAATATACTCACCGATATTTGGAAAAACAACAGATTGGAGAGTATCACCAACCGCGGTGATATATCATATTGGATTTCGATTGTATCCGGCAACGCAGCCATAGAGCACTTTAGAGGCAGAGAAGTTCGTCAAGAGCAGCGGACAACATCTCTTTTTGATAAGATAGGCGAGAGAGAGCCGCGCGAGATCATTCCGTCAGAAATAGCGAACCCGAGAGATGAATTAATAAGGGCCGAAGCATCGAATAGAATCTATGAAGCGATAGAGTCTTTGCCGGGAAAAGAAAGATTGATGATAAAATTACATCTTATTCATGATAAGAAATATCGCGAGATCGCCGAAATCTTGAGTGTGCCGAAAGGCACTGTTTCAAATTGTATAAAAAGAGCTAAAGATAAACTGAAAAGGGCGCTAAAAAATATATAAAAAAATTGCAACAATTTGAGCGTTTTTTCCGTCTTTATATATGGGAGGGAAGGCATGACAGAACTAAAGCAGGAAATAAAGACTCATCCTACGGAAAATGATCTGGCAGGCTACTTGGGCAAGGTTTTGTCCGGAAAGGATAAAGAGCGAGTCGAGGCGCACATAGCCGGATGCAATGAATGCCTTGAGAAGGCAGTTTCTGCTTACGAATCCGTCAAATCGCTCAAAAAGAGAAAGGCGAATGTAATGAAGAAGATCAACATTTATTTAACCTTAGCCATAATATCGTTCATCCTATCATTCACGGTGCGGCAGTATTTCCTGCAATTCCTCACCGCTACTCTACTTTTGGGCATAAAATGGGTGGTAGATTCTAAGTCGACAAAGATGCTGATTATGATATATGATGCATGGAAGAAGGGCGGCGCGGAAGAAGCCTCCCGCATCATCAAAAATATCGACATAGAGCATAAAAACAGGTTATAAATGATCCATCGAATAACTCAGGATCATTTATACAATATTAATAAAGATAAGGGGGGGAGGGCTCTTATGGAAAATACTGAAAGCAATAAAAGGCGCGAGAACCGCGTGCCGGATCATCATATAGTACGTGTGAGGCAAATACCGCCTTCTCCGAAAGACAAATGGGATGCCTGTATAATCAAAAATGCCAGTAAAACCGGTATACTATTTTACTCCTCCGTCTATTATGAACCGGGCTCTAAAGTAGAGATAAAAATATCGAACCCCGTTCTTCCCGAGGATATAGCCTGTCATGCCGTGGTGGCGCGGTGTTTTGCCTTAGCGGAAATGGAAGCCATGTACGGCGTCGCGCTTGAGTTTATGGACATGGGCCTATCGGATAAGGAAGCCTTTGAGAAGACGATTGAATTGTTCCTGAAGAAAAAGAAAAAAGAAGAAGACGCTTAACCCTTTACAAAGTTACGCGACCCAAAAACCGCCGCATTGATACGCTCTCGCGTTCAGAGTTTCGGCGGATCCGCCTAATCATTTACTCCGTTACAGGTTAAACGCTCTTCATTTTTAACAAAAAATTCCGCTCACCTACGTTCTGCGGAATCCCACGCTGTAAATAAATAAAAAAAATTTGCAACAATTTCACCACTTTTTCCGTCTTTATATATATGGCAGGAAAGGAGGTGAATTGAGATGGTAGATGAAGGTCTGAAGTTAGAAGTGGTCCGGCTGCATAAGCTGGATGGCACCGGCTCCACAAAGGCGTTCTGTGATCTTTCAATACTCGGAAGTTTCGTAGTCAAGGGCTTAAGAGTTGTTGAGGGCGAGAAGGGGCTGTTCGTTAGTATGCCTCGCGAGGAAGGCCGGGACGGTAAATGGTATAACACCGTAATACCGTTAAAAAGAGAAGTAAAGGACGAGATAGAAAAGCTTGTCCTTGAAGCATACGGAGGTTAATGGATGGGCCGGGAGAAGAAGGATGTAGGAGCTGCCGGAGAAAAAATAGCTTCGGCGTATTTAAGGAAGATGGGCTACAGGATTTTAGAGTCCAATTTCCGGACTCCTTTCGGCGAGATAGATATCATCGCCAGGCATAAAGAAACAGTGGTATTTGTCGAGGTGAAATGTCGAGCCACTTCCTCTCTCGGCCCTCCGTACCTTTCGATAACGAAAGTAAAACAGGCGCGCATTATAAAAAACGCGGTGTTTTACCTGAAAAGGCATAGAATTTTGAATGCCGATTGGCGCATAGATATCGTTTCGGTTAAACTGAATTACTACGGTGAATTAGAATCTGTGGAGTTAATAGAAAACGCCGTAGAGGATAATTATATTTAAATTACAAAATTCAATTTCGCTGGCTTCCTTCGTGGAATTTTCCGAGCCAAGTGAATGGAAATTTGACATTTGCATTTAAAGGCATTGAAGAAAGGGCGGCAATATGATTTCAAAAATTTATTCGAGTTGTGTGATCGGAATAGACGCGTATGAGGTAACGGCTGAAGTCGATATAGGCGCGGGGCTTCCGGGTTTTAATATAGTTGGATTACCGGACATGGCGATTAAGGAATCGCGCGATAGGATCAAGGCGGCAATAAAAAATTCCGGATTCTCTTTTCCGGCTAAGAAGATAATCGTTAACCTGGCGCCCGCCGATATAAAGAAAGAAGGAGCTTCGTTCGATCTGCCTATAGCGCTGGCGATCCTATCGACAGAAGATGTTATAGATTCCTCTTTGCTGCAGCGTTATGTTTTTCTGGGAGAATTATCCCTGGATGGTAGAGTGAAGCCCATAAAAGGGGTTCTTCCGGTAGCGATGGCGCTAAAGGATATGGGAAAAGATATTTTAATCCTGCCCAAGGTTAATTCAAAAGAAGCGGCGGTGGTTAAAGATGCCGAGGTCTATCCGGTTACGACGTTAAAGGAGGCGGTAGATTTTATAAATAAAAAGATCTCGATAGAAAGGGAAGAGCTGAATCTTGAAGCGGCGTTCAAAAGAAATTCAAAATACAAGATAGATTTTAGCGATGTTAAGGGGCAGGAGCATGTTAAGAGGGGGCTTGAGGTCGCTGCCGCTGGGGGACACAACGTCCTTACATTGTGAACACAATACAACATATGAGTTTGAGTTAGAAGCTGTATTGCAATAATTATGAGTTATAAAGGCTAAGAATTTCATTGCTCTTTTAAAATATTAGCGATACAATAAATCAGTTTTAAGTGAGGGTAAGATGGATCGCTATATCATTTTCTCAGGCGTGATAGAACAGAATTTTAGCACAAGATTATTTAACGCAATTCAAGCTGCGCCAAGTGCTAATATTCAGAGGATTGTATTATTATTTTCTTCGCTAGGTGGAGATATACACGAAGGTTTTCTTCTTGCTTCTGTGATACAAAATTCAAAGATTCCAATAGTAATTCATGCTAACAACAATATAGATTCAATTGCAAATGTTATATATTTATCTGCAAAGGAAC
>MHFG01000034.1:0-6181 GCA_001804065.1 Omnitrophica bacterium RIFCSPHIGHO2_02_FULL_46_20
GCCTTCTCCATCTTTATCTTGTTTCCCTTTTCATTAAAAGATACCCGATCCATAAACTTCTTTATAAGATATACCCCTCTTCCCGACTTCTTTAATATATTGCTGTTTTCCGTGGGATCGGGCACTGTATTTGAGTCGAACCCGGCGCCTTCGTCTTCGATCTCTATATGGAGCTTACCCTTATCTACCCAGTAATATACACTGACACGCGATCCTTTTCTTAAACCGCTGCCGTGAACGATGGCGTTGCGGACAGCTTCTTCCGTGCATAGCCTTATATCAAAAAGCGTGTCTTTATTTAGCTCATAGGACGAGAGGCTGCTTAAAATTTTGGATGAAACTCTTTTTATGGATTTGATTTCACTCGGAACTTTCATGATTCGGACGCCTTTTGCCATATACAACTTATCAATTATAGCTGGAATACAGGGATTATCAAGCAAATTCGTCGGGAAAGGACACGCCTTTCCCGCTTGAGGTTTCGCGCTTAGAGAGGTATAATATAGATGCCCCAAGACAAAAGGAGGATATATTGGCAAGAGATAATTATTCATATCAAAAACATAGGAGAGAATTGGCGAAGAAAAAGAAAAAAGAAGAAAAAATGCAGCGCAAGCTGGATAAAAAGAACGCGCAGCACAAGGAAGATATAGGACAGGTTTCAAATGAGTCGGCGAGTTAACCCGGGTATTCGAAATTCTTCGTGGATCAGTCGGAAGGAAAATTTCCCTTCGCTTCGCTTGGGGAATTCCGCCGAACGTGAGTGGAGGCGAAATTTTACATGGCAAACGTATTAAAACCACTTATGATAGGCGGCCTCGAAGTCAAGATACCGATTGTCCAGGGAGGGATGGGAGTCCAGGTATCGACGGCGTCTCTTGCGAGCGCAGTCGCCAATTATGGCGGCGCGGGGACTATTGCCAGTGTGGGATTGGCATATGGCATAGATGAAGAAGGAAGAGAATTCGTAGAGGCCTCAAATGAGGCGCTTAGGAATGAAATAAGAGAGGCGAAAGAAAAGACCAAGGGGGTTGTCGGGATCAATATCATGGTCGCGTTGAGCAATTTTGAGGATCTTGCCAGAACCGCCGCCGAAGAGCGCGCGGATTTCATTGTGTCGGGGGCAGGATTGCCGTTAAAATTGCCTGAGCATACCGAAGGATCGTCTACTAAGCTTATTCCCATTGTTTCATCGGCGCGGGCCGCAGATCTTATCATCAAGACCTGGAAAAAACGGTACAATCGCTTACCTGACGCTATCGTAGTCGAAGGCCCGCTGGCAGGCGGGCATATCGGATTCAAGCTCGCCGACTTGCTTGGGCATACAGAAGGCCGTCTTGAAGATCTGTTTGCTTCAGTCTTAAAGATGGCGGGTGAATATGAAAAGGAATACACCGCGCGCATCCCGGTAATTCCGGCAGGCGGTATTTTTGACGGTAAGGACATGGCGCGATTTTTGAAAATGGGCGCCGGAGGGGTCCAGATGGCGACGCGTTTTGTCGCGACTTTCGAGTGTTCGGTTTCTGAAAAATTTAAATCGATGTACCTTGCCTCCGGAAGCGAAGACGTTATCATTATCGACAGCCCTGTCGGTATGCCGGCCAGGGCGATAAAAAATCGCTTCACGGATAAGCTGGTGTCCGGCGAGAGGGTTTCGTTCAATTGCCGCTACAAATGCCTGAGGACATGCAATCCGGCGACTGTATCATACTGCATTGCCAAGGCCCTCTGTAACGCGTCGCGGGGCGACATAGATAACGCCGTCATCTTTGCCGGCAGCAACGTATCGAGAGTTAAAAGAATAGTCTCCGTAAAAGAGCTGATGGACGAGATTGTTAACGAAGCGCTGCGGGAATTATAGGTTGAAACGTATTCTTATTGGTGTCCCTTCAAAATCGTAAGCCATCCTGAAGAAGTTTTCTACAAATCTTTTTAAATTTTCGCTTAAGCCTTTAGCGCCCTTGACGCCTAAAATGAATCTGGGGGGCATTGCGCCTTCTTGAATCAGGTATTTAAACTTTATTCTTTTATTAATTATCTCAGGCGTCTTGTTTAATGATTTGAGGGTTTCGGCAAGTTTATCAGATTGAATAATTATTCTATACTTCTCATACACTGACCATATCACATCAAGGCTGGCCTTGACGTTTCTTCCCGTCTTCGCAGATGTGAATACAACTGGGAAATTTCTAATAACCCTCATCCCCTCTTTGAGCCTGCCGTCGTATTTCGACATCTCCATGCTCTCCTTCACGAGATCCCACTTATTTACCGCTATGACAAGCGCCTTGCCTTCTTCAAGACATAAGTCTATTATGCGCGCGTCATCCCTCGTCAACCCTTCCGGGCCGTCAAGCAGCACCATCGCGACATCGCAGCGCTTTACTGCTTCCTTTGAGCGGACGCTTCCGTAGAAATCCGCTGCCTCTTCTATCTTCGCACTATGCCTTATGCCCGCGGTATCTATAAGGACGTATTCCCTGTCTTTATAGTTAAAATTGGTATCGACAGCGTCTCTTGTTGTCCCGGCAGTCGGATGGACAATGACTCTCTCTTCGCTCAAGATATAGTTTAGATACGATGATTTCCCGACATTCGGCCGCCCTATAATAGCTGCCTTTACCCCGTTAGATAGCGAGCGTCTAACGGGGCTTACTAATTCGGGAATGTTTTTCATGGCGTATTTTTCCATACCCTTCGCCAGATCATTACACAATCTTTCGATACCCCTGCCATGCATTGCCGAAACGGCGTAAGGCTCACCGAGTCCCAGTTCAAAAAATTCCAATGTCTTTTGCATGTCAGATTCGTTATCGACCTTGTTTACTATAAGGTATATCCTCTTCGAGGTCCTTCTAAGCATTGATGATAGTTCCCTGTCTTGAGGCGCTATGCCGGCGATGCCATCCGTAACAAAAAATATGATGTCTGCCTCTTCAATACCCTTTCGAATCTGTTTTAATACAAGCTCGGCCATATCGCCATGCCTGGTCCCCTCAAATCCGGCAGTATCTATAATAGTGAGCCCCTTCCCTTTCCATCTGATATCCGCGTGAAGCCTGTCGCGCGTGGTGCCGCTGGAAGGCTCCACTATTGATCTCCTCGCGCCGACGATCCTGTTAAAAAGAGACGATTTCCCGACATTCGGCCGGCCGACTATTGCTATTTTAGGTAAGTTTATGTTTTTCACATATTTTCGTATTTCGGGCCGTCGCCGCCGTAGGGTGGATGCCAAATGGCATTTTCGAAAGGATCTTTAATATCGCACGTCTTGCAGTGCAGGCAATTCGCGGGATGAAGCGTCAGCTCTTTTTTGCCGGTTTTTGGATCAGCGACAATCTCAAAAACCTTTGCCGGGCAGAATCTTTGACACGGCGCATCGTATTTTTTAATACAAACCTGACAAACGTCGGAACTCGGCACCACAATATGAGACGGCTGCTCTTCATTATGTTTTGTGCCCGAATAAAAAAGATCCGCTTCTTTATCAAACGTTAGCTTATTATCGAAAACCAGTCTATCCTTATTTCGCTCCAAAAATGTTCTCCCCGTTAGTTCTTTGATCAGCCGGCAATGCTTGTAGTCCTCCGATGTAGTAAGGCGTCCCTTCAAAGACAAACCGCGGCCGCCGGTTAAAATTTGCGCGCCAAACCGCAGCATACCAAAGAATGAATTTGTTTTAAAACTTTGCCGAAAATTCCTAACGGTATAAAGCTCTTTATAAGCCGGGCTTTTCTTAAAGAGTTCTTCGTAAGCGGCAAGTTGATCACCGGAGGTATCATTCTTTTTGATTGAGTCAAACGCCGTTTTCGCCGCAAGCATTCCGGATTGAATGGCCAGATGAACTCCCTTTAAGCTTGGCATAGCCGTAAAACCGGCAGAATCACCAACGATCATCACATTATCATGGAACAGTTGAGGCATGGCAAAGAAACCGCCTTCGGGTATAGTTTTGGCTCCGTAACGGACTATCTTCCCTCCCTTAAGAATTCGAAGAATAAACGGGTGCTTTTTATAAATTTGAAGCGCATGATGTATGTCAAAGGTAGGATCCGTATAATCTAACCCAACGGCCAGGCCGATAGCTACGAGATTATCGTTCAAACCGTAAATGAATCCGCCCCCGAATTGATTGAAATCGAGCGGATAACCAAGCGTATGTATGACATGACCGGATTGAAAGGCGCCTTCCGGAAGTTTCCAAACTTCTTTTACGCCTAAAGAATAAATTTGCGGATTTCGATTTTGCGATAAGTTCAACTGTTTAATCAATGTTTTCGCGAGGTGCCCCCTCGCTCCTTCGGCGAGAATGGTGATCTTGGCCCGAACATCCGTCGGAGGCTGATAATTCGGCAGTGGGCGGCCGTCTTTATCAATCCCTGAAGCGCCGGTCTGAACACCCGCGACTTTACCATTTTCAAAGAGGATCTCACAGCCGCTAAAACCGGTAAATATTTGAATGCCCTTTTTAAGCGCAATTTCGCCAAGCCAACGCGCCACCTTACCCAAGGATACGATGTAATTCCCTTTGTTGCCCATGTAGGGCGGATGGAAAGGAAGCGTCCATGTCCCGCCTTTGGTGAGAAACTGTATCTCTTCCTTAAGAACAGGGCTTTCAAAAGGTATGTCTTTATCCGTAATATCAGGCAAAAGCTCATAAAGCGAAATGGGATTAATCACGGCGCCTGAAAGAATATGATTCCCTATAGCATTGGCTTTTTCAAGCAGAATAACATTCAAAGGAAGCTTCGCTTCATTTGACTTTCCGCTTTCTGCAGATTCGTTATGCCGGCGTATAAGATCGGCAAAATGAATCGCGGCGGCTAAGCCTGCGGGGCCGCCTCCTATAATGAGAATATCTGTTTCAATAATTTGATTTTCCATGACTAACCCCGATTATTATATCATATTGCCGTTCATTCGTGTCCAAAATGGACTATGATTACCATCGACAAATACATTTTGAGATTCAATTTTCTATCTCCCCCTCACCCTACCCTCTCCCCCTTCGGGGGAGAGGAAAAAGGTGAGGGGGGAACAGCATCATTTGGACAGCAATGATTTTCGTTAAAAAATTACGCGGCTTGTTTTAGCTGTTTAATTGTTAATTCATAGTATTCGCTCAATTTTTCGGGCGGGATTGATTTAATAGGCGGCAATATTATTATTCTGTCAGGCCGCAGTATCTCTTCAAGAGAGATTTCTTTACCCGTTAACCCTTTATATTGATTTTGAATAAATGATATGAGACGGCTGTATCGATCGATCTCACCTGGCGTTTGTTCTATTGGAATATTAGCGATGGCAAAGGCTATATTCGTCATCTCCAGTATCCTCAATGTCGAATATTTGTCTAATTCTTCTCCTTCGATATCAACATGGCTTTTGCCTGTAAGGGTTTTGTTCAACCCATGATAATATTCTACGGAAATAAGCGGTTGTCTTTTACTATTCGTGCTGGAAGATGGTTTGAGCTTGATTCTATCTTTTCCTCCCAGCCTCACCCCTAATAAATCAACGTATGCATTAAGCAATTTTTTCAATGTGCCCGCCTCTATCCCTGCTCTCGTTTCGTAATCTTGCAGGCTTTTTTCATTATATCTTATTATATATGCCTCACTTTCATCTTCCGCGGCAGGCGGCAAGATACCAAGCAGGTATTGAGTATTTTTTATTCCAACAGCAATATCGACAGGTTCCGACGCCCGGATACTCGCAGGCTTTCTGATCGTATAGATCTTATATTCTTCATGGGGTTTAAAGTCGACGTGTATGCCGGCAAGGGCTTCGACATGCGCGGCAGCGCCAAATTCTAACTTTACCTGTTCGGGGAGATCCACTCTCGCTTGTATTATTTCTCCCGACGGCTTAAAATTCACAACGAGCATCGTCCAATCGCCGTTTTCAGCCTTCCAACAAAGCGGAAATAGCTTATCCTGATGCGATAATATTCCAGGTGACTCAATATATTGCTCTTTACCCGTTTGCGCCGAATTATAAAAGTCCTGCATCACCTTTTTCAACGGCGCATTCTTAACGGCGTCTTTCATCTTGGAAAAATCGGCCCTAATCTTTAACTCTTCTTCGGTCACAAAGAGATGCTGGCTTTGGCTGTAAGGATCGGGGCTGCCGCCCGGCGGCATCTTGAGGAGATGGCCGTGATGCAGCAACCAGTCCCGCA
>MHFG01000034.1:6203-7103 GCA_001804065.1 Omnitrophica bacterium RIFCSPHIGHO2_02_FULL_46_20
TCTTAAGATGCCTATCGCCATAAGGAGCATCGCGAACCCTTTTGTCCCGCCGCCGATAGCCGTAAGCGCGGTCTGGTCATAGTTTGACGGAAATATAAGCGGCTTTGGCTTGGCGAAAAGAGCGTGCCATACGGCATCTTTTATGCCGCCGGCATTCCCATTATTGCGAACAATGTTCCAGTACGCTTCAAACAATCGTATGGAATATACGTGGTCTCCGCCGAGCCGTTCCAACCATTCCCGCTCACTGTCATTATACGCTTCTAAAATAAAAGCCATCTTTTGACCTTTTGACCGAGCGTAGTCTTTCGCCGCGTCAATTACTATTTTAAGCGGCTGCTTTTCATCCGGCAGGCCGTGTATTAATAAGTGAAAGGCAAGATCGACGCGAACAATATCCACCCCAAGATCTATAAGCCCCTTGAGCGATTCGGTATAGTAGCGCCGCACGTCCTCATTCAACGGATCAGGCCGCGTCTGGTCAAAGTTTGTGCCAAGAGATACGACATGCTTTCCGAGAACAACCCTTCCAGGTAGTTCTACGGCAAAATACGCGTTATTTTCGGGACGAGCAAGAAGATCTTTAAACCATGCCTCTTTTTCTGATTCCGGCATATTTCGAAAAAGTTCATTGGCGCTTTCGTCCAGCTCTTTATGCTCTGTCCGTCGATAATTATTCTCATTGATCGCGTCTGGCGATAGCGATGGAATAAAATCTACCATTACCTTCATGCCTGCCCGATGAGCTTTATTAACAACTCGTCCGAAGTGTTCACGGGCAGTGTCAGAATCCCCTGTCGAAAGATGCGGATTAAATCGCTTCATACTATAGATAGAGAACGGGTTTCCGAACACGTCTTTGAGCTCTACGCCGCCGACAGTCTCGCGCTGTGTCGGATA
>MHFG01000035.1 GCA_001804065.1 Omnitrophica bacterium RIFCSPHIGHO2_02_FULL_46_20
TAAACAGAGGATAGAAACAAAAGGCTCAAGGAGCGGCAGGACCCAAAAAAATAAAGCGAGAGACTTATGCATGAATTTATTTTTAAGGATAACGAGCTTTATTGCGAGAACGTAAGAGTCGCGGATATAGCGCGGCGCGTTCCGACGCCGTTCTATCTCTACAGCTATAAGACTCTCGTGGATCATTACAGGAAAATAAAAGTGGCGTTTGATTCGATACGCCCTCTGGTATGCTTCTCTGTAAAGTCAAATTCGAACATAGCTGTCCTTAGAGCGCTCGTTAAGAACGGGGCGGGACTTGACATAGTCTCGGGAGGTGAATTATACAGGGCGCGGCTTACAGGCGTAGACCCGAAAAGAATAGTTTACGCAGGAGTAGGGAAGAGGCGCGATGAGATTGAAGATGCTATACGGTTCGGCATATTATTCTTTAACGTCGAATCTGAAGACGAATTAGAGGAGATCCAAAAATGCGCAGAGAAGTTTAATAAAAAAGTCAATATAGCGGTAAGAATAAATCCGGATGTTGTTCCTAAGACACATGCCCACATTACCACGGGAAAGGGCGACACAAAGTTCGGGTTGGATTTTCAGACAGTCCATAAAATATTCAATTCTAAGCGGATGTATCCGAATCTGAATATAAGGGGGGTTCACATACACATAGGTTCTCAAGTTCTGGACGGCGCCCCATTCGAGGATGCGATCAAGAAGGTGCTGGAATTCCTGAAGAGATATAAAATAGATGTCGATTATTTTAATATAGGCGGCGGCCTAGGCATAATCTATTCGATAGAAAATCCGCAGACCGCTAAAAGTTTCGCAAAGAGGATATTGCCGATGCTTAAGAAGTCCCGCCTTAAGATAATACTGGAGCCGGGCCGTTTTATATCCGGGAATAGCGGTATCTTGGTAACAAAGGTATTGTATACAAAGATAACGCCGAGGAATACATTTGTAATTGTCGATAGCGGTATGAGTGATCTGATAAGGCCTAGTTTATATACGGCGTATCATAAGATAGTGCCTGTAATGCTTAGACAGGACAGCTCTCAAGCTCCTGAGAAAGTCGAAGTGGTGGGCCCTATGTGCGAGTCCGGCGATTTTCTAGGCAAGGATAGATTTCTGCCTTTGATGCATAAGGGGGATTTATTGGCTGTGATGGGCGCAGGCGCTTATGGTTTTACAATGTCCAGTAATTACAATTCCAGGCCTCGCGCGGCAGAGGCCATGGTAATAAAGAATAAAGTTTATATCGTAAGATCGCAGGAGACATACAAGGATCTAGTGCGCGGCGAATCGATACCGAAGGTGCTCAAAAGAGAACATTAGAAAAGGCTATAAAGATGATTAAATTTACGAAAGCGATTGCGACAGGTAATGATTTTATTATTGTCGATAACCGCGGCTTAGTATTAAAAAATAATATTGGCCAACTCGCCAAGCGGCTCTGCGATAGAATTTACGGCATCGGCGCTGACGGCCTTCTTCTGGTAGAAAAATCCAAGCAGGCTGATTTTAAGATGCGCGTATTCAATCCTGACGGCAGCGAGGCGGAGATGTGCGGCAACGGTTTGCGTTGTATAGCCCTTTACGCGAAGGCTAATCGCATAGCTCTGGCCGATATGCGCATAGAGACACGCGCCGGCATGATAAAAGCAAGTATGAAGAATGATGAAATAAAGGTTAAACTGACAGACCCAAAGGACATACAGTGGAATCTTTGTGTTATGATACAGGGATGCCCTTATAAAGTCAGTCTTGCAAATACGGGTGTTCCTCACGTCATACATTTTGTTGATGATATAGAAAATATAGACGTTAAAGAGATCGGCGCCGAGATGAGGTATCACTCCGAGTTTTCTCCGGCGGGAGCCAATGTTGATTTTGTCAAGATCGTCAACCAAGGCAAGAATAAGATCAAGGTAAGGACTTACGAAAGAGGCGTAGAAGACGAAACACTTGCCTGCGGCACAGGCGCTGTGGCGAGCGCTATTATATCGGCTGAAGCCGAGAAACTTACGTCACCTGTAACTGTGGAGACGAGAAGCAAGGAATTATTGAAGGTTTATTTTGAGTTAATCGAAGGGAACTTCATGAACGTTTATCTGGAAGGCAAGGCACGGCTGGTCTATGAGGGAACGATAAAGATTTAAGGCGAGGAGATTTCACATGTTCAAAGGATCGATGGTCGCATTAGTAACGCCGTTCAAGAACGGCAAGATCGATGAAAAGATGCTGGGAAAGTTAGTAGAATTTCATATAAAGAACGGCACGTCGGCGCTTGTGCCTTGCGGCACGACGGGCGAATCAGCGACTCTTTCATACGATGAGCACGATAGAGTGATAGAGCTTACCATACAATTCGCTAAAGGCCGGATCCCAGTCATAGCCGGCACAGGTTCGAATTCGACTGAAGAAGCGATAACGCTTACCAAACACGCTAAAAAGGCCGGGGCAGACGCGTCATTACAGGTTAGCCCCTATTATAATCGGCCGACTCAGAAAGGTCTGCACCTGCATTTCAAAGCGATAGCCGAGGCGGTTGATATACCGATAATACTCTATAACATAGCGTCGAGGACAGGGGTTAATATTGAGCCGGAAACGTTTGTAAAATTAGCTCAGATAAAGAATATCATAGGGGTTAAAGAGGCGAGCGGCAGCTTAGAGCAGATGGCTAGGATAAGAGAGCTTTGCCCGAAGGATTTTTTGCTTATATCAGGCGACGATGCGTTGACGCTTCCTGTTTTGTCGATAGGCGGTGTTGGGATAATATCGGTTGTGGCAAATATTATTCCTCACGACGTGGCGGATATGTGCTCAAGCTTTGAAAAATGCGCTATAAAGAAAGCCCAAGATTTGCATTATAAGATGCTTGGGCTTGTGAAGGCGATGTTCATAGAGACGAATCCGATTCCCGTAAAGACAGCAATGGGATTGATGAAGATGATCGATCCTGAGATGAGGCTGCCTTTGTGCGAAATGCTGTCGGAGAATAAGGAGAAGCTGGTTAAGGCGCTTGAGAATTATAAACTGATCTAATTATAGGGAGTTTACGATGGTCAAAATAGCCGTAAGCGGCGTAAAAGGAAAGATGGGGTCGAGGATACTTGATCTTGCGAAAGAAGACCCTGAATTAAGTATCGCGGGCGAGTTTGACGTCGATGGAGATGCCGAAAAAGCGATTGGCCCTTGCGACTGCCTGATAGAATTTACGTCTCCAAAAGCAACGATAGAACACCTTGCAATTTGTGAAAAGTATATCAAGGCGATTGTTATAGGGACAACAGGATTGTCCGACGAGGAAAAGGCCAAGATAAAAAAGGTATCAGAGAAAATCCCGGTTGTATTTTCGCCGAACATGTCGGTGGGCGTAAACGTATTATTCAGGTTAGTCGAAGAATCGGCAAGGGTTTTGGGTAGTGAATACGAGATAAGCATACTCGAAGCGCACCACGCCGAAAAAAAGGATGTTCCAAGCGGAACAGCTAAAGAAATGGAGCGAATAGTAAAAAGCGCGAAGGCTGATGCGGATGTGGCGATAAGCTCTGTAAGGGAAGGCGAGATTGTCGGAGAGCATACGATAACATTCGAAAGCGATGTTGATTTACTCGAAATTACTCACAGCGCTAAAACCCGTGATATATTCGCGCAAGGCGCGCTCAAAGCGGCGAAGTTCCTTGCAGGCAGGAAGAGCGGTTTGTTTACGATGAAGGATGTGCTGGGTCTTTGATTTTTTTGGCATCAACGGATAAGTAGAACTTGTGGTGGCCGCCTTCCGCGGGCGCAAATTTGGATTAGGCATCCAAATTTGCTCGGAAAAATTTTGACAAAATTTCAACTTCTTTCAGGAATTTAAAATTTTTGCTATATCGCCATAAGGTGTCAAAATTTTTTGACGCCGCTTCAGGCGGTCCACCACAAGTTCTACCTACAACAGGAGTGGATGATGCAATTTGAAAAGTCTGACAGGTTGAAGAAGCTGCCGCCGTATTTGTTTGTGGAGATAGATAAAGCAAAGAAGAAGGCGCGCGACGAAGGATGCGACATAATCGATCTAGGCATAGGCGATCCTGACATGCCGACACCGGCGTTTGTGATCAAGGCCCTGTCGAAGGCAGTGAAAGATCCGTCCACGCATCGTTATTCGCTTGACCAGGGAATGCCGGAATTCAGGTACGCCGCCGCGAAGTGGTTAAAGAAGCGATTCGGCGTGGACTTTAATCCGGAGGGCGAGATATATCCGTTGATAGGCTCGAAAGAAGGCATAGCGCATATACCGCTGGCGTTTATCAATCCGGGAGAGGCTGTCCTGGTACCGGACCCATGTTACCCGCCTTATCGCTCAGGGACTATATTTGCCGGCGGTGAAATTATTTACATGCCGCTCTCGGAGAAGAATAAATTTTTACCCGACCTAAAGGCGATAAATCATCACCTTCTGCATAAGGCGAGGATGATCTTCATAAACTATCCGAACAATCCGACCGCCGCGATATGCGACAAGAAATTCTTAAGAGACGTCGTGAATTTCGCCAAGAGGCATAACCTGATAGTGTGCAGCGATGCGGCTTACTCGGAAATAACATTCGACGGCTACACCGCGCCGAGCATATTCGAGGCCGAAGGCGCAAAAGATGTTGCGATAGAATTCCATTCTCTTTCCAAAACATTCAATATGACCGGGTGGAGAATAGGTTTTGCCTGCGGGAATGCCTCAATAATAGAAGGCCTCGCTAATATAAAGAGCAATATAGACTCTGGCATATTCTCTGCGATACAAAGGGCGGGCATTACGGCTTTAGATAATTATGATAAGCATATAAAATCAGTCATAAAGATTTATGAAGAGAGGCGTGATATACTCGTCCAAGGACTTAATGCCATGGGCCTGTATGTAGAAAATCCCAAAGCTACATTCTATGTGTGGGTGAAGGTTCCGCCGCGATACACGTCAGCGACATTTGCCAAAGCGCTCTTGGAAAGATGTGATATCGTCGCCACTCCGGGTAATGGTTTTGGCGAACATGGCGAAGGCTATATAAGGATGGCGGCGACAGTCGATAAAAAACGTATAAAAGAAGCAGTTGATCGTATAAAGAAGAGATTGGCTTGATGGTCACTTGCTACATAGGAATAGGCTCCAATCTCGGCAATAGGCAGGAAAATATAGATAAAGCGGTAGAAGAATTAAAGAATAATAAAAATATCAAATTTAAGCAAAGTTCTTCTATATACGAAACAGAATCTGTGAGCGACATACCTCAAGGTAAATTCCTGAACGGGGTTCTTGAGATAGAAACAGATCTCGGGCCAAGATCGCTTCTGAAAGAATTGAATAGAATTGAAGCTAATCTAGGCCGTAAAAGGACTGTAAAGAATGCTCCACGGACAATAGACCTCGATATTCTTTACTACGGCAGCGAGAATATCAAAAAGGACGGCCTCGTGATCCCGCATCCGAAAATAAGCGAACGAGAGTTCGTTTTAAAGGGATTGCGCGAATTAAGCAGGGCATAAAAACCTAATCGCCTTCTTATAGGCGTACGGGTTTGTAGTAAGATAGATAAAAAAGCGGGAGAAGGCGTTTCAGGTGAAGACGATCGAAAATATATCAAGAATGACGACATTTGTCAAGATGATGAAGAAGGAAGGCAGGTCCATAGGCCTTGTCCCGACGATGGGCTGTCTTCACGAAGGGCATATGAGTCTTGTAAGGGCCGCGAAGAAACATACGGATGTCGTTGTAATGAGTATATTCGTAAATCCTATTCAATTCGGCCCAAAAGAAGATTTCGAAAAATATCCCAGAGACCTCAAGCGCGATGAAGAGCTGGCTAGAGACGCCGGCGTAGATGTAATATTCTACCCTTCATTAAAAGATATGTATCCCGAGGGCTATGCTACCTATGTTACGATAGAAGCCCTAACCAAAAATCTTTGCGGAGGATCCCGACCCGGCCATTTCAGCGGAGTCGCGACAGTAGTCACCAAGTTATTCAACATAGTAAAGCCCAACATTGCCTACTTCGGCCAAAAAGATATGCAGCAAGCCCTGATGATAAAGAAGATGGCCGCGGATCTGAATATGGATCTGGAGGTAAAGATAATGCCTACCGTGAGGGGGAAAGGCGGCCTTGCGATGAGTTCAAGAAACATGTATCTATCTGAAACCGAAAGTAAAGATGCCGTTATCCTGCACCAATCGTTAAAACAAGCTGAGAGCCTGATCAAGGGCCAAGAGAGAGACGCGAAGAAAATAATCAAGACTATAGAAGATATGATAAAATCGAAACCAACAGCAAAGATCGATTATGTGGCAATAGTGGATACGAAAGAACTAAGAGATGTGAAGACGATCTCCGGCGAGATAATGATCGCGCTGGCGGTATTTTTCGGCAACACGCGTCTCATAGATAATATAACTATCGCGGTGAAATAGATGGTCCCTCAATCCCAGGATAAAGACGACATAAAATATAATGAATCGCTGAAGAAGATAATAACGAAGCTTAAGAAGAAACGCAACGCCGTTATCATAGCGCACAACTATCAGCGTGACGAAGTTCAGGAGATAGCTGATATAAGCGGAGATAGTTTAGCTCTCGCCCAGGCTGCTGTGAGAACCGACGCGGAAGTCATAGTCTTCTGTGGAGTTCACTTCATGGCTGAGAGCGCGTCGATCCTCAATCCCGATAAAAAAGTTTTATTACCGGTCGTGGAGGCCGGTTGTCCACTTGCTGACATGATAACGCCTGAGAAACTTCGCGCAAAGAAAAAGCAATATCCGGACGCCGCGGTAGTTTGTTATGTGAATACGAGCGCGGAAGTTAAGGCGGAAAGCGATATAGCGTGCACATCCTCCAACGCCGTCGAGGTCGTAAAGTCGCTAAAAGAAAAACAGATAATATTTGTCCCGGATAAGAACTTAGGCCGCTATGTCCAGGGCCAGGTACCGGAGAAAGAGATTATTCTTTGGGAGGGCTTCTGCCCAACGCACATAAGGGTTCATGAGGAGGATGTTATCAGGGCTAAAAAGTTGCATCCTGATTCTGAGGTTATTGCCCACCCCGAATGTACTCCCGAAGTGCTCGCGCTTGCTGACCATATATGTTCTACGGGTGGAATGTTCAAATATGTTAAACAGTCTAAGTCAAGAGAATTTATTATAGCCACCGAAGCAGGTATGTTATACAAATTGCAGAAAGAGAATCCTGACAAGAAATTCTATCTTCCTACGCAGAACCTCATCTGCGCGAATATGAAACTCATTACCCTGGGGTGGGTCGCGCACAGCATGGAGAAGCTCGTTTATGAGGTAAAGGTTTCATACGAGGTCATAGAAAAAGCGCTTAAGACCTTAGAGAAGATGCTTAAAGTGACGGGTGAGCATAAGGACGCGGCGATAGCGGGGTATTGATAGCCTATAGCAAAGCTTACTAATCGCTAACCGCTAAAAGTTAAACGGGTAAAAAGAGGTTATAGTGCGTAAGATTAAAGTCGGGATAATCGGTTGTGGGACGATAGGAACTGAGATAGCAAAAGCCTGCAAGGATAGAATGCGCAACACGGTAAATCTTGTAGGGATCTGTGATGCGTGCGAAGAAAAAGAGCTGCTGTTGCGAAAAATACTCAAAAGTAAAGTCCTGATACTAAAACTCGATGATATTATTAAAAAAGTAGATTTGATCGTTGAGGCAGCAAGCGCGAAAATGTCAGGCGCTATATTAAAAAAGGCGATTAATAATAAAAAAGATATATTGATAATGAGTATCGGCGGAATTTTGGGGCATGAAAATCTATTAAAAAAAGCCGCTAAGATCGGTATAAAAGTATATTTACCGAGCGGGGCCATATGCGGCATTGACGGCCTAAAATCAGCATCCATTGGAAAGATTGATTCAGTTACTTTGACCACAAGGAAACATCCCAGTGGATTGACGGGCGCGCCGTATCTAAAGAAGAATGATATAGATATATGGGGCATACGGAAAGACACTGTTATTTTTGACGGTAATGCCATGGACGCTATTAAAGGTTTTCCGCAGAATGTGAATGTATGCGCTCTCCTTAGCCTTGCTGGCCTCGGCGCTAAGAATACCCGCGTAAAAGTAGTCACATCGCCCGCTTACACAAAAAATATACATGAGGTAGAGATCAAAGGCGAATTTGGCCATCTTATGACAAAAACAGAAAACGTCCCGTCTAAGACAAATCCGAAGACAAGCCAACTTGCTGTTTTTTCCGCGATAGCGGCGCTCGAAGGAGCCGCTAAGACCGTGAAAATAGGAACATAGGATGAGGAACTTAACAAAATTAGGTTCATATATTTCTAACAGGATAGGGAAGGCGATCGCCGATCATAATCTTATTGAAGATAAAGACAAGATACTCGTAGCAGTCTCAGGCGGAAAAGACAGCCTATCTTTACTCAAGCTTTTGAATGAAAGGCGTAAATGGGCGCCCATAGACTACGAACTTTTTGCCGTTCACATAGAAACCGATTTTAGATGCGCCGGATGCGTCCATACCCAAAAGTTAAAAAAGATATTCGAAGGACATGGTATGCCTTACCATTTCGAAAAGATCAAGATACGGGGCAAAAATAAAACTATCTCGCATAAACCCAGTTTCGCGCTTAAAAAAACTCCGCAAGCAGAACTTTCATGCTTCTGGTGCTCATGGAATAGGAGAAAGGCGCTTTTCACCTTAGCCGAAAAGTTTGGATGCCGAAAAGTGGCGTTTGGCCATCATCAGGACGATATCAACGAAACGCTGCTTTTGAACATGTTCTACCACGGCGAGTTTTCGGCCATGAACCCGAGACAGGAACTGTTTGGCGGTAAGATCGTTATAATAAGGCCTCTTTGTTATGTCGGGGAGGATATGTTGAGAAAATTTGCCAAAGAATCCAAATTCCCGAGCCAACTTTGCAAGTGCCCGAATTCGCGGATATCTAAAAGGCGTATGTTTAAGGATTTTATAAACGATGTGGAAAAAGATTGTCCTTATGTGAAACTCAACATATTCAGATCCATCGGAAGGGTGAATGAGGAGTATACAAAAATTAATAAAATAAATGCGAGAGGGGGTGAGTACGATGGCACAGAAAGTTGCGAAGGTGGGGATAAAGAGGAAAAAAGGGTATCTCTATTACGTTGATAAGAAAGGTAACGTCGTCGAGACAAAGATGGCAAGAGGGAAATCCAAGGGCGGCGGCGGCAAGGTTGTCGCGAAGCCCTGCGTAAAGAAGGTAAAAGGATACCTCTATTTTATCGACAAAAAAGGCGATGTTTCTTGCGCGAAGATGTTAAGAGGCGGCAAAAAGAGAAAGAAGTAGTTTTTTTAAAATTGGGACAGCTGCTATTTTCGGTCTGGAATAACGGTAATAAAAATAGCAGCTGTCCTTAATTTTAAATTTAGTATTTTTTATGCAGAAAGATTCCATAATAATTAAAGGCGCCAAAGAACACAACTTAAAGAATATCGATTTAGATATTCCGCGTGACAAGCTAATTGTAATAACAGGCCTTTCCGGCTCAGGTAAATCCTCTTTAGCCTTTGATACAATATACGCCGAAGGGCAGCGCCGGTATGTGGAGAGCCTCTCAAGTTATGCCCGCCAGTTTTTAGAGCAGCTACAGAAACCGGATGTCGAATATATTGAAGGATTGTCGCCCGCAATCAGTATTGAGCAAAGAACCGCAGGTTCGAATCCACGTTCTACCGTCGGGACACAGACAGAGATCTATGACTACCTGAGGGTATTATTTGCCCGTATCGGTATACCGCATTGCCCTAAATGTAAAAAACCTATAAGGCGCCAGACACCGCAGGAGATAGTGAAACAGGTCATGCGCCTTCCCGAAAACTCGAAGATAATCATACTAGCTCCGCTTGTAAGAGGACGGAAAGGAGAATACAATGACCTATTCCAAAGGGCCAAGAAAGACGGTTTCGTAAGAGTGAGGGTCGACGGCAATATTAATGAACTAGACAAGCCGATCCTTCTCGATAAAAATAAAACGCATGCGATCGAAGTCGTTGTAGACAGGATAGTCTTAAAAAATGATATCCGCAAGCGTCTTACGGATTCGATAGAAACCGCCATCGAAATCGGCAAAGGCCTCATTGTTATCAATAATGGCAAAGACATCTTATTCAGCGAACGATATGCCTGCATAGATTGCGGGATAAGCCTCGGCGAGATAGAGCCTAGGATATTTTCGTTCAACTCACCCTACGGCGCCTGTCCCATGTGTGACGGCCTTGGCAACAAGATAGAGATAGATCCCGAGCTTGTTATATCCGATAAGTCGAAGCCTGTGATTTCAGCTGTCGATGCGTGGAGGCGAGGCGGAAAAGGGTTATATCTTTATTATAGAAGGCGCTTACGTTCACTCGGGTATGCACATGGCTTCGACGTAGAGACGCCGTTTAAAGATCTTCCGAAAGATATTAAAAAATTGGTGCTGTACGGGGAGACTGGATCATTCGAAGGCGTTATCCCTAACCTCGAAAGGCGTTTCCGCGAAACCGAGAGCGAATTCATAAAGACAGAGATAAATAAATATATGTCCGTCCAGCCGTGCCATGGATGCGAAGGCATGAGGCTAAAAGCGGAGAGCTTAGCAGTCACGATTCAGGATAAGAACATATCAGAGGTTTCGAGTTTCTCGATAAAGGATATAAAGAAATTTCTTACGGAATTAAAAATCACTGAGACTGAAAAAATCATTGCCCATCAGGTATTGAAAGAGGTCAACGCGCGTTTACAGTTCACGATAAATGTAGGATTGGATTATCTGACGCTCGACAGGCGAAGCTTTACACTATCGGGCGGCGAAGCGCAGCGTATAAGACTTGCCACCCAGATAGGCTCAGGCCTCGTCGGCGTCGTATATATTCTGGACGAGCCGAGCATCGGTCTGCATCAGAAGGACAATTCTAAATTACTCGATACGCTTATTATACTGAAGGATCTCGGCAACACCTTGATAGTCGTTGAACACGACGAGATGACAATAAGAAAGGCAGACCATATAATAGATTTAGGGCCCGGCGCGGGCGAACATGGCGGGCAAGTGATCGTAAGCGGAACGCTTAAAGACGTCTTGGATTCGCGAGAATCTCTCACCGGAAAATATCTAAGAGGCGAACTGAAAATAAGCATTCCAGATGAGAGAAAACCATATCTAAAAGCGAAAAAGTTGAAGATAATAGGCGCAAGCGAACATAATCTTAAAAGTATCGATGTTGAAATACCCCTTGGCCTTTTCGTTTGTGTTACCGGCGTGTCAGGTTCGGGGAAGAGTACGCTCATCGATGAAATATTATACAGGGCTCTTGCGAAGAAGTTTTATAAGTCTAAGGAAAAACCCGGCGCGTACAAAAAAATAGAAGGCATTGATTTTATTGACAAGGTAATAGTTATCGACCAGTCGCCCATAGGCCGCACCCCGCGCTCGAACCCGGCCACATATACGGCGGCGTTCGCCCCGATAAGAGATTTATTTTCAAGGTTGCCGGATTCAAAAGTGCGCGGGTATAAACCGGGCCGATTTAGTTTTAATGTCAAGGGAGGCCGGTGCGAGGCATGTATGGGAGACGGCATCAAAAGAATAGAGATGCATTTTCTGCCGGACATATATGTACAATGCGAGGTTTGCAAGGGTAAGCGGTTCAGCGAACAGACTCTTGACGTAAGATATAAAGGCAGGTCCATCGCCGATATCCTCGACATGTCCGTTGAGAAGGCGCTCGAGCTGTTCGTTAATATTCCGGTCGTGAGGAATAAGCTAAAAACGCTTTACGATGTCGGATTAGGGTATATAAAATTAGGCCAATCAGCGACAACGCTCTCAGGCGGAGAGGCTCAGAGGATAAAACTGGCAACGGAGCTTTCCAAGACATCAACTGGAAAGACATTCTATATATTAGATGAGCCTACAACCGGATTGCACTTTGCCGACATTGATCAACTTTTAAACGTACTGCACGCGCTCGTTAATCAGGGGAATACCGTTTTAGTCATAGAGCATAATCTCGACGTTATAAAGACGGCGGATTACATAATCGATCTTGGCCCTGAAGGCGGAGACGAGGGAGGCGAGATCGTGGCTAATGGCACGCCGGAAGAGATCGTGAATAATAAAAAATCGTATACGGGTCGGTATCTTAAGCAGGCGCTCAAGTGAGATATATTACCGCGATTATGGTAATTTTATTATCTCTTTCAACTTGCTTTGCGCAGGTTAACGAGGAGGCAGAGTTTGTATTCGCGAAGAAGGCTTTTACCGACGGATTTTACAGCCTGGCGCAGGAAAATCTTGAAGATTTCTTGAATAAATACGCCGGTACCAATCATATCTATGAAGCCCATTTATTATTGGGCCGTTGTTTCTATTACCAGAATAACTTTAAGAAATCTTCGCATGAATTTAATATAGCGTTAAACTTACTGGCTGCTCCCGATCTTCAGGACGGCGCATTATACTGGATAGGCGAGATATACTATAGGAGCGGCGATTTCAAAAAGGCGCTTGAGTCTTATCAAAGGATAATAGAAGAATATCCGTCGTCAAGGTATTTAAGTTACGCGGTATATTCCAAGGCGTACGCTTATTATAGGCTGGGATTTATGGAAGATGCCGCCGCTGCGTTCAGCGACGCTGCTTTAGGGTATCCGTTTGAAAGGATCGCCATAGAGTCGCTGTTTAAAATAGGGGAATGTGGATATATTTCAGGCGAGTACGTAAAAGCGGAGGCGGCATTAAAGAATTTTATCGAGAAATATCCGCTATCGGAAAAAGTCGCTCAAAGCCTTTACCTTATCGGCGATATAAATTTTACACAGGGTAGATATACCGATTCCATAACTTCACTTAAGAGAGGCCTTTCCATATCTCCGAAGGCAAGATGGTCTATCCTTGCGCTGTTCAGGACGGCTCAATGCTATCTTGAGATAAAAGATTACGACGAGAGTATTAAAATATTCGAGATTTGCCTCAAGGAATCGAACAATCCTTTTATAGCAAGCAATTCTCTATTAGGCCTTATCCGTAGTTATGCCAAGAAGGGGATGGCAAGAGAAGCCTTAAATGCATGCGATGAGGTTATAGCAAAGTTCCCGAAGACCGAAGCCGCGGCGGAAGGCTATTACATGAAGGCCAAGATATTAAATGATGAAGGTCGATTAAAGGAGGCAGAAGAAGCATCTTTAAAAGGTATCGATAAATTCTCTTCGCCGTCAAAGGCCGGCAAACTTCATTATGAGCTCGGCCGGATTTTTATTAAAGAAAATAAGAATAAAGAAGCTCTTTTAGAATTTAAATCCGCAATGAAAAATCTGAAAGACGAAACTTTTATATCCAGCGCTATTTGCGAGGCTGGCAATATATATCTTGCCAGCGGAAACTATGATAAGGCGATGGAAAGTTTTGATATGGTATTAAAATCATATGCAGGCGGCCCATTGGCAGATTACGCGCAATATCAAATCGGAAATATATTTTTAGCGGCTGGAAAATACGATCAGTCAATACTTGCCCATCAGAGTATTTTGGTGAATTTTCCAAAGACAAGGTTAAAAGAAAAAGTATTATTCAGCCTCGGGGCCGCATATTTTAATAAAAAAGAGTTTGAGCGCGCGTTAGCGGCATTCGATAACCTCATAAAATCATCCGCGCACGCCGCTGATACCGCCGCCTATAAGTTCTACATGGCGAATTCATTATACAATGTAAATAGATACGAAGAAGCGCTTGTTCTGTTCCGATGGATAGAGAAGAACTCGGCGGATAAAACGATCGTGTCGAAATCACAATATCAAGCCGGGTGGTGTTGTTACAAACTCAATAAATATTCAGATGCCATAAAAGCCTTCAGTGTGTTTTTAAATGACAATCCCGCTTCTCCTTTGGCGGACGGCGCGCTATATCAGAGCGCCGTTATACTCTCAGACGAAGGCAGGACAGCGCAAGCAATAGAGAAATTTAAAGAATTTACGCAGAAATTTCGCTCACCTGCGTTCGCGGAATTTTCCGCAGAAAGCAATGGAAAATTTCCCGACTCCGATCTGGAAAAATCAGCACATAGAAAGATCGCTCTTCTTGAGAAGCAGCTTAAGCATGCGGACTCGGCCATAGAATATTTCAGAAAGGCCCTGTCCGATGAGAATAATGAATCTAACGCTCAAACGCAATACGAGATAGCGGAACTTCTAGAAGGCAAGGGGGTATTGCAGTCAGCCGCGGAAGAGTATCTGAAAGTCCCTCATCTTTATTCGAAGGGAGCGTTTTGGTCAGTGAGGGCAGAATTAAGAGCTGCTCAAATCTTTGAAAAACTACAGGATTGGGAATATGCCAAAAAATTATATGAAAAACTTGCCGGAATGGACGTGGAGGAGTCGGCATTTGCAAAGACGAGGTTGAATTTTTTAAAACTAAAGATGAATAGATAGGAGGGCTTATGTGGGATATGATTCAAAAGGGCGGGCCTGTTATGTATCTGATAATAATCTTATCGATCATAGCGCTCGGCGTAGTCATCGAAAGGATTTACAATTTTAACAGGGCCAGGATCGACTCTCAGAAATTTATGGACCAGATAATCAATAGCCTCAAAAGGAATAAGATAATCGAGGCGATAGAGATGTGCGGCCAGGCGCCAGGCCCCATCGCCCACATCATAAAGGCCGGTATACTAAAACACGATAGGTCGAAGCTTGAAATAAAAGAGGCGGTAGACGAGGCGGCGCAACTGGAAATCCCCCGACTAGAAAAACACCTTCCGATACTCGCGACTATAGCGCATATCGCGCCGCTGCTCGGATTACTCGGCACAGTGAAC
This sequence comes from Omnitrophica bacterium RIFCSPHIGHO2_02_FULL_46_20, assembly GCA_001804065.1. GTDB lineage: Bacteria > Omnitrophota > Gorgyraeia > 2-01-FULL-45-10 > 2-01-FULL-45-10 > MHFG01. The sequence goes on from MHFG01000035.1 coordinate 14,854, forward strand.
GGCATGATAAAGGCATTCCAGATAATACAGCAAAAGGCGTTTACGATGACACCTGTGAATCCAGGAGATCTATCCGGCGGAATATGGGAATCGTTGCTTGCGACGCTTGCGGGCCTATCCGTTGCCATACCGACATATGTAGCGTATAACTATCTCATTAATCAGGTAGACACATTAGTATTTGATATGGAGCGAAGCGCAACGGACCTTGTAAATTTGTTGTCATCGAGAAGAGATACCTATGAAGTTTAAGAGACGTCTAAAGATAGAAAAAGGCATGCTTGATTTGACGCCCATGATAAATGTCTTCTTCCTCCTATTCGTATTTTTTCTGTTTACCTCAAGTTTCATATTCCAACCAGGGATAAAGGTGGACTTGCCGAAAGCGGTGACGAGCGAAGTAATACAGCAGGATAATATTATCATGACTATAACCAGGCATGACAAGATATACTTAGAAGATAGAGAGATTAGCGGCGACGAGCTAGTTTCTCGTTTAAGAATATTAGCAAAAGAGAAAATGGGACTGCTCATAAGGGCAGACAGCCACGCATCGCTCGGACGCATAGTAGAGATATGGGATATGTGCAGAAGAGAAGGCGTTTTACAAATTAACATAGCAACGAACCAATAGCGCCAAGGCTTGGGGCGATATGAATATAAAAATTAAGATATCCAAAGATCGCGTCTTTATATACGCAATTCTATTTTCCGCGATTTGGCACGTATTTTGGATATCCTCGGTCAGCGTTGTGGTTGTGCCGGAGGCGGAAAGAAAAGTAAAATTTTCAGGCGTATCGTTCCTGGGGCCCATATTGGAGAGGGGGATATTAAAGGTAAGTATAGAGCCGCACGAACGCACGGTATTAGAAAAGCGCTATCTCGCAGACATAGAGAGGTTATCTCGGCGGATGATAGATATTACAGCTAAGGATAATTATGCGGGAGACGGCTTGAACGAGGGGGCATATTCGGTAAATGGCGAGGAGTGGATTGCCCTTACCGTCGCGTCCATCAACACCCAAAAGATAGAACCGCCGCCGCGATATTGAGCGAGTAAAAAAGACCTTCGCAAAAAATATTTGTATTTGTGGTGTTATATGGTAATATTATGATAAAGACAGATATCACAACCCTGGTATTCTTTTATATCCTATTTTCGGTAATAGGCATATTCATTATATGGACAATATTGGGATATAAAAGCATGAGGGGCATCTTGGGGAACGAAAAGAGTACGGAGCAGATCTGGAAATGCTCTATATGTTTTCATACGTATATTGACAGTCTGCATGACGATATATCGGTATGCCCTCTTTGCGGCAGTTATAATAAACGTCCTTTGACAACAAACTTGAGGAAGCATGGATAATCCCGTAAGGAGGTGAACAGATGATTACCGAAATAGGTATTACGGCAGGGGACATTTGGCACTACCTCGACACGCACGGCAAGAGTTCGTTAAGAGATATGGTAAGCAGTATCAATACCGACAGGGACAGTATCCTTATGAGCATAGGTTGGCTCGCCAGAGAGGGCCATATTATAGTTGAGAAGGCAGGTTTCGATCACCAGATTTATCTTAGAAGGTAGAAGGAGGTGTGAATATGCCAGAAGCCAAAAATTTACGCGACGAAGAAAAAGTGCCGATAGTCCCGCCATTAAAAGTCATCGAACACAAGACGATAAATAAACGTTTCGGCTGGTGGTCCGCAGTGGTACTTCTTGAAAGTTATGGAAGAAAGCAGGTGTGTTTTTATCTCTGGCAGAAGAAGCCGGAAGGCGGCTGGAAGAGAAAGCAGAAATTCGCCATACATAACCAGCAGGACTGGTCGCTCATCCAGGATGCCGTAGGCGGCATGATCGAAACCCTTACGTAGGCTGATCAGCGTTGATTTTACTCATCATAAAATGCCCGACAAGATTCGGCTCACTTATTCGAAAGATTATGCTGTCGATATCGGAGATCATGTATTTCCCACCTTAAAGTATAAGCTCATCAAGGAAAAAATATTAAAGGATCCCGCTCTTAAAAATAGAATAGATTTTATCGCTCCAAAACCCGCGCGCGACGAAGATATCGAATTAGCCCATGATAAAGCTTATCTCGATAAATTAAAATTTGGAACACTTTCGCATGATGAGATCATGAAGATGGAATTGCCCTATTCGAAACAGCTGGTAGCCGCATCTATTCTTTGCTGCGGCGGGACGATACTCGCGACGCAAATAGCGCTTAATAGCACGCTCGGTATCCATATAGGCGGCGGATTCCATCACGCATTTCCCGACCATGGCGAAGGTTTTTGTGTATTAAATGATATCGCGGTCGCTGTGAAGAGGCTGATCAAGTACGGGCCCGTTAAGAAGGTATTGATAGTAGATTGCGACCTGCATCACGGAAACGGGACAGCGGCTATATTCGCCGGAGACAAAAACGTATTTACGTTTTCAATCCATCAGGAGAATAATTACCCATTCTTGAAGCCTCATTCGAATCTTGATATAGGATTAAAGGACGGAGCCGGCGACGGTGAATATTTATCGGCGCTTTCGAATAATATACCCGGCATGATAAAAAATTTTAAACCGGAATTTTTAATGTATGTGGCGGGAGCCGATCCTTACAAAGAAGATCAGCTCGGAGGGCTGAAACTTACGAAAGAAGGCCTGCAAAAACGGGATGAATTTATTTACAGGCACGCGCGCGATTCGTCGATACCGGTTGCGGTCGTGCTTGCCGGCGGATACGCGTTTAATGAATCAGACACTATTGATATTCATTGCAATACGATTAGGAGCGGAATAAAATTATTTTATGGCTAAAAAGCCTATTATAATTATGGTCATGTGCGCATCGCGAAAAGAAGCGCGAAGGATTGCTGACAGGCTTTTGATAAAGCGCCTCGTCGCGTGCGCTAATATCGTATCAGGCGTCGAGTCGAAATTCTGGTGGGAAGGTAAAATTGACAGCGCGTCCGAAACCCTTCTAATGATGAAGACTGTAAAAGCAAATTTTAAAAAAGTTGAAGCGGCAGTCTTGAGCCTCCATAGTTACGAAATCCCTGAGATAATCGCGGCGCCGATCACGGCCGGTAGTAAAAGTTACTTTAGTTGGATTGAAAAAAGCGTTCGAGCCTAATATATGGCACGGTTTGTAATTCAAGAACATCGCGCAAGGAAGCTTCATTACGACTTCAGGCTGGAAATGGACGGAGTTCTGAAATCATGGGCAGTTCCGAAGGTTCCGTCAAAAAAAGCGGATCTTAAGAGGCTCGCGATACAGGTCGAAGACCATGATTTAAGCTACATAAATTTTGAGGGGAAGATAGAAGAAGGTTCGTATGGCGCCGGCACGGTAACGGTATGGGATAACGGGACTTACGAGCTCGAGTCGCGCAAAGATAATAAAATAGTTTTTTTCTTGCGCGGAAAAAAGCTGGAAGGACGATATACTTTGCTGCGGATGAAGTGGGGCCTAGGCCAGTGGTTATTATTCAAGACGAAAAAGAAAAGAGAAGGAAAAAATGAGTAGAATTTTTATCTTGCCAAAATGCGGCAAGACGTTGTATATTTAAAACGAAAGTGGGGATGTAGCTCAGTTGGGAGAGCACCTCGTTCGCAACGAGGGGGTCGCCAGTTCGAATCTGGTCATCTCCACCATGTACCACTCGCGTTTGCCTGCAGGTGGTACATGCCCTGTACCTGAAAAATGCCGAAGGTATTTTGAATGGTACAGGGCAAACGCTTAAAAGGTATGCGAAAATTATATGGTATATACTTATTAATCCCCTTCCTATTATTACGCGTATCCCCGTCATGTGCCGTTGAGGTTAAAGAGGCTGACCTTGCGGGCAGCTGGTATGCGAGCTCAAAAGCGGAATTAGAAAATCAGCTCAAAGGATACCTCAACGCGGCAAATCCTGAAAAAATAGACGGACCGATTCTTGCTGTGATCGCACCTCACGCAGGATACGCCTATTCAGGCCCTGTTGCCGCCTACAGTTACAAGGCCGTAGAGAATAAAGGTATAAGGACAGTCATAATTTTAGGATTCAGTCACCGTAAATTCTTTGACGGTATAGCTGTGTATGACAAGGGATCATGGCGGACGCCTCTCGGCGATATTCAGATAAACGAACCATTGGCAAAAGAGATAATTTCAAAAAATCCCCGCGTTCAATCCAATCCAGCTCTATTCAGAGAAGAGAATTCCGTTGAGATGCAAATCCCGCTTATCCAAATGGCGTTAAAAGGCGCTGATATGGTGCCAATGGCATTTGGCGCGCAAAATTACGAGGACGCGCAAGGTTTAGCCGATACTCTCGCGGCGGTTCTAAAAAGCAAAGCCGATGTCTTGATAGCGGCATCGACGGATATGTCGCATTACCATACTTACGAAGAGGCCAATTCGATAGACAAGCATACGATAAATACATTGAGCAGATTAAAGGCGAAAGAGTTGTACGATGAGGGGAGGCTGGAGGTATGTGAGCTATGCGGCCTTATGCCGGTTACAACAGCATTACTTGTGGCGCAAAATTTAGGTTATGATAAAATAAAGACATTGAAATATGCGAACTCCGGTGATATAACTGGTGATAAAGGAAAGGTTGTTGGATATTTAAGCGCCGCGGTATATAAAGAAGGATCCAGCGGCCATGGTCAAGCGGCAAGGACAGAAAAGAGCGGGAAGAAGGATCAAGCAAGCGTGCTAAATGATGATCAGAGAAAAAGATTGCTTCAAATCGCGAGAGAGTCTGTCACAAGCTACATAAAGAAAAGGAAGCGTGAAGAATTCGTGGAGACAGACCCCATACTCAATCAGCCGATGGGCGCGTTTGTCACACTTCACGAGGCGGGTAAGCTGCGCGGCTGTATCGGTAATATGGCGGTGACAGGGCCGCTATATAAAACAGTTGCTGATATGGCGATAGAGGCCGCTGCCGGCGATCCGCGATTCAGTCCGCTTTCATCGGAAGAACTTGATAAAATCAGTATAGAAATATCTATACTCTCGCCTTTACAAAAAGTTAAAAACATCGATGAGATAAAGATACCCGGACACGGCGTTATCGTCAGGCAAGGTTTTAGAAGCGGCGTATACTTGCCGCAGGTAGCGACCGAGACCGGTTGGAGCAAGGAAGAATTTTTGACGAACCTCTGCGCTCACAAGGCGGGCATCGCCCCGGATGCGTGGAAAGACCCGGCAGCAGAAATTTATATGTTTACCGCTGAAGTTTTCGACGAGGGAGGGAAATAAGATGCGGAATAAAAAATTGACTATCGGTATAATCGTAATAATCGCATTCATAGGATTTATTTTAATTACGAAATCGATTATATCCAAGATAAAAGGTAAGAAGGCTGTCACTGCGGCGCAAACAAAGAAGGATTCAGGTAAATCGCCCTCGAAAAAAATAATTTCAAAAGGTAAGGGAGCCCTTACGGTGAAGATCCTTAATTCGAAAAAAGCCGCAATACCGTTAAGGCTCAAGGCGTTCAAGGCTATTGACAATGACTCGAGTGTGTATATAGCCTCTTTCGTAGCTGACAGGACGCAGGAACTGGCGCCAGGGGATTACGATATCGAGATAGACTCGATTCCGCAGAAAATTTATAAAGGTATACGAATAGATCAGGGCAAAGAAACCATAGAAGACCTTGGTTGTTTGACAGGCTCTATACTGATAAGGACGCTGAATAGTAAAAAAACGCCCGCCTACTATCCTATAAGGATTATTTATCCGAAATCGGGGGAGATGATCACTGCATATATGACAAATAAATCTCTTGAGATAGCTCCGGGTGTTTACGATATAGAGATAGGGACATCGCCGAGGCAGTATAAGAAAAACGTTAAGGTTGACGCCGGCAAAGAGGGTATCATAGATTTGGGCTGCGTTACAGGCAGATTGGTCGTAAAGACGGTAGATGATAATAAAAAAGACGTGCGGCAGAGCGTCAGGATCTTGAAATCCGAGAACAGCGAGATAGTGAGCTCTTCCTTATCAAATAGGCCCATAGAGCTGGTCGGAGGTAAATATAATATCGAAGTCCTTTCAACGCCCAGACAAGATAAAAAGAATGTTTTGATAAGCGCAGGCGAAGAATCGGTTATTGAATTTATAGTTCGAGCGCCGGATGCTGCGCAGAAACCAGCCGCTGCTTCAAGACGACCTGCCCCGCCAAGGCCGAAGCCCATAAAGGCGCAGTAAAAATAAGCAATGAGCCGTTTTTACGTACCAAAGGAATCTATAAAAGGTAATTCTATTTATATAAGCGGAAAAGAGGCGCACCACATCGTCGATGTGATGCGCCTTAAAATCCCTGATGAGGTTGTTGTCTTTGACGGAACAGGCAAGGAATACATCGGGGTAGTTAAAGAGGTAGGCCGCAAGTCTTTATCGCTTGAGATTACCGAGACGCGGAAATCCCAGCAGGAAGAAATTTATAGCACTACCTTAATACAGGCCATTCCCAAGAAAGAGAAGATGGACCGTATCGCCGAAAAGGCAACGGAGCTCGGTGTTTCTTGTATAATCCCGGTTACTACGGCGCGGACTATTCCGGATTGGAATGAAGCAAAAAAATCGAAGGTAGTAGAAAGGTGGCGTAAGATATCTCTTGAAGCCGCGAAACAGTGCGGCAGGGCAGATGCCCCCAAGATCAGGCCTATAGCATCTTTAGAAGAAACCATCAAAAATGTAGCCGGGCATGATTTAAAACTGATAGCGGCTTTAAGTGAAAAGGCGATCAAATTAAAAGATGCCTTGAAGAACCGCAGCGCGGGAAGGATAGCAATCGCGATCGGGCCTGAAGGCGACTTTACCGCAGAAGAGGTAGGACTTGCGGCTCAGTCCGGATTCAAAATAGTAAATTTAGGCCGGAGGGTTTTAAAAAGCGATACGGCAGGGTTGGCCGTTTTAGCGATGATCAATTATGAATACACAGATTAACGCAAATCATAGGTTCTTCATAAAGACGCTGGGCTGCAAGGTCAATCAATATGAATCGCAGGCGATGAGGGAGCTGCTTCTCAAATCCGGGTTTAAAGAATGTCTTTCAAAAGAAACCGCCGATATCTATATAGTAAACACCTGCACTGTTACACACCGGGCCGACAGCGAATCGCGTTATTGGGCAGCGCTTTTTTTGAGGGCAAACCCGAAAGCAAAGATAGTTTTGACAGGCTGCGGCGTTGAGAAGGACACCGATAGATTCTCATTCCTTCCAGGCATGTCGAATATAGTGAAGAATGAAGATAAGGGCGGCATTGCCGAAATTCTAAGGGCTGCTCCTCCGTCCGAAGCGGGAAATGTCCGCGAAGGCGATGTTAAAATTAACGCGGGGGACAGTTCCACGATAGGCGGAAGAAGCGGTCCTAACTTCTTGTCGATCACTGATTTTAAAGATCATACCAAGGCATTCGTGAAGATACAGGATGGGTGTGAGAATTTTTGCGCATATTGCAAGGTTCCTTCGGTAAGGGGTGTATCGAGGTCAAGGCCATTAAAAGATATTCTTGAAGAAGTCGGCACATTAGCGGCGAAGGATTTTAAGGAGATAGTCCTTACGGGCATCTGTCTGGGGGCCTGGGGCGGCGAACTACCCGAACGATTAAGCCTTGTCAGTGTTTTGCAGGCATTAAATAATATACCAGGGAATTTCAGGATACGGTTAAGTTCAATCGAACCGAAATATGTCACTGACGAACTCATAGATTATATTGCCGGAAATAATAAGATATGCAGGCACTTGCACATCCCGATTCAGTCAGGTGATGATGAAATCTTAAGCAGGATGAACAGGCCCTATAAGGCCGAGCAGCTTAAAGCCATTATCATTAAGGTAAAGGACGGGATACCTGATGTAGGAATAACTACGGATATATTGATAGGCTTCCCGGGTGAGACAGATAAGCATTTTTGGAATACGGTTAATCTTATAAAAGAGATCATGCCTGTAAGGACGCACATATTCACCTTCAGTAAAAGGACGGGCACGGCTGCTTATTCTATGAGCGATACGGTCGCGGACGATATTTTAAAGCAGAGATTTCAAAGAATGAGGATCGCGGCTATCACGGCATCATATCTATACAGAGAAAGATTCATTAATAAGCGATTAGATGTGTTAGTGGAGTCCAATAGAGAAAAACATTCCGGCCGCCTCATCGGTTACTCAGATAATTATATAAAGGTTATGTTGGGCGGGCCCGATGCTCTTATGAAAAAGATAGTCCCTGTAACGATAAAAGAATTAAATCTTATCCATACCTTGGGCATTGTTCAGCAAAATAGTTGAATTTTTCTTGACAAAGTTCTTTTTGAGGATAGAATACTTCGACAACGAAAGAAAGGTAGTCATGGTGCTCAAAGATAAGATAGCGATCATAACGGGCGGAGCTCGCGGTATAGGCAGGGAGATAGCTTTGGTCTTTGCCAAGGAGGGCTGCAACTTAAGCCTGTGCGATATAAGTCCGGATGCGCTTCGCGAAACGCAGAGAGAGATCGAAACTCTTGGCAGGCTTTGTATGACAGGCATCGTAGATGTAACTAAGGCCGACGAGGTGGAATCCTTTGTCCAAAAAACTCTTGACAAATTCGGGAAAATCGATATACTTGTAAACAATGCTGGCATAACAAAAGACGCTCTTCTGGTCAGGATGTCAGAATCCGACTGGGATGCGGTATTAGGCGTTAACCTGAAAGGCGCGTTCAACTGCGCCAAGGCCGTTTCAAAGGTAATGATGAAGCAGAGGGACGGCAAGATAGTCAACATGGCTTCGATCATAGGGGTAGTGGGTAACGCCGGCCAGGCGAATTATGCCGCTTCTAAAGGCGGTTTGATAGCCTTGACAAAATCGATCGCAAAGGAACTCGCTTCAAGAAACGTCAGGGTTAACGCGATAGCGCCAGGCTTCATACAGACGGATATGACAGCAAAACTCCCGGAAAACATAAAGAGCGAGATGCTGAAACATATTCCGATGTCAAAACTCGGGACTGCTAATGATGTGGCAAATCTCGCTTTATTTTTGGTCAGTGACGATTCTGCCTACATAACCGGTCAGGTTATCCAGGTTGACGGCGGGATGGTAATGTGAAACCCTTCAATCCCTCGGCGCGCTCGGGATCGAAGGACGAAGTCGAAGCATAAAATAAGGAGGTAAAATGGCAATATCTCAGGACAAGATCAGACAAATCATTGCCGAGCAACTTGGCGTTAAGAAAGAGGAAGTAACGGATAGCGCAAAATTTGTCGATGATTTGGGGGCAGATTCACTCGATACAGTTGAGCTTGTAATGGCATTGGAGGAAGAGTTCGGTATAGAGATACCAGACGAAGATGCCGAGAAGCTCGCTACTGTCGGAGACGCTCTGAGATATATCGAAGAGAAGGCCGGCAAGTAAACCTCTGATGCTTAGAAAAAGGCGTGTTGTTGTAACGGGACTCGGAACCGTAAGCCCGATCGGCAACAGTATTGACAAATTCTGGAATTCCCTCCTAGAAGGCAAAAGCGGCGTTAAACGGTTAACTCGTTTTGACCCCACATATTATACCTGTAAGATAGGGGCTGAAGTAATAGATTTTGACCCGTCTTTGTATCTTTCCGCCAAAGAATTAAAGCGAATGGACCGATTTGTTCAATTCGCCGTTGTAGGCGCAAAGATGGCCGTCTCCGATGCCAAGATTCATCTTGATAAGGAAGATAGAAACCGGTTTGGCGCCATTGTCGGTTCCGGCATAGGCGGTTTACACACGGTCGAGTCCGAGCACAGACAATATATAGCGCTAGGGCCTGAAAAAGGGCCGGACAGGATATCCCCATTTCTTATTCCGATGTTAATCATTAATATGGCATCGGGCCAGATCTCTATTACTTTAGGCCTCAAGGGACCCAACTCCGCGGTAGGTACTGCTTGCGCGACCGGTAACAACGCCATAGGTGACGCTTTCAGGATAATACAGCACGATGAGGCGGACCTGATGATATGCGGAGGAAGCGAAGCCGCTATAACGGTCATGGGATTCGGCGGGTTCTGCGCGCTTAAAGCGCTTTCACTGCGTAATAACGAGCCTGAGAAGGCATCGCGGCCGTTCGATAAGGGCAGGGATGGTTTTGTAATGGGCGAGGGGGCGGGGATCATTGTTATTGAAGAACTCGATCATGCGTTAAAGAGAAATGCTCCTATATATTGCGAATTAATCGGATACGGGATGAGCGCAGACGCTTACCATATGACGGCGCCTGACCCTCAAGGCGACGGCGGCGTAAGATGCATGATAGCAGCTCTTAAAGACGCGGGGATAAAGCCGGAAAACGTCGATTATATAAATGCGCACGGGACTTCTACTCTTTATAACGATAAGATCGAGACATTGGCAATAAAAAAGACATTTGGCGCCCATGCAAAGAAATTGGCTGTAAGTTCCACAAAGTCTGTAACGGGCCACCTCCTAGGCGCCGCAGGCGGCGTCGAAATGATAGCGTGCGCCTTGGCAATAAAGCACTCAATAATACCGCCCACGATTAATTACGAGACGCCGGATCCGGATTGCGATCTTGATTATGTCCCTAATGAACCTAGGGCTCAAAAAATACGCGTGGCGGCGTCAAACGCTCTTGGTTTCGGAGGCCACAACGCGACTCTGATAGTTAAAAAATATATATGAGAA
>MHFG01000036.1 GCA_001804065.1 Omnitrophica bacterium RIFCSPHIGHO2_02_FULL_46_20
TATTATTTAAAATTAGATGATGTTAGAGACTTGGAGCGGATGGCCCAAAAGAGCGCGGCAAATCTATTAAGCGCCATAGAAAAGAGTAAGTCCAGCGATTTGAATCGTCTTATCTATGCCCTCGGCATAAGACACGTCGGCGAGCGCGCCGCGTGGATACTGGCAAACCATTTCGGCGCATTAGAAAAATTGTCTGGGGTTTCTATCGAAGAACTCACCAGTATAGATGAAATAGGCCCTGTCATGGCAGAGTCGATAAACAATTTCTTTAGCAATAAGGAAAATTTAAAGATATTAAAGAAACTGACCGGCGCGGGATTAAAGATGTCCGGAGGACGGCTTAAAGGAAAAGGCGGCGCCCTCGAAGGGAAGACTCTCGTCGTTACAGGGACGTTAAAACATTTTAGTCGTAATGAAGCGGAAGAATTGATACGAAAGCGCGGCGGCAGCCCTTCTTCGAGCGTCAGTAAGGCTACTGATTTTCTTGTTGCGGGTGAAGGGCCCGGTTCAAAACTGGAAAAGGCAAAGGCGTTAGGCGTTAAGATAATATACGAAGAAGAATTTAGATCGATGGCCGGAGGAATCAAATGAGAAGATTGGTCGCTTTTTTCGTTATATTAGCGATGGTAATAAGCCTTGCCGGATGCAGTGAGGAGTGGAAGAGGAAATTCATAAGAAAGAAAAAATACGCTGCGAAGAAGCCGCGCATATATCAGCTTAAAAAATATAAAAAGGAGCCAACAGAACAATTATACAGCAAGCACTATAACTATTGCATAAGCTGGTTATCCGAACTCGCCCGGAACTTAGGGCAGAACGCTAAGAAAGACGCGAGGTGCATAGAAGAGGCATTGGGCCAGATAGGGGATATACAGAATATGTTGGTTCCCCAAAAGGCCCAAGAGCTTGATAAGCATATAAACAGGTTTAAAGAAGTGCGGGATATTATACTCAGACAGGACCTTGGGCAAGGTAATTCGGATTATGTGCGGCGTACTGTCGAAAGGGAAGAGCGCTTCTTGAGGAGCGAATTTTATTACAATAAGATAAAAAAGCACATGAAAGAGTCGTTTGAAGAGGAAGGGCCCTAGTCGGATGTCGGCGCATAATTTTACGGTTGATAGATTAGAGGTGGGCCTTATGGGAGCGAATTGTTACATAGTGGCTAACTCATCGACTAAAGACGCGTGCCTGATAGATCCGGGCGGAGAGCCGGACCGTATAAAGAATTTTTTAAAGAAAAAGGGATTGAATCTGAAATTCATCATAAATACGCACGGCCACGGCGACCACATATTGGGTAACGGATATTTTGATTGTCCTGTCTACATCCATAGGCTGGAGAAGGATTTTTTAACGGATCCCAATAAGAATCTGTCTGGGATGTTCGGACTTTTCCTTAAAACCTCTAAAGCGGCGAAGCTGCTCGAAGACGAAGAAAAGGTTTTATTGGACGATCTGGAGCTCGAAATCATGCATACGCCTGGGCACACGCCCGGAGGCATTTCGATAAAACTGAACGGGGTAGTCTTTACGGGGGATACGTTATTTGCAGGCGGCGTGGGCAGGACAGACCTCCCTGACGGCAATGATGAGACATTATTAAAGTCGATAAAAGAGAAGCTCTTCAACTTAAACGATGATACTATAGTATACCCCGGGCATGGAGAAGAGTCGACGATAGGGCAGGAGAAGCGGACAAACCCGTTTTTCGTATGAAGGAGTTATTAGAAGAATTTTTGAATTATTTGTCAGTAGAGCGAGGCTTGAGCAGGAATACAATAACCTCTTATAGGGCAGACCTTGTCTCTTTCTTGAATTATCTCGAATCAAAAGGGTTGAGTAATATAGAGAGCGTCAGGAGAGATGAGATAAGAAATTATCTAATGCATCTAAAAGATAAGAGTTTGTCCAGTAATTCCATCTCGCGGGCGCTCGTTGCCATAAAGATGTTCTATAAGTTTTTGGCGCAGGAACGGTTCATAAAGGATGATGTCGCCGGCATATTAGAATCTCCTAAATTGATACGCCCGCTCCCGAATGTTCTGAATATCGTAGAGGTTGAAAAATTGCTGCAGGCGCCTGACATAAGAGATCGGATGGGGATGCGTGACAAGGCGGCGTTGGAACTTATGTACGCTACGGGGATGAGGGTATCTGAGATAGTGGACCTGCCGACAAGCACATTGAATCTCGACGTAGGATTTATAAAATGTAAAGGAAAAGGCGATAAAGAAAGAATCGTACCTATCGGATCGCAGGCGAAAAACGCTATTTATAAATATATGCAAGGCGCGAGGCCTGCGCTTTTGAAGAATAAAGAAGACAGCCATTTATTTCTTTCGAGGCTGGGAAAAAGAATTTCAAGGCAATCGTTCTGGAAGATGGTAAAGAAATACGCTAAGAAGGCGCGGATAAAGAAAGAGATAGCGCCGCATACATTGAGGCATAGTTTCGCGACGCATCTATTAGAACGCGGAGCCGATCTTAGAGTCGTGCAGGAGATGCTCGGCCACGCGGATATAGCTACGACGCAAATTTATACGCATATAAACAAAGAAAGGCTGAAATTGATTCACAAACAATTCCATCCAAGGCCATGAAGAATGTCAGTGAAAAGATGCGGGCGTGTTTTTCGCAAGGCACGATGATGCTCTTGAAAAGGATAAGCGCTTTGAGTAAGGAGCTGGGCCGCAGGGCGTATCTTATAGGCGGGACAGTGAGAGACTTACTTTTAGAGGCGGAGAATCTTGATATCGACATCGTGATAGAAGGCGACGCCATTGCTTTCGGCGAAAAGTTGGCGCGCGAGCTTCACGGCATGATAATTTCGCATAAAAGATTTGGCACGTGCAGCGTGACTACTCCCGAACATGTCAAGATAGATTTTGCGACAGCGAGGAAAGAGGCGTATGCAAAGCCGGCAGCGCTGCCTACGGTTGAATTCGCGCTCTTGAAAGACGACCTCATACGCCGCGATTTTACGATAAACGCCATGGCAATAAGCCTGAACGAAGATGATTTCGGCTTTCTTATAGATTTTTTTGACGGCGCGGGAGACCTCGAACACAAATCCATAAGGACGCTTCATGATAAAAGTTTTATCGACGACCCTACAAGGATATTACGCGCCATGCGTTTTGAACAGAGACTCGGATTTCATATCGATACGCATACCGCAAACCTTATCATCAAATCAATTGAGAAAGAGGTATACAAAAGAGTAGAGAAGCCGAGGCTGCGCGATGAGATTATTTTGATATTAAAGGAAAAGGAACCGTTTAAGATCATAAAGAGAATGGATGAATTCCGCGCGCTTAAAATTATCCATCCATACCTTAAGTTTCATAAGGATCTGCATAATATGTTTGATGCGATAGATGAGGCCTGCCTATGGTATCAGAACAATAGCCCAAGGAAAAGATCTATAGAGAAATGGGTCATGTATCTTATGGCGCTGTTCGAGGATGTCAGCCATGACGGGACACTATATTTTTGCAATATATTTGAATTTAAACGCGGCGAGCGTTTAAGGATAATGTCATACAAAAATAACGGCCGAAAGATCCTTAAAACACTCAATGCGAAACGTAAGATAGCGCCGAGCAAGATCTATCATCTCCTGGAGCCCCTGTCTCACGAGGTCACGCTTCTAATTATGGCGGTTTCGCGTTCCGACGCGGGGAAGGGCCGCGCAATGGAATTCTTCCATAAATATAACGGGATGCGTACGGTAATTCGAGGAGACGATCTTAAGGCGCTCGGTATAAAGATCGGGCCGCATTTAAGCAGGATATTAGAAAAGATATTATATAAAAGGCTGGACGGCATTTTAAAGACAAAAGAGGAAGAGTTTAGATATGCGAAGAAATTAGCCAAAAGGAAATTCGCCAAAGGAGCGGGATGAGTCCCGCCCATTCTTAAAGGCGGGTTAGAATAGGAGAATGAGCGGGATGAGCAGGCTTAGGCCCGAAAGAGTGCGGGAAGCTATCAGGCAGGAGATCAGCAGGATAATCCTCCATGAGATCAAGGATCCAAGGATCGGGTTTTTGACAATAACCAAGGTTGAATTAACAGAGGATCTGCGCTATGCGAAAGTTTATTTTAGCGTTCTCGGCGAGATGAAGGATAAAACGCTGGCGTTGAAAGGATTGAATAGCGCGAAAGGGTATATAAAAGGCCTTATAGCGGATAGGATCAAGCTTAGGTTTGTTCCTGAGGTCGTATTCAAGATAGATGATTCACTCGAACATACTAAGGGTGTGTATGATCTGCTGGATCAGATCAAGAAGGAGAAGAAGAGCTTATGAAGGCAGTGATCGAGGCAATAAAGAATAATAAAAAATTCCTTATAACAGCGCACGTTAATCTCGAAGGCGATTCTCTGGGAAGCCAGCTTGCAATGAAAGAGTTATTAACAGGAATGGGTAAAGCTGCCTTCATACTGGATAACGATCCTGTGCCGGAACATTATAGATTTCTGCCTAAGGCAGGCGAGATATCCAATAGGCTGGATAAGGTCGAGGATTTCGATGCCGCGGTAGTGCTTGATTGCCCTACTTTAAAAAGAACAGGAAAGGTTAAAGATATAATAAGTAAGTCGCCCTCGCTCGTTATAAATATAGACCACCATATATCAAACGAAAAATTCGGCGGTATAAACTGGGTCGATCCGCACGCGAGTTCAGCCGGAGAGATGGTATACCGCCTATTTAAGGAAATAGGAGTGAAACTTACAAAAGAAGTGGCGCTGTCTCTTTATATAGCTATATTGACAGACACAGGCTCTTTTAACTATGACAATACCTCAAGAGTTACTCATGAAATAGCCGGAGAACTCTTGGGATACGGCCTTGATCCCGCGATTGTGTCGGAAAGCGTGTATGAGCGCAGGTCAGTCGAAGATATAAAGCTTTTGGGGCTAGTCCTCGCGACGCTCAAAGTGAATAGAGAGGGCACTGTCGCGTATTTAGAGGTAACGAAAGAGATGCTTGAAAAGACAGGCGCCGATATCGCGAAGTCAGAAGGCCTGATTAATTTTGCCAGATCCATCGACAAGGTAAAAGTAGCGGCCCTTTTCAAAGAAGATATCAAAGATAAGAATAAGATAAACGTCAGTTTCCGCGCCAAGGGCAACGGCGATACCATAGATGTGAATAAGATAGCGGCCATTTTTGGCGGCGGCGGGCACATGAAGGCGTCCGGCTGCATCATTACGGGAAGTCTCGAAGAAGCAAGGTCGAAGGTATTGGCAAAAGTTGAAGAAGCGCTGAAAGCCAAGCCGTGATAGTGACAGACGGGATACTGATAGTCGACAAGCCGCAAGGATGCACGAGCCACGATATCGTTGATTTTGTCAGAAAAAAATTCGGTTTTAAAAAAGTAGGCCATGCCGGAACGCTTGATCCGATGGCTACAGGCGTCCTCGTAATCCTTATAGGTAAATATACAAAATCCGCCCGCCTCTTTCTTAATGATGACAAAGAATATGACGCTACCCTAATATTAGGCGCAGCCTCCGATACAGGCGATGCATGGGGCCGTATAGAAAAGTTAAATAGTTTGGAAGCAGTCAGTGAAAACCGGATAAAGGATGCCTTTGGTAAATTCTTAGGCCCTATAGAGCAGGTCCCGCCTTCATATTCCGCGGTAAAATTTAAGGGTAAGAAATTATATGAATTTGCCAGGAAGGGGATAGAAATAAAGGTTGCGCCGCGAGAAGTATTAATCCATAGACTCGATATATCGAAGATAGATGGGCCAGAAGTCTCTTTTAAT
Source organism: Omnitrophica bacterium RIFCSPHIGHO2_02_FULL_46_20 (assembly GCA_001804065.1). Lineage (GTDB taxonomy): Bacteria > Omnitrophota > Gorgyraeia > 2-01-FULL-45-10 > 2-01-FULL-45-10 > MHFG01. Next base: position 5,779 of record MHFG01000036.1, read on the forward strand.
GTAACTTGCTCAAAGGGTACTTATATAAGGCAATTATGTATAGATTTAGGAAAAATGCTTGGCTGCGGCGCGTATCTTTCAAGGCTGCGCAGGACGAGATCCGGTGATTTTATTATTAATGAAGCGAATACCCTGGAAGAATTGAAAAGTTTTGATATGCAAACGTTAAAAAATAAGCTGCGCGTAAAATGAGCATAAAAAATTCTGTTGTAACAATAGGCGTATTTGACGGTGTTCATATAGGACACAAAGCCATTATTAAAAAAGTCGCGATGAGAGCAAAAAGGATCGGCGCAAAGAGTGTCGTCGTTACTTTCGATCCGCACCCTTTGAAGGTTTTGCGCCCGCGACATTTTGTCCCCAGCCTTATATCGTTAAAGCATAGGGTGAAACTGATAAAGGAACTAGGCATTGATAATGTCCTCGTTATGAAATTCAGTAAAAAAATAGCAAGTATGCCGCCAGAAAAATTTGTAAACGATATTATCATAAGAAGGTTGAACGCTAAAGAGATATTTGTCGGCGAGGACTTCTGTTTCGGGAAAGGCGCTAAAGGCCGTGCGGACGTTTTGAAAGCAATAGGCCAAATGAAAGGCCTCAAGGTAAGCATAATACAGCATGTTAAGAAAGAACGGGTTATAGTAAGTTCAAGCCTTATAAGGCGGCTTGTTGTAAGCGGTCAGATCAATAAGGTATCGAGACTTTTAGGAAGGCAATATTCGATTCTTGGTACGGTTGTCGGAGGTTCTAAATTAGCGCGCTTGCTTGGTTACCCAACAGCAAATATAAATCCGCATCATGAGGCCATCCCTCCATGCGGCGTGTATACAGTAAAAGTCAGATTTAAGAAAAAGCTGTTTAAAGGGATCATGAACATAGGAGTGCGGCCAACCTTCTATGATCATGGCAGGGACGAGGAGCCTTCTATAGAAGTGCACATATTCGATTTTGGTTACAGGATATACGGCAAAGACCTGGAAATACTATTTGTTAAGAAATTAAGGAACGAACAGAAATTTAAAACAATAGATAGCTTGGTC
>MHFG01000037.1 GCA_001804065.1 Omnitrophica bacterium RIFCSPHIGHO2_02_FULL_46_20
TCTCTCTATAACGATACTTTTGTACCTTCCCTGCCATAATAAGCCGATGAATTCGTATTTTCGCTTATAATAGAGCGTATACGAAAGATCGACCCCCTGCATAAGCTTAGACATATCTTCGGCTTTAGTCACTTTCATAAGCATATGAAAATGATTTGACATCAAACAATAATGATATAAAAAAGAATGATATCTTTTTAAGTACTTTCTTAACAGCGAATAAAAATAATCATAATCATGGCTTTCCAAAAAAATCTTTCTCCTATCATTGCCTCTTTGAACTACATGATAATAACTTCCATCCAGTACTATCCTTGGTTTTCTTCCCATAAAAAATCCTCATTTTCTTTATGCTTACACATAGGTTTTATATCCCCTATACTATAAGACGGAAAAAGAGGTCAAATTGTTGCAAACTATTTTAAAATATTTTTAACTCAAGCAGAGACCTGTCCCCTTGGGACCTGACCCCAATCACTTGCTCACGTATCTGTTCACGCGGCGGACTATCAATTCGCCTCTTGGCTTATCAAGATCATTCGGCAATATGAGTTCATTCTTTATCAAAGACGCCCCTACCACGCCTTCAAGAGCCTGACGGAGCATCCAGCCGGCGGCTCCTGTGTAACCGTTCCAGATCATCCGCCCTTGATCAAATTTAGTCAATAGGTCGGCTGGCTGCTTGTTCGGTTGGCCGCCATAGATCTCAATTTCCTGCCCTGTTACATGAGAGATCGCCGCAATCTTTAACCACAGCCTGTAAGCAATCTGTCGATACTCGCCCGCTTTATTCCGATCAGCCCGTTTTTCAAATTCTTCCGCCAGTATCCGCGCCGCCTTGATAAGCCACTGAACGCCATGACAATACATGCCGTTTTCACGCACGCCCTCAGGATATTTACTGCTCCTGCCAAGATAGGGTTTCGTATCTTCGCGCAGCGCCGGCCATCCGAGTAATATAACGTTCTCTTTCTCAAGAATTTGCAAGGCCGTATTAAAGATGGTAAGTCCCCGCTCAAAATTTATGCCGGACATTACAGCCCATGCCGCCGTCAACGCGTCGATTTCCCATACTCCGCTGCCTTTCACGCCAATCTCTGTGCCGTCATCATGAAAGGCGCGCAAATACCGGTCGGTCCTCCATGTCTTCTCTAAGGCTTCTTTCAGCGCCTCCATCGACTTAAGGTAGCGCTCTTTGCGGCGAAGACCTTGTTTTCTTTCTATAATATCCACCATATCCTTCAGGATGTAATAAAGGAAGAAGCCAAGCCACACGCTTTCACCTTTGCCTTCACTTCCGATCTCATCCAATCCGTCATTCCAGTCTCCTGTCCCCATCAACGGCAGCCCATTTTTTCCCATACGTTTTTTTAACACGAGATCAATTGACTTCATGCAGTGTTTGTAAACAGAATCCGCTTTGGTTGACCGGTGATAAAGGTGTCCCCATCCTTGTTTATTCTTGGGAAGCGGGGCAAAAGGAAATTCGGAGACAACGTACGACGTCATTTCGTCCAGGATCGAATAATCACCTACCGCCCTTATATACTCAACTACTCCCCAAGCCAGCCACAGCGGATTGTCTGAAGCGTGCGACCGGCAGGAGAACGCGGTCCGGCCGTCCATCAATGTAAAAAACCAATGAAATACATCGCCTTCGAGAAACTGCTGAGACGCGTGCAAAATAATCTGCTTGCGCGCCAGCGCCGGATCAACCCAGATCAGGTTCACTGTATCTTGAAGTTGGTCGCGGAAACCATAGGCGCCGCTGGTCTGATAAAATCCCCTGCGCGCCCAAATACGTTCCGCGAGGGCCTGATATTTGAGCCAGTTCTGGAACCAGTCAAACTCCGGAGAATTTGTCTCAATCACGACTGTCCCCATAAGGCCGAGCCACCATTTCCTCGTATCTTCAAGACTCTTTCGCGCTGTTTTGATATCTTTATATTTTTGAACCAACGCCGCCGCCTGTTTTCTACTATCGGCCTGCCCAAGGATGACCGCTACAGTGCATTCTCCGTGCCGAGGTATCTCCACCGTCCCGAGAAAAGAAGCTATTGCCCTATCGTCAGTCATCTCGCAGATATCCGGCAAACCCTTTTCCACCATGAACGGACGAGTAACCGAGCGGCCTGACCCAAAAAATCTGCCGCGCTTCGTTTCCATGCACTCGGCCGCTATTGACATGGAGACGAAGGCCCATCCGGAGCGGAAAGTGTTGCGCGGATTCTCGAAGAACAAGGCATTTGACCCCTTATCACGACGTACTTGCAGAGGCCCTGACCTTTCAGGCTGAAATGCCAGCACCATCTCGAAGTAAGGGGCGATCCGAAGCCGCCGGGGATTGTCCGCGTTGTTTTTTATGGTCAATAAGTAAACTCCCGCGGGATCATCCGGCGGGACAAACACCGTCAGCTCAGTCGAAAGAGTTCCATGCGTCATGCGAAACAAGGCTGTCCCGTCAACTCCGAACTCTGACTCATTCTTAGCGCCTGGATCATTCAGCGGATGATAAGTCGGAGAATACCATTCGTCTATATCCGGATCGTACAGATATATGGCTTCTGTGGGTATCTCTTTTGTAACAGTATCAGGCCAATCCGGCGTAAGGCGGTTCTGCTGTGAATTGCCGTTTGAAGAGGTGTGGAGCCCGCGGTTGGTTACTACTACGGAATGCGCGGCATTAGACATCGCGTGATCAAAAGGCCGAGGCGTAAAAGGAGTATGGATCAATAACTTATTGCCGTTGTCGATAAATTTAAAGTATGGCCGAGGCGTCCCCGGAGGAATTTCGCCGTGCCCGATCAGAGGCGACCGCTTTTTATCTTCTTGGGAAGCCGCCTTAACTACCTGCGGCTTTAAAAACTTATTTATCAGCGAAATGGCGTTTTCTTTATTCTTACTATAACCGATCAAGAGGCGCGTTGAATTAGAAGCTTTTGGATCTATTGAAATATCCAGCATCAGGCTTCCTATTGGATCAAACGTCGGATACGGAGCGGTATCTTGAGCAGGCAGGAAATTCAGCGTCTCTAATATTCTCGGGGACCAAATACTCCGCGCCCGGCCGATGAAATCCACGCGCGAGGTCAGGAATCCCTGCGCGGCTATATCGGCCGCCAGGATACCCATGGATCTTGTGCTCTTCTGCCAGCACAGGATAGCGTTCGCTTGACTCGCGTATTCCATTTCAGGATACAACCTGGCATACTGCGTATGAAATCTATCGTGAAGCCCGCCGTTCAACACCCATTCCAGATATGGGATAATCTTTAACCGACGGGATATATCCGTAAGATTCTCAACTGTTATTGTCCAAATCTCTGCCGTAGAATCCTGATCCGGCAGGACGATATCGATCGTTGTTCTAACACCATTATTCGTATTGACTATTTTAAGAGAGTCTTCGCCTTTTTCAATATTGGACGCGGGAAAACTGTCTTTAGGAAAATTTCCCGCTATCGGCCAATAACGCCTTTTGTCATCGGCCGGCAAAGAAGCGTCCACAAGATATAGGACTCTGCCGCAAGGATCAATGATGTCATATGAGCGCCTGCTTATATCGCACTCCTTGTGAATAAGTTCGCTGTAAGCTTCGCCGCTTTCTTTGAGAACAACTTTGTATTCTCTGTTAGTAAGTTCGCAGCTGTTTTCGCGGCGGCGCCGAGACCGACGATACAGCGAACGGATGACAAAAGAAATACCCGTACAAATGAGAATGGTTAAAACAACGAGAGCCAGCGCCTGGGGTAACGCCAGAGACTGCAATGTAGAAATTACCCCCCCTCCTCCTGCCGCGTTTTGAATGGCTTCCGAGGTGCTCCACACGTAATCCCATGCCTGTCCGCGCGGAAGGTAGAAAGGTATAAGCAAAGGAGCCCATGTCGCGAACCTTTTAACGCCTTCCGGAATATACCGCTGGGCCGCGGACGGGCCGATGAAACGCGCGATTCGTTCGTCAAGTTTATCAAGGCCGATAAAGCTCAGGTTAACCAGCGTCGCTACGCGCAACCCCATATGGTCCATCCAGATAAGGACTCTGAAGAAATCAAACGCCAGGATGTAGATAAATATCTTTAGGCTCCATGCCTGGAAATCCTGCGCGGACATAGTGATATTATTGTAAATGGCAAAGACTGTGCGAATAGCGCCGTCCTGGTTATACCAGGTCGGGTTAGGCATCATGCGCAGAAACGTAAATATAATAGGCGACATCCACAAGCCCCACCGCAAGACATACAGCATGTGCTCTATCAGTTGAGCGAATCCCGCTTTCGAGAAGAAAAATTTTATCGGCGTTTTGTCTTTATCGAAGTATGCCTGCATGAATACTTTGTTTACGGCAAATAGCCATGCCGCGATGGACCAGTTGATAACGCCCGCTACCGACTCGGCGAAGAGCAGCTTAACCCCGCCGCTATAAGTCCCCAGATTAACGCGGCCCCATTTGTTGACCAACGGATATGTGATATAATCCACCGCGGGAAAATTAGAACTTGTGTAGAGCTTGAATTTTTCGATGATCACGGGAATCTGCAGCGCGTCAAGATAGAATGCCGCCGCGCTTCCTACGAAAGCCCCAAGAACTCCGTCAATAAAATAAAGCCTCCATGACTGAAGCTTGCCCCGGCCTCGCAAAGCATACATTATATCCCTTAAGATGCTGACACCGCTGGATGCGGCGAGGCCGATGATCAGGCCGAAGAGGATCCTGTCAGGCATCTCCTGCTGAAAAAGTTTACGCGTAACCATGTAAGCAAACCCATATCCGGCAACAGCGCCCCGCGCGTATAGACTAACGTCGCGGCAGGAATAGCGCATCCTCTCAAAAAACCGGATGCTGCCGTCAAAAGTCTCAATGATAGTCTTAAGCAGCGGGAAAACTAACGCCCCCGCCAGGATGCCTACGATTATAGGAAAAGCCTTCGTCACTGCCTGCAGCGCATTTGCGTCAAGCAGCATCTTGAGCGCGTACATAAATGCCATTAAGATACCGCTGTACGCCATACCTTTCCTCATACCTGTGATAATATTTTTGGAGATGGTCTCCCGCGAAGGCGCTATGCGGCGAAGGCCATCAAGTATCATTCCCGTAATGAGATAAACTTCCCCCCAAAGCCCCGCATACGAAAGCATGGCTGTCAAAACACAAGCTATGGCCCTAAGCGCTATCGGCAGGGAGGCGACGCTTGCGCTCGACCCCAGGTCCGCGATATCCGTAGATAAGGCAATCGCTAAGGAGACAAAAAATGTGAACAGATGAGCCTTGAGCGTATTAACCAATTTACCCTTGGCCGCCAGACTGATGAGATTCGAAATGGCTTCATTGAAAACGAATACGATAATAAGCCGGCCTATAATCTCAAGGATCACAGGCCGGCCGTTTAGAGCGCCTGCTGTTAAAAGAGATCCAAGAACATGCGGAATACTCGCATTCTCCAATAAAAGCAGCCAATTGAAAAGATACGGCGCGCCGACGATCAATGCCCCTGTAATAGGTTTTAAATGTTTGCCTGAGGAAGCGAGAGAGCAGGCATTCGACACGTGATAAATCAAGAAAAACAGCGCCGCTGCAATATTACTTAACATCAAGATATGGCTCCATGAGGAAGGGGCCTGCAATAGCGCCTGCCTGCTTGATGAAGCCGCTAGAAAACCTGTCAGTAGAATATTCTGAAAAATTTCAACGGGGGTGAGAGATTTGCCTACGAGTCCTTTTTTCAAAATTTGCGCGATCAACGCGCCCGCTAATCCTACCGCCAGAAAACCAAAACCAAGGCCCGCGTCCAATGAGTTGATAGCTCCCATGGAGAATACGCCGAAACAAACCCCTATAATAAATACGGCCGCTATGCCATAGATAAAATCCCGTTTAAACCTTGATACTTCGACTTTGCTTAGTATCAACCTTGAGCATGATCGAAGGATTGATAGGATCGAACGCCGCGAATAATCGATATTGCCGCCGGAGGTTCGATTTGAAGCGAAGAGAGCGTCAATAAGGGCCGCGAACAACGCTATGACAAGGCTCATCAAAAACACCAGGCCATATTTTATAAACGCGGCGTGCTTTTGTATGAATGTAAGCTTGTAGAAATCCAGATCGAGATACAGTATCCCGTCCACCTTCTTGGCGCTTTCCATCGGCGCGGCTGCCGTAGAGCTGAACCACCACATCGGATCGCCCGCGGACGGCCCTGCCTTCATGGGACTGACGACAAAAACTACCTCTCTCAAGCCGCCTATCGTATTCCAATTAATCGCTTCTCGAACATAGTTCCAACCCGGCTTAAGACGCCGCACCGGGATGGTCTGCACATCTTTTATTCCCTTTATCTCAACTTTTACTGAAACTTGATCCAGTTGATCAAGGTTAGGCGCTTTGACGCCGATTTTTACGGCATCCGCCGCGGAAGCGCCCAGATTATCAGGAAAACTTTTTGTCCATACGCCTATGATAGCCCCCTTGAATATCGAGTAATCAAATACAAGGACATCTTTATCCGCTGACTTCTCGAATTTGGAAGTCAGCTCGCCTATTGCCGGACCGATGTTGAACGCGCCTTTTTCGCCGGCTTCCAGAATACTAAAAGAAGAGCCCTTATCGGCGGCCCCCGCGGCGTGGACAAAGGCCGCTGTCAGAATAGCAAGGATTGATACTACAAATATTTTTTTTATCAAAACCACCTCCTATTAAATTTTCGTAGAAAATTTAATA
>MHFG01000038.1 GCA_001804065.1 Omnitrophica bacterium RIFCSPHIGHO2_02_FULL_46_20
AGCAATAACAGGAATAATGGTAATTACGCGGAGCATAGGGGCTGAAGACAAAAAAGAGCCGATACCTTTTGGCGTTACTAATCCATTTCCAGATTGGCAAGACTTGATGGCTTCAGATCCTAAATTGGGGAAAACTTACCAGGAAATTATAACCGACACCCTAAAAGATTTAGGGGTCGGCTGGGTTACAGACAGCGTGTTTAGAAAAAGGGTTGAAAAATTAAATTACGGGTATGGGTATATCTTCTCTTCGCAGCCTTCCTATAACGACTTAATAACTCTCGATTTTGGATTTTATGATAATCTTATAAAAGCGTATGAAGACGCGGATGCAAAAATACTTTTTGTAATTAACCCCAAAGGCGATTGGGAAATAATAGTAAACGATAATAATAAATATAAACTTACCAAAAATAATGAAAATGATGTGATACAGCCGCCGCAGACAGATTTAGATTTTACCTACTATAAAGAATATGTTGCAAAAGTTGTAGATAGATATGGCGCTCAAGTAGCGGGGTGGTTTCTTTTCAACGAACCGGCCGATGAGTATAAAACTTCTCAAGATATTTATGACATCAATAGTTATCTTAAACTGGTAGAAATTACCTATTCTATTATTAAAGCCAAAAATCCCGACGCCATTGTAATTCTCGGCGGCCCTTCCGCAAGTTCCAAACTTGATTTCTATGCTCAGGTTTTAGCGGAACTCGAAAAGAAAAAAGCCGACATAAACAGTTCTTGTTACCGGACCGGCTGTTTTGATGTATGGGATTACCACACCTACGCCGTGGCTTCAGAATATGAAAAGATATGGGTCGGAAACAATAGGCCCGCCCTGGAGAGTGCGCTGCCAAACACAAATCTTTATCAATATAAAAATGAGACTTATAGATACTTTCAAATTTACCGGGATTTATTAGATGGCTATGGATTTAATGGCAAACCTTTAATTACTAAAGAAGGGGGGACATATACAGGAAAAGATTTAGAAGTAGAAAAACCAGCTAATAGCGGCCGCAAGCTCCTTTTGCAGGATGAGAAAGACCAGGCCGCTTTCTTGGTAAAAAGAGCGGTCTATCTTTTGTCTAAAGACGTTAGACTGATAAATTGGTCAACGATTTTAGAGCATACGGCTTTTAAAGGAGAAGAACATAATTTTTTCAACTATACGGGGTTAATTTTCAACGGTATAAAAAACGGCGGCACAACTACCGAAGAGGAATATTTTAAGCCCAAATTATCCTTCTACACTTACAAGTTCCTGATAGAGAAGTTAAAAGACGCTGATTTTAAAACTTTCAGCCAAGTGTATTCTGCCCCAGTTCCCGGCGATTCAAGGTTTAACGCCTTTGTCTATGAATTTAAGAATAGCGAGAATAAAACCAATTATGTCGCTTGGCTTGATTATTACTATTATGACAATACCCAAAATACTCCACAGCGTTACGAACTTCCTCTGCCGGCCGCAGTTTCGATAAATCTACCCGAATTTGCCGGGAGAAATATTCAGATGGTTAAGGCAATACCCGATGGGCAAGGAAAATTTGATTCGCTTACAAAAATTGTCAATCCAAATGGTTTGCTGGAAATAGAATTTAATAAAGAGCCTGTATATATTGAGGAGATCCCTGACACCGAAGCTCCCTCTGTTTCCATAACCGAGCCTTTAAGGAATGCCGAGGTTAAGGGCGTAATCAAAATTAAAGCCGCCGCTCTTGATGATGTAGGGATAAACCGGGTGGAATTTTATATAGATAACGCATTACTTGAGGTTGATTATGATTTTCCTTATGAGATTGATTGGAATAGCAAAACCGTTTCTGACGGCTATATGTATACGATAAAAGCCAAAGCCTTTAATGATGCGGGAAATAGCGCTGAAGACAGCATGCTCATTACCGTGAATAATGGCGGAGAAAAACTTACCCTTGAGACTTCTTTCAAGAGAAAGGGCTGTAAACTCAATATAGATCTAAGGGCCGCTTCCTCTCTCCAGCCGAATGCCAAGCTTAGCTATATACTCAAGGATAATGCGGGTATAGTCGTAAGGAAAGGAAGATTAGATTTTAAGAGAATACAAAACCATTACTCATGTCTTATAGGCAATCTTCCCCTTGCCCGATACGCCGTGGAAGTGGAAAGTGACAAAGAAGCCAAGACTTCCCCTCAAATCATCAACCCTTTTGAAAACCCCGACAGCTTAGAGACAAAACTTTTCTTTAAGCCTAAACCCATTAATACAGAAGTAAGCTTAGAAGTTAAAACAACTCCCTATCATGCTGATAACTGCCTGCATTATAGCTTAATGGATACTAATACGGGGAAGATCGTCAAGCAGGGAAACCTAAGCTATAGGCCCGGAAAAGGCCTTTATCTCCAGACCTTCTTACTATCCAAGAGAAACTATAAGCTTATTATAGAGACCAGCTACGGAGGAAGAGAGGAGATGCCGTTTTCTCTATAGATGCGAGGCGGTATAATCTATATTATTATAAAAGTTAGAAGGGTGTATGCCGCTGCAACCTGAACTTATCGGGCAATTTTTGATCATGAAGGGGCTCATTGATATGGAGTCCCTGGAGAGGGCGCTGTTAGACCAGGAACAGCGCAAGGATTTACTGGGTGAGACATTAATAAAATTAGGCCTCATAACCGCTGGCCAGTTCTATACCGCGCTGTCCGAGCAGTTAGGGATAGAGTATGTAATATTGAGAGATCTCCGGATAGATGCCGCGACAATAAATGAAATACCCGCAAAATTCGCCTGCCATTACGAACTGATGCCGATAAAAATAGAAAATAATATAATAACCGTCGCGATGGTCAACCCCATGGACATACATACCATAGACGATATAAAACTCTTGCTGAAAAAAGAGGTAAAGACGGTCCTGGCGAGCAGGATGGATATCCTGGAGGCGATAAAGAAATACTACGGGGTGGGCGCCGAGACCATAGAGAGAATAGCGCCGGATACACCGCAGGAAAAAATTATAAGCGTTCAGCATCAGGAGACGCAGGACTTAATCGAATCGGCGGAAGATGCCTCTATAATAAAATTTGTAAATCAGGTGCTGTTGGAGGCCTACAGGGACAGGGCGACAGATGTTCATATAGAGCCCTTTGAGGATGAGCTTTTAGTCAGATACAGGATAGACGGCGTTCTCCATGAAACGAAAGTCCCTCAGGCCATCAAGAATTTTCAATCCGCGATAATATCGCGCATAAAAATAATGGCCAATCTTAACATAGCCGAAAGACGCCTGCCTCAGGACGGCCGTATAAGGATAAAGATAGGCGATGACAAGGTTGATTTAAGAGTCTCCATAATGCCCACGCCATTCGGCGAAAGTGTCATGATAAGGATCCTTTCTTCAAACATCCTCTTCGGCCTGCAAAACCTGGGGCTTTTGAAAAGAGATCTTGAAATACTGGAAAAAATGATAAAAAAGCCTCACGGCATCATATTTGTTACAGGCCCTACTGGAAGCGGCAAGACGACAACGCTTTACGCGTCTTTAAGCAAGATAAACGACAGGGATAAAAAAATAATAACGATAGAAGACCCCATAGAATATCAGCTTAAAGGCATTATGCAGATGCAGGTCCAGCCCAAGATTGGTTTTACTTTCGCGAACGCGCTTAGATCCATGCTCAGGCACGATCCGGACGTTATGATGGTAGGAGAAGTCAGAGATTATGAAACCGCTGAAATAACGATAAGAGTAGCTTTAACGGGCCACCTAGTATTTTCTACTATTCACACCAATGACGCCGCGGGCGGCGTGACAAGGCTTATAGACATGGGAGTCGAGCCATTTTTAGTGGCGTCTGCGGTAGAGTGCTTTATAGCGCAGCGCCTTGTGAGAGTTATATGCGATAATTGCAAGAGAGAATTTAGGCCGGACAAAGAAATACTGAGAGAGCTTGGCGTATCGCGCCTGGATTTATCTAAAATAAAATTGCATGAAGGTAAAGGCTGTGAATCCTGTAGATTCACCGGCTACAAAGGCAGAACCGCCATCTATGAAATATTAGTTATGAGCGAGCCAATAAGAGAGCTTGTGCTTAGAAGATCGTCTTCGGATCAGATCAAGAAAAAAGCTTTGAGCCTGGGCATGAGGACGCTTCGCCAGGACGGATGGGAAAAAATAAAGACGGGTATAACAACGCCGGGCGAGGTCATGAGGGTAACGCAGGGGGAAAGTCTAGAAGAATGATCTATCCGCCTTCGCAATCAATAAATAATGCAAAGGTGCTTCGGCGGATGTCACACCGAGGCGTGTAGGCGGATAACCCCGCCGTTAGTTTTGCGAAGCAAAACTGGCGGGGTAAATAAAGGAACCGCGCCTGTAAAGGCGTGGTATTCTATGGCTATATTTGTATATGAGGCCAAGACGGGCCCCAAGGATGTAATACGCGGCACGCTGATCGCCGACTCTAAGAATGCGGCGATTCAAAAGATAAGCCGGATGGGATATTATCTCTTATCGCTCGAGGAAGAGGCCGCTGCCTTAAACAGTCCCCAATCTTACAAGTCCTATTTTTCCGATAAGATAAGCATTAAAGATATCACTGATTTTACAAGACAGCTTTGCGATCTTCTGGGGGCCGGCATCACAATAGCCAAAGCGCTCAATATACTGCATGAGCAAACCGAAAATAAGAAACTGAAAAAAGTCATCCTGGATATCAGGGATTTCTGCGTTAGCGGCAATCCTTTATCCGATGCCCTCTCAAGACATCCCAGGGTATTTTCGAATCTGTATGTAAACATGGTAAGGTCCGGCGAGGCAGGGGGCATGCTTGACAATATTTTAACGCGATTATCAGGTTTTTTTGAAAAACAGCTCGAGATCCAGACCAAGATAAGAACCGCTTTAGCCTACCCTATTCTTATGACCGTAGTAGGCCTTACCACCATAATAATTTTGCTGACCTTTGTCATGCCAAAGATGACGGTCATGTTTTCAGATTTTGGGCAGGCACTGCCTCTTCCTACGCAGATATTGTTAGGCATGAGCGGCGTGATAAGGAATTACTGGCCGATCCTTATGCTTTTTTCGGCGGGGATCGTGATGACTATTGTGAAGATATATAATACGCCCGAAGGCAGGCTCGCGATAGACCGTTTCAAATTAAATTTGCCGATATTCGGCCGGCTGGTAAAAAAACTTGAGATAGCGAGATTTACGAGGACGCTCGCCACGCTTCTGGAAAACGGCGTGCCTATACTCGGCGCGTTACAGATAGTCTTAGAAACAATGGGTAACGCCATTATTAAGAGTGAGATCGAAAAAGCGGCCGTTGCCGTGAGAGAGGGCTCCGGCCTGGCGCAGGGCCTTAGCGGCTCAAAATCCATACCTCACGCGGTTATAAATATGATAGCTATAGGAGAAGAGGGCGGCCACATAGAGAAATCGCTTTTAAAAGTAGCATTGGGCTACGAGAGGGAATCCGATGAGGCTATCAAGATAATGATGTCTTTACTTGAGCCGGTATTGATATTAACGCTTGGTATGATAGTCGGCTTTATCGTTATATCCATGCTTTTACCTATATTTGAGATGAACTTTCTGGTAAGATGAGTAATAGTTCAGTACCATAGGAATTTCTTTTTTCCCTCACCTTAATCCTCTCCCCAAAGGGGAGAGGGAAGGGTGAGGGGGGTAAGTTCAGAGAGCGGAGGATAATCATGGCGATTAAGAAATCTCTAACGGGGTTTACATTAGTCGAGCTTATGCTCGTTGTTATTATCATAGGCGTTTTGGTAGCCATGGTGGCGCCCAGGCTTGCCGGTAGGGCCGAGCAGGCGAAGAGAGCCGCGGCGCGCGCCGACATCGAGGTGAATCTGGCGTCAGCATTGGATCTGTATGAGATTGACAACGGCACCTATCCGGAAAAACTGGAAGACCTTATGGTAAGGCCGTCTAACGCGCTCAATTGGAAGGGGCCTTATTTAAAGAAAAAACCTCTAGACCCCTGGGGCAACCCATATACGTATAAATATCCCGGCACGCGCGGCGATTATGACCTGATCTCTCATGGAAAATCCGGCGCGGAAGGCGCAGGTGATGAGATTAACAATTTGGATGAAGAGACGGCTAAATGACGGCTTCTCGCCGACGGCGCTCAGGGCTTACCCCGTTAGAGGCAGCATCTGCGGGGTTTACATTAATAGAATTAACATTAGTTACGCTTTTGGTATTGATCCTTATAGGACTTTCCACCCCAATATTTAAAAAAACCTTTTCAGACCTTTCCGCCAGAGATACATCTTTTGGCATATCCAAATTGATAAATTACGCCCAGGAAATGGCTGTGCTCGAAAGAAAAAATTATAAGATCGCTTTCGACTTCAAGAATGGCAAATATCAGCTTCTTGAGGCAGTCTCCCCGGCAAAGCCGCCTGTATATAAAAAAGCGGCGGGCAGGTTCGGTAAACTTTTTGGCCTGCCGCAGGGCCTGAGCCTAAGCGGCGACAGGAATGGTGTTATATTTTATCCTGACGGCCATTGCGAT
>MHFG01000039.1 GCA_001804065.1 Omnitrophica bacterium RIFCSPHIGHO2_02_FULL_46_20
CTTTGGCTTAAGCTCCAAATTAATCCCTATGCCGAAGGCCGGTACAGGCGTCGTTTTAGTCGCGATTGATGACGAATCATTACGAGAGATGAATACGCAATGGCCTTGGCCGAGAAGCGTAATCGCCGATACTATAAAGAAGATATCTAAAGGCTCCCCTGCCATTATTTGCGCTGACCTTGTCTTTGCCGGAAAAAGTGTTGACCCGCAAGAAGACCTTATTCTGATAAATTCGTTAAAGAGCGCTAAAAATGTTTTCAGCGCGGCATACTTTGGCAGCGATGGTAAATATGTCATACCGGACCATATAATAGCCTTAAACTTGGCTGATTTCGGTTTTGTCAATAAACCAAGAGACGCTGATAACGTCATAAGAAGAATGAGGCCTTATTTCCTATCAGAGTCCGGTAATATTATAGACTATTCTCTCTCCCTAAAAGTGGCAAGCCGCATGCTTGATACACCTGCCGGCAACCTGGCGCTCTCGCTTCCGTTGTCAAAAGACGGCACAGCGTATATCAAATTTTTCGGCACATCCGATAAATTCAACTACATTCCGGCATATAAGATAATTAAGGAGTCGGCTGATATTTCGTTATTAAAAAATAAGCTCGTATTCTTTGGCGTAATATCCGAATCCTTCCATGACACATACAATACGCCGTTAGGCGCGATGCCCGGCCTGCTTATTGACCTTAATGAAACTCTTACCTATATAAATAAAAACTTCTTCCGCTACGCGGCGAACAATATGAACTTCGCGCTTATTTTCCTGTTTGTTTTGATAGCTTCCTGGGGCGGGATGAGGCTTCCAATATTAACCGGAGCTTTTTTGAGCGGTTTGTTGATTATCGCTTCTTTCTTTCTGGGATTTTTTCTGTTCCTACAGCATATAATAATTGATTCTTTCGGCCCTATCTTTCTCATCGCGGCGGCTACGGCAGTTTTACACGGGACAAGGTACGTCGTACTTGTCGTGGAAAATATCGCGCTAAGAAAAGAGGCTGCTACAGACGGCCTTACGGGATTGTATGTATACAGATATTTTGAATTGCGGCTAAAGCGAGAATTGAAAAACGCGTTCTACTCTCGTAAAAATCTTGCCCTCGTAATATATGATATCGATCATTTTAAAAGAATAAACGATACATACGGCCATGAGTTCGGAAATGTCGTATTAAAGTCTATAGCGAAAAACCTGAAGAATCATTCGAGGAAAAATAATGTCATCGCCCGCTACGGCGGAGAGGAATTTTGCGTAATCATCCCGGGCATGAAACGCCTAGATGCGGTAAAATACGCGGAGAGATTGAGGAATTTAGTCAGTTCTATTGAACTCAAGACAGACAAGGGTGAAACCGTGAAGGCAACGATGAGCGCCGGTATCGTAATGATAGAAGATGTCCGCGAAAATTATACAGATTTTGTAAAAGCGGCCGATGAGGCTCTGTACAGGTCTAAAAATGAGGGACGGGACAGGATAAGCATCTTCGATAAGGTGGCCTGCGTTACTTTTCGGCCTTGATCCCTTCACTTTTTATCGAAGGATTAAAGGGCTTTATATCTTTCAGCTCTAATTGTATTGATTGAACTCCCTGCCAATTATTTATAGATGGTATATAAGCAAGGTCCACGCCCGAACCGAGATTAGGAGGTTCAAGCCCTCCCCTGCCAAAACTTACCGCTTCGCAGGTAACGGCGTTGTCGGTTACCCACATTTTAAAACCGTTTCTGCCTATTTGCCTCGGGCCATCCTTGATTATGAGGTTGCGAGACGAAAATACGGGACGAGGATTCTCTTCCCCAAAAGGGGCCAGGCTCTCGATCTCGCCTATAATGTCTTCAGTCAGCATATTAAGCGGTATGTCCATATCTATGTCGAGCCGCGGGGAAAAGATCTGTTCATTAACATCTTGGCCGGCCGCGATATTTATTTTTTCCCTGAACGCGTCGATCCTGTCTTTTTCTATAGTTATACCGCAGGCAGATTCATGCCCGCCGAATGTTACAAGCAGATCTCTGCACTTCGAAAGCGCCTTGAAGAGATTGAAATCCTCTACGCTCCTGCCCGAACCTTTCCCGAATTTTCCATCCAGAGATACGAGTATTGTCGGCCGGTAATACCTATCCGCAATCCTTGAAGCTACAATGCCGATTACGCCCGGATGCCATTTTTCGCTTCCAAGCACGATCACCTTGTGGTGCTTAAAATTAACTTCTCTCTCGATTTTAGAAAGCGCTTCCTCAAGTATTCCCGATTCTATCTTCTGCCTGTTCCTATTCTCATCATTTAGCGTCTTCGCCAGCTTCATGGCTTCTTCTTTATCGTCTGTCAATAATAGTTCTAAAGCCTTTTGCGGGGATCCAACGCGGCCCATAGCGTTTATTCGCGGCCCTAATATAAAACCTATGTGGCCGCTCGAAACGTCTTTTCCGCTTAAGCCGGAAGCTTCTGTAAGCGCTTCCAGGCCAACCCTGTTTCTCTTGTTGATCTCATCCAACCCATGCTTGGCAAGTATTCTATTCTCTCCTTTCAGAGGAACTATATCGGCTATGGTGCCAAGGCTAACGAGATCGAGAAAGTCTTCAGCAAAAAATGATGTCCCTTCGTATAGCGCCTTAGCCAATTTATATGCAAGGCCCACGCCCGCAAGATGTTTAAAAGGATACTCGCAAGATTCCTGCAGCGGATTTATTATCGCGTAAGCGGGCGGAAGGCGCGATCCTACTATTTCATGATGGTCGGTCACGATCACGTCTATCTTGAATGCCCTCGCATATTCGATCTCCTTAAACGAACCTATGCCGCAGTCGACTGTTATTATCAGTGACATTCCGTTCTTATATGCTTTTTTTATGGCAGCGACATTAAGACCGTAACCTTCTTCAAGTCTATTAGGTATATATGTTTCGACTATAGCGCCCAAATGCTTCAGCGCTGTATAGAGGAGCGCCGCGCTTGTCATTCCGTCCACATCGTAGTCTCCATAGATCAGTATGTTCTCTTTACCGCGTATAGCCTTTTTGATCCTCGCTGCCGCTTTCTCCATATCTTTGAGAAGAAAAGGATCGTGGCAAGACGACAGTGAACAGGCGAGAAATTCCGCCGCTTCCTTTGCGTTGTCGATACCTCTATTGGATAAAAGCTGCGCGGTTATTTTTGAGATCTTCAGCTCAGAATAGAAGTTCTTCTGAACGGCCAAGTTAGGATCTTTTATCCGCCATATTTTACGCATTTATTTAGTTCACCTATTTTTTTTTGCGGCTCTATGTGAACGACTACGTCGGTAACACCGTGTATCCCGCCCTTAACAGCGTTTTCTATTTGATAACTTATCTGATGAGCCTTATCAACGCGCATATCGGGATTTACCTGTACGTGAAGATCTATATGTATATCGTCAATCCTACCGCGCGTCCTTATCTTGTGGCAGGCCTCGACCCCTTTAATAGATAAGACTACGTTCGCCACTCTTTTATCATCCAACATAATAGCGTCGCAGAGAATGTTCGAACTTTGCCTGGCGATTGAAAAAGCCGTATATGCTATAAAAAGCGCTATCATAAATGTCACGATAGGGTCAAGGATAGGATATCCCATTTTAATGACGATCATGGCGGCAATGACAGAGAGCGACGTAAATATATCCGCTTTCGTATGCGCGGAATCCGATACAAGGATATCGCTATTAAGGCGCTTTCCCTGTTTATATTCGTAACTCATGACGAATATATTAACGGCCATCGTTCCTAACGTCACTATAAGGCTTCCGATATCTATCTTAGGATTAATGGGATGGTGAAAACGCTCAATAGCTTTTGACGCGAGTTCGAAACACGCTAAAAACAGAAGGCCTGCTATGCCTAACGCAAATAGTGTCTCGTATTTTTTGTAGCCGTAGGGATGGTATTTGTCTGCCGGCCTGCAGGCAAGCGTTACGCCGATCAAGCCTATTATATTTGAGGCCCCGTCTGAGAGAGAATGAAAACCATCCGCTGTCATACTGGTAAACCGCGTAATCAAACCATACGCTATCTTCGCTATGGCCACGGCCCAGTTCAATGCCAATGTAAACAGCAGGATGCGCCTTATCTCTTTGAATCGCGCTGCTTGGTCACTATCCATAGAATTATACGATTATCTCTTCCCTGATAGTTTCCCGTGCCATGATATTACCATGGGGCTTGCGATATAAACCGTGGAATAGACGCCCGTTAAGAAGCCGACAAAAATACAGAATGAAAAATTATTCAGCACTTCGCCGCCGAAAATTAAGAGAGCGATAACAGCGAGCATCGTAACGCCGGTCGTCAATATCGTCCTGCCTAACATCTGATTTACGCTCAAATTTACTATATCGCTAAAGCTGCCCTTTCTGACTATACGCAGGTTCTCTCTTATCCTATCGTATATAACGACCGTATCGTTTATAGAATAACCGGCTATCGTCAATAATGCGGCGATTACCGTCAGGTCAAATTGCCTGCCCATCAAAGCCATGGCGCCGCCGGCAACGATTACATCATGAATTAGGGCGATTATGCCGGCCAATCCATATTTTAAATCGAACCTTATCATGACATAAAGCGCGATACCGCAGAGGCCCAATGCAAGGCTCATAAGCGCATTCTTCCTCAAGCCTTTTCCCACTGCCGGGCCGACGGTTTCAACGCGTAATATTTGAAACGGATTGTCCGCCATTTTTTGTTTGAACTCGCCGGTCAGCTGCGTTGTGATATTATCCTGCGTTCTAACGATGATCTCTTTTGGATTACCATATTGTTGAATAGCCGCGCTTCCGCGGCCTATGCCTTTGAGGATTTCCCTTATGTCATTAAGTTTTACGCTCTTTTCAAACACGAATTGCTGCAGAGTCCCTCCTGAAAAATCGACTCCATAATTCTTATCGCCGCGTATTATAAAAAACGCTATGCCGCCTATTATGAATATGCCGGATAATATGTAGCATATTCTCCTCTTACCTATAAAATCGAAGTTAGTTTCTTTGCGGAATATATGCATAAAGTTCAGCTTTGACAATCCAAACTGGTCGTATAATAGCTCCATGATAACCCTGGTGCATACTATGGCTGTGAAAAGGTTTGCCAAAAGGCCTATCGTTAAAGTAACCGCAAACCCCCTGATCGGCCCTGTCCCGAATTTAAAGATAAGAACGGCGGCGACCATAGTGGTGACGTTTGAATCAATTATCGCTGAAAGCGCCCTATGATAACCTGACGCTATAGCTGCCCTTAAAGACTTACCGAGTTTCAACTCCTCTCTTATCCTTTCATAGATCAAGACGTTCGCGTCGACAGCCATACCTATGGTCAATATCAAACCGGCGATACCCGGCAAGGTAAGGGTTCCTTTGAATAGCGAAAGACACGCCAATATCAGAAGGACGTTCAATATGAGCGCGAAATCCGCGATCAATCCCGCAAGGCGGTAATATAGAATCATGAACCCGACTACCATGATAGTTCCTATGACCGCCGCGTTAAGCCCCTTTTTGATGGAATCCGCTCCGAGTAACGGCCCGATAGTCCTTTCCTCTTCCACTATGACAGGGGCCGGTAATGCGCCTGCCCTCAAGACTATCGCAAGGTCATTAGCTTCCTCAACGGAGAAATTTCCGCTTATCTGCGCTTGACCGGACGGGATCGGTTCACGTATTACGGGCGCTGACTGGACTTTTCCGTCAAGAACTATGGCTAATCTTTTCCCGACATTCGCCTGTGTAATCGCATAGAATAGTTCGGAACCCTTGGGATTGAGCGCCAACGAAACGTATGGTTCGCCGAATCCACTGGCGCTGAAATCTGTTTTCGCGTTGACTATTAAATCGCCTGTCAGAGAGGCTTCCTTCGCGACTAAGAGCGGCTCCCTGCCGCCTCTTTCGCTTTCATGATATAGCAACTCGCCGCCTGGAACCTCTTCTTTATTAAGAGCTTTTTTCATATCTTCCGCGTTATCTGAAACCAATCTAAATTCAAGATGGGCAGTCTTGCCTATGATATCCAGCGCGCGCTCCCTGTCTGTGACCCCGGGCAGCTGCACAATAATGTTCTCTTTGCCCTGTCTCTGTATGGACATCTCGCCTACGCCGAACTGATCTATCCTGTTTCTGATAATCTCTATGACTCGTTCGACAGCGTCTTTTCTAGCCTCTATAGGAACCTTGGCGATATCCACCTTTAGGACGACGTGCATCCCGCCCTGTAAGTCGAGACCGAGATTTATCTTCCCTTTCTGGACGACATGCCCTTCCTTATCTTTTATTGAAAATGGCGGTATTATCAAGTATATCGCTGCGATAGTAAGCGCTATGATCCCAAGCAATTTCCATTGCGATGCCTTGTTCATCCCTTAACCTCCAATTTTACGAAGTAAAATTGATCCTGAAGCGCCGTTAAGCAATGCGACCAACGGGAGCATTGTAGGCGCTGAAGGACCTTAAACA
>MHFG01000040.1 GCA_001804065.1 Omnitrophica bacterium RIFCSPHIGHO2_02_FULL_46_20
GAGATTATCTTAAAGGTTGTTGATTTTATATTCATAGAAACTCTTCCCGTATTATCTATAGAAAGAGTGTATCACACGTTTTCATATTTGTCAAGAAAAATTTGATTTTTCATCAAATAAGACGGGCGTGCATAATTCATAACACGTCATTGCGAGGACTGCGAGCGAAGCGAAGCAGGACGAAGGAATTATGCACACTGCTCAAATAACTAACGCGGGAGTTTTTTGCGGGGAGGTTAAACGTTGAATCTAATACTTAATATATCTCCGTCTTCTACTATATATTCTTTGCCTTTAAGATAAAATTTGCCCTGGGCCTTGACCGCGTCTTCGCCTCCTAACTTCTTGATGTCATCGAACTTAATAAGTTCGGCCCTTATAAACCCCTTCTGCAAGTCCGAATGTATTGCGCCGGCGGCCTCGACAGCCGTAGAGCCGGCCCTGACGTTCCACTGCCGCACTTCATCCGGCCCGACTGTAAAAAAAGATACGAGTTTAAGCGCGCCGAGACACAGGCGTGTTAATATGTTTATGGCCGGTTCATCAATACCGAGCGCGGCCAGAAATTCCTTCCTCTCCCGCTCGGACTCCAGCCCTGCTACTTCAGCCTCAACCTTTGCTGAAACCCGCATTGTGTTCGCCGTCGCGGCTTCATCCATCGATCCCTTTACCAGCTGCCTTTCCTTTAGCTGGCCTTCCGACACATTTAATACCCTTATCATCTCCTTACGTGTCAGAAACGGATAACCGGCAATCGCCTTCTTCTCGTCCGCGTTAAGCTCCAATAACCTTAAAGGCAGTTCCTTGTCAAGGTGCGCTTTTAATTTGGCAAGCAGGCCCTTTTCCTTTATGGACGCCTCTTCCTTTGTCTGCTTGACCTTCTTATCCAACCTTTCAGACCTTTTTTCGATAAATATGAGGTCATGCAGTATAAGTTCAGAGTTTATCGCGTCTATGTCGCGACTCGGATCGACTGAACCGCTTACATGGTATATTGACTCGTCTTTAAACGCCCTTACCACATGGCACAGCGCGTCTAGCTGCGCGATGTCTTCGAATATCTCGCCTTTAGAGATCGCGTCTTTCTCTATTTTAGGCAATAGCTCGATCTCTATCCTCGCCCTGACCTCTTTCTTCGGCTTATACATTCCTACAAGGTAATCGAACCGGCTATCGCGTATTTCAGCGATGCCGTGTATAGGTTTGCCGGAGGCGACTTCATTCTCTGAAGGCTTGTGCCCCGTGAGAAGCTCGAATAATGCCTTCTTCCCTGTTTGCGGTAATCCGATAATTCCAATCTTCATATGTAAAGATTATAACTTAAAAACTATCATTTGCGCAATGTTTAATAGTCGATTATAATAATGGGGTTGCTTCGTCCCGCCACCTTCGGTGGCGAGACTCGCAATGACAGTTTTTCAGCAATCTCTTTTATGATTAAGATAGGCAGCGTTAATATAGACACAAATATGCTTCTGGCGCCGCTTGCCGGCTGTTCGGACTTGCCTTTCAGGCTCATCTCCCGCGAGCACGGCGCGAGATTCTGTTTCTACGAAATGGTCGATTCTAATTCTTTGATCTACAAGCGCCGAGAAAGCTTTGGCATACTCAAAACAGATAGAAAAGACTCGCCTATAGCCGCCCAGCTTTTGGGAGCAGACCCGTCAGCCATGCTCGATGCCGCGCAAAAACTTTTTCAACTCGTAGACGTGCCGTTCCTTGATATAAACTGCGCCTGCCCCGCTAAAAAAGTCATAAAGAAAAAAGCCGGCGCTCACCTATTGCGTGATACGCCGCGATTATACAAAATATTAAAAACGCTTATCTCTTCTCTCCCCCTGCCTATTACGATAAAGATACGAACCGGTTATGACACAAAGGACTTAAACCATATCATAACAATGGCCAAGCACTGCGAATCTTTAGGCGCGGCCGCGATATTTGTCCACGGCCGGCTCATGACACAGGGCTACGCGGGCGAGATCGATTACGATTCCATAAAGAGGATAAAAGATTCTGTCAATATCCCGGTCTTCGGCTCAGGTAATATTTTCTCGCCTGAGATGGCGAAAAAGATGTTCGACGAAACAGGTTGTGACGGCATACTGGTCGCCCGGGGCGCTCTCGGCAACCCTTGGATATTTAAAAAAATAGAAGAGTATCTGAAAAACGGCGGGGGATCAGATGAGGTATCTCTCGAGGAGAAAAAGAAAGTCTTAAAAAAGCATCTATGCTATGTAGATAAATATAAAGCCATAAGCCCATCCGGCAAGATAGGCATCATGCGCAAAATAGCCATCTGGTATCTAAAAAATATTCCACACGCCGCCCGAGTCCGTTCGCAGATTACCTCCGCCAAATCCTACACCGACCTGTTGGAAGTAATTGAGCAGTGTGCATAATTCTATCGTCATTCTCAAGGAGCGATAGCGACGAAGAATCTAAACAATTGAGATTCTTCGCCCCGGAGTTTACACTGAGCGAAGCGAACGTGGGGCTCAGAATGACGGTGGAAGGTTTTACAGCTTATACTTTTCCATGCCCTTATTCACTTCTCTCAGCTCCTCGGACAACTTATCCACGATATCCTTCAGTTGAGAGCGGCTTATCGCGCCCGACTCCGCGATGCCTTTAAGTTCTTCTAAGAAAAAAGCCGCTTTTTCGAGATGCGTCTTTTCTCCCTTAAGCGTCTCTTTAAGGCTGCCCAAAACGCGGTTTATGCCGTTAACCAGCGATACAAGCTCGTCGTTTCTTCTCAATGTCAGTATCGATGAATAATCGCCTTTTGCCATATTATTCAGAAATTTTTCTATCCTATATATGGGGCCCGCTATCTTGTGTGAGGCGAATATTCCGATAGTGACTACAAGCGGCGCGATCAGGATCAAACTCAAAAACATTCTAAAATTTACCATCCTGACTATAGAGATGAGCCGCCCCTGAGGATAGACATTCGCCAGTTTATCTCCCAGGTTAAGCATCATTGTATAATAGACAACGTAGGAACAAAGCGCGCCTACCAAGAATACGAGGAGCAATATTAAACCGATGTATTTTAACTGAAACCTTGCCGCTATTAAATACCGCGTCCTTCGGTATTTAGCTGTCTCCGCCATCATTATCCCCCTTGTTTTCCCCACATGACAACTTCTCTTTGTAATACCAAACTAACCGTATTACCTTTTGATTTTTTGATCAGCTCGATTGCTCTTTTAAGAGCCATATAACGGGTAGAGTTCCCGCTTATTTCTACTATAAGATCATCCTGCTTCACGCCCTCTCCGGCCGCGGGGCTATCCTCTTTAACCGCGGATACCGTAAGGCCGTCGAATCGCATGTTTAAGGTTATCCCTACAAGGTCGTTAGTATTCGATAATAAATTTCTATTCTCATTTATCCTGATGTCAACCTTGCGGCTTATCGTGCATTTGGTCTCCAAGGATGTCTTTTCCAGGATGGTTTCCGCAACCTCGCTTAATGTAAGATACCCGACGAGCCTGCCCCAGACCGCTATCAATACATCGCCCGGCCTGATCCCGGCCTCATGCGCCGGAGAACCTGTCCCGACGCTGTCGATCTCCGTGACGCCGTCTTTTAACTTAAGCGCGAGGCCTGCCGTGTCCCGCAATTTCGCTATATCGCTTTTGAGCTTTTCCTCTTCGTTTCTGACGGCTGTTTCCGGTTTCGCGCCGAATTGCTCAAATTCGTTGTGGCGCTTTACAGCCTCTTCTTTTTGCGCCATGTCTTTTTTAAACATGTAGCCCTGCAGGAATACAATGCCGTCCTTCGCCTGTTTTGAATTCGGGTTCAATTTAAACGCCTTGTCGTAATAGATGAACGCCTTTGTAAGATCATCCCTGTCTCTGGCTTGTTCGGCAAGCTTGACAAGGTTCTGTTCTTCGGTATCATAATATAATTCCTTTACGTCTGTTTTCATTATCGTCTGCTCGCCGTCTACCGTAGAAAATATCACCCTATCCTTGTAATCCTCGACCACGATACCCTTCAATTCTTTATTATCCCTGGTATAAATGGTATCGGCTATAGAGCCGCGGGACACAAGCTGCAAGCCATAAGCTGTAAAAAAAATAATAAGTATTGTTCGCTTCATCTTATACCTCAACAGCTTTTTTTGCCTCTTCATAAACTCTTTTAAGCGGCACTTTTTTTGCCCTGGCTATACGAGCGCATTCTTCGTATTCAGGCGCTACGGTCAGGATATTATCCGGCCCAGTGCTTAATTTTACCTTGATAGCGCCATATTGTGTATTAACTTTTACTATTTTTCTATCGAGCTTGAACCTGTTAGATTCATGGTACCTTATTCCTATGGATGTCGTTTCGCTAAATATTATCGAGCACATCTCCTCCAATTTTGCCTCGTCGCATAGCACCGTTAGTTTAAAGGCCGGCCTTGCTTTCTTCATCTGGATAGACTCTGTGTAGGCGTCTAACGCGCCTTCTTTGAATAATTTTTCTAAAGTGTATTCGAAATTCTGCGGATTCATGTCGTCAATATTCGTTTCTATGATAAGTATTCTGTCTTCCTTAAAAGCGCGTTTCCGCTCGCCTATTATAACTCTCAGCATGTTCGGTATTTCGTTAAGTTCTTTCGCGCCTGCGCCGTAGCCTATATCTGATACCTTCATTTGCGGCATTTCACCGAAACCTTTTGACAGGGCATTCAATATGCCGGCGCCTGTCGGAGTGACTAACTCTGCCTCGATATCCGATATCCTTATTGGCGCGCCTTTGAGCAGCTCGAGACTTGCCGGACTGGGCGTTGGCAATGCCCCGCCCCTTGTATTGATAATGGTTCTGCCAAAATTAATAGGAGACGAATAAATCTTGTCTATGCCGAGTTCATCAACCGCTATCGCCATGCCGACTATATCGATTATAGAATCAATGTCGCCAAGCTCATCAAGAAAAATCTGCCCTGCGGGCATAGGCTTTTGGTAGATTTTTCTTGATCCTGACCCCGCTTTGGCGGGGGAAGGATCTAATATAGGCAACCGAATATAATTTCCCTTGCCATCGAGATGGAGGTCTTTCTTGTCTTGCGCGCCGTGAATCTTGCCCTCTACCCTGCCTATCGCGTTGAATATATTTTTAGCCGTTTCTTTCACCCTATTATTTAATGAACTTTCATCTATGAGTTTTAATATTTCATTAAGCGATCTATGCGCGTGTTTATCTTGGCATCCCTTTACCAGGCAGTCGAATTTTGTCCCTACAAGCTCCCCGCGTCTGACCTTGCTTCTCTTGAGTTCGTATCCTTTTAGATTTAATTTTTTCAGTTCTTTGGACAATACTGCCATATCAAGGCCGGCATCGAGCAATGCGCCCAGGGCCATGTCGCCCGCTATGCCGCTGAAACAATCAAAATAGGCTATTCTCACAAGTTACCTCGTCGCCCTTATCTATGGCGTAACTTGCGGGGGCGTTGCTGAAGCAACTACCCCGCAAGTTACGCCAATAGTTGAGACCTGTCCCCTTGGGACCTGACCCCAATCAAAAAGAGAAACTCCCCCGAGGGGTCAATTATTTATCATCGACGCGAAATACGCCGCGCCGAAACCATTGTCGATATTTACAACCGCCACGCCAGGCGAACAGGAATTCATCATAGTGAGCAGCGGCGCTATTCCTGAGAAAGAAGCGCCGTAACCAACGCTTGTCGGCACTGCTATGACGGGCTTCGATACAAGGCCGCTGACTACGCTCGCTAACGCGCCATCCATACCGGCTATCACTATGATAACGCTCGCCTTCTCTAAACTATCTTTCTTGTCCAAAACCCTATGCAGGCCCGCGACGCCTACGTCGTAAAGAGCCTCTACTTTATTGCCCATCAATTCCAGCGTAACTCTCGCTTCTTCCGCAACCGGCATATCCGCTGTCCCCGCCGTCACTATCAGAACTATTCCTTTTTTAGGGACAGCCAGTTTTTTTCTAAGATATATTATATTTGCCTTTTCTTCGAATACAGCCTTCGGATAGATTTTTTTTAATTTTGAGCAGACTTTCTTATCGGTTCGCGTAATCAGCAATGTTCCGTCATGCGAGACTATTTTTTTGGCGATACTTATTATCTGCTCGGCAGTCTTGCCCTTGCCGAATATGACCTCCGGGAAACCCCGCCTCAAGGTTCTATGATGATCGACTTTCGCGAATCCAAGGTCCCTATAAGGTAATTCTTTTAATAGCTTAAGCGCCCTATTCAAAGAGATCCGCCCTGCCTTCACGCCCTTTAACATCCCCTGTATTCTTTCAGACATGGCGTTAGGATCTCAAGATTATGAGAAGAAGCGCCGCTATGATTATTGCGGAAAGTATGTAGAAATCGTTATAGTAAAGAAAATCTTGTATCTTCTCCGCAAGATTATAATCATACTGCCGCGCCGCGGGTATTTTACGTTTGGCGTATTTCTCGCTTTCCGTGTAAACGTGAGTCTGTCGGCCTTTAGCGTCCAACTTCACTTCAACGCGGTTGGGGTCCTTCTCCTCTACGTCGGAGATCTCTTGCTTAACGGCATCGATCTGCTCTTTACGGAATCTTAAGAATGAATCGCCTATCTTGTAAGCCGGTATCTCGCCTATATCGACTAGGCGCTTCACTTCCTCTTCTGAGACACCAAGATACTCCGCCACTTCTTTAATATTCAACAGATGTTCCGGCATTCTTTACCTATTCACTTTATCTTTCCCGATGCTACCCACTCCTCAATTCTCGAACGTTCGAATTTCCAGGAATTCCCATCTCGAATCCCGGGAATCTTTCCGGAGTTCGCCCATTCATGGACGAGACTCATGTCCACCTCGAGATATTTCGCGAGTTCCTCCGGCGTCATCGCAGCCTGGCCCTGATCGGTTCCTTTAGAATCCGCCAGCATCCTGCAGCTGCCGTCGAATGTGGCGCCCTCGGCTATGCTCAATAGGGGGGCCCGTATGTCCCCAACCACGCGGGCGGGCGATATTAGTTTAAGCTCCTTAAGAGCGTTGACATTTCCCGTCACCTTACCCGCGATGATGATAGATTCCCCGATAATGTCGGCATTCACTACGGCTTCCTCGCCGATCATCAGGTTCCCTTTTGTGTTCAATACGCCTTCGAAACTGCCATTAATCTTCAAATTAACCGAATCCTTAAAGATGAGAGTGCCCTGCATCGAAGCGTCAACATCTAAAACTTTTTCACCTTCATGCTTTTTATCCCTTCTCGTCATCATACAAATCACCTCCTTAAAGAACGCGAAGCAAATTAGCTCCCCTATTCCGCTTCCCACTTAACGCTCTTGATACCTTCTAAATGAGCCATCTCCTGTATCAACTGAGCGTTATGTCGGGCTGTGGAAAGTTTTATCCCCACTTTCAAAACCATATTAGCGCCGTCCTTTGAGCGCTCGACTTCAAAATCGGTTATTTCACTGTCGTATTCTGACAAGACATCTCTTATACCTTTTAATTGTTCCATACCGTCTTTCATCTCTACCACGACCGTCTTGTACCAGTCCTTTCTTATCATCACATGCTCTAATCTGCCAAAGAACATGAGCGCTATGACGGCTATGCCCGTAGTAACGATAGCGCCGAAATACAATCCTGTCCCGACTGCAAGGCCTATGCCTGTGACAACCCAAAGACTTGCCGCCGTAGTTAACCCTCTCACCGAAGCCTTGTAGCGCATAATAGTGCCCGCGCCTAAGAAGCCTATGCCTGTGACAACGCCGGCCGCAAGCCTGGCGGGGTCGAACGTCGCCCGGCCTGAATATGCGTCAAATATATGCATTGATGCAAGCATGATCAATGTTGAACCGACGCACAGAAGGATGTGCGTCCTGAAGCCGGCTGCCCGGCCATGAAATTCCCTTTCAAAACCGACTACTCCGCTTAAGACCGCGGCCAATACAAGACGAAATAACACAATCCATTCGTTAAGCATTCGCCACCTCCAAATTCGGCTCGGCGCTCAAATAAAGGTCAGATCTATATCCTCGCTTATACAATTCTTCTCCCAGAACGCCGATCATGGCCGCATTATCCATGCAATATTCTTTTTTCGGGAAATACGCTTTTATCCCGCCGGAAAATTTCGCGGCATTCTCAAATTTTTCTCTCAGCCTGGAATTGGCGGCAACGCCCCCGCCCACAACTATCCTTCTAACCTTATAAAGTTCGGCCGCCAAAAATGCCTTATCCACCAATGAATCTAATACTGTTTCCTGAAACGAGTAACAAATATCATTAATCTCTTGGCGCCTGGCCCTGCCTGTTCCTCTAATCCCGAATGGCGAGAGGGGAGCCCCTGGCGCCAAAGCCGGCATGCCTCTCACGTAATATAATACCGCAGTTTTAATCCCGCTGAAACTAAAATCCAGCGAATCTTTCCCAAGATAAGCCTTCGGAAATTTTATCTTATTTCGATTTTTTGAAAGTTGAGCGCTTTTTTCAATAACAGGCCCCCCCGGATAACCTAGTTTCAATATCTTAGCGACCTTATCGTAAGCCTCTCCTGCGGCATCATCCTGTGTCTGGCCTAATAGTTTCTGTTTATAACCATCGCTGCAATAGAATAATGCCGTGTGCCCCCCGGATACTACAAGCCCCACAAATGGATATTTCGGCGCTTTTTCCTCGCTTAAGAAAGCGCTGTACAAATGAGCGAGGACATGATTTACGCCTATAAGCGGCACGGATAAGCTGTAGCTTAAAGACTTCGCTAATGATATTCCCGTAAGCAGCGCGCCGACCAGTCCGGGGCCATTCGTCGCGGCTATCAATCTTATATCTTTTATCTCTTTTCGCGCGGACTTTAATGCCTTTGTCAACGCTCCTAAAATATACTCAACATGAAATCTCGAAGCTATCTCAGGCACTACCCCTCCGTACTTTTTATGAAGATGGACGCTTGACGAAACTATGTTTGAATAAATAAGCCTGCCTGACGTAACCGAGACGCCTGTCTCATCGCAGGAAGTCTCTATGCCTAAAGTGAGCATTTTATTTAACCATATCTGATAAGCGCACGAACACGATCCCGTCAGCCGCCAGTTCCGGCATCATTTTGCTTAAAACGGCTATGGTATTTTTTCTATCATGACAAATCGCTATAGCGCGTCCATTTTTAAAAGCAAATTTTCGTAATGCCAGGGCTTGCCTCTCTATGTAATCCGCGGAATTTGTGTTATCCAGGAACATATCCCTCTTGGCGTAAGGTACGCCTAGGGCGGCGGCAACATCACGGCATATTGATTTTTGGGTTACTAAGCTGTCGAAAAAGAATAAGTTTCTTTTCTTTAGATCTTTTAGGATGATCGTCATCAAGGCCTTGTTCTCTGTGGCCTTTGAGCCCTGATGATTCGAAGTTCCTCTCAAGCCTGTAATATTTTCTATATTCTTTTCCAGAATAGCGATAACTTCTTTCTCATCCATGCCGGTCTTTATTGTGCCTGCTTCCAGAGGAGCCGATTTATCATTTGCCTCCAAAGGCAAGTGTAATATCACTTCGTAGCCTTTCGAGCTGGCGAGTTCAGCCAAACGGCGGGAATAAGGCAAGTTCGGCAATATTGAAAAGGTTATCGGGCTCTTCGCGGCAAATAACTCTTCGAGGTCATTCATATTGTAGCCAAAATCGTCCATTACGATAACGACTTTTGGGTGAGGGTGTTTTTTTTGTATGGACGGCAGGACGCTTTTCTTTATGGTTTCTTTGATAACAGCGCGCTTTGGGATTACAACTTTTTTTCCCGGAACATGCGCCCAGCGCCAATAGATAAGTCCTATCGCGGTAGTTAGAATTAAAATTACTGCGGCAGTGATTATTATTATTATTTTAGTTTTCATATCTTATCACTTATCTCTTTTTACTGATTACTTTTTCTATAGATCTTTAGCGCTTTCATTAAATCGACGGCCCTCTCCAGCTGGCTGTCGCGCTCAATCTCCTCTTTTGCTTTAGGCCGCTTTTCTTCTAATTTAGCCGCGTTTTCTCCCCCTATCTTCTCAAAAATATCCGATGGCGATTTTTTCTTATCTTTTAACTCGTAACGCTCAACTATAAGATCAGGCATAACGCCCTGGTTCATTATACTCTTCCCGCTGGGTGTAAAATATGCCGCCGTTGTGAGCTTTAATGCTGAGGAGTCCTTTAGCGGAATAACGGTCTGGACGGATCCTTTTCCGAAAGTTTTTGCGCCGAGGATCACAGCGCGCTTGTTATCCTGCAATGCGCCTGCCACTATCTCGGAAGCGCTTGCAGAACCTTCGTTCACGAGTACGACGATAGGATAATTTGGATGTTGGGAATTTACCTTAGATTTATAAAGCATGTCTTGTGATGCTTTTCTGCTTTTTGTGGAGACAACCGCAGTATCTTTGGGCAGGAATTTCTCGCAAACCTCGATGGCGGAATCGAGCAGGCCCCCGGGATTATTCCTTAGATCAAGGATTAGCGAATCCATCCCTTGCGCCTCAAGTTTTTTCAAAGCCCCTTCCAGTTCTTGCGCGGCTTTTTCCTGAAATTCGATAAGTTTTACATAGCCTATTTTTTCGTCTATAAGATATGCGTCTTTGACGCTGTTTATTTTAATGATGGCGCGTTTTACCGGAATATCGAAAACCCTCTCCTCTTTTTCTCTCCATACAGTAAGCGTCAACTGCGTCCCAGGGTCGCCGCGCATCATCTTCACAGCGTCATTCAAAGTCATATCTTTTGTAGTCTTGCCATTTATTTTAACTATCCTATCGCCGGATTTTATGCCGGCCGCGTCTGCCGGTGTGCCGGCCATTGGAGCGATTATGGTAATGATGCCGTCTTTCGATGTTATCTCAATGCCTATACCACCGAACTCTCCCTTCGCTCCGACCGTTATCTCTTTATATTCATCCGGGTCCATGAATTGACTGAAGTCATCGAGCGATGACAGCATACCCCTGAGGGCTCCATATATCATCTTCTTCGAGTCAACCTCACCGACATAATCATTTCGTATAGCGCTTATGGCGTCTGAGAATAATTCGACCTGATTATAGAGGTCCTCCTTGGATTTGGCCTTGCTATCCTTCTGGGCCTCATAACCGCCCATCGTCAAAGAAGAGATTAGTATGGCCGCTGTGACAAGAAAAGCTATTCTCAGCCTTTTTGACATAAGGTCATTCCGCTAAATGTTTTTTGAGTATCTCATTGACAATGGACGGATTGGCCTTGCCTTGAGTCTGGCGCATTACCTGCCCCACTAAAAACGTCATTGCATTCTTCTTTCCATTTTTATAATCATTGACCGATTTTCCATTTTTGGATAAAACATTTTTTATTATCTGATCTATTCTTTCTCTATCGCTGATCTGCAACAATCCTTTTGACTCCACTATCTCATAAGCGTTTTTTTTAGTTTCAATCATCTCGATTAATACGTCTTTTGCCGTCTTACCGCTTATCTCTTGACTATCGATCATCTCTAACAGCCCGATAAGGTTTTTAGACAGTACGCCGAGTTCTATTATGCCTGAATTTTTAATATTCATCTGCGCCATGATGTCGCATGTGATCCAGTTTGCGATCGTCTTTTTATTTTCATATTGTTTAGCGCACTCTTCGAAATAATCGGCCAGATCGATCTGGCTCGTAAGTATCTTCGCGTCATATTCAGAGAGGCTGTAATCCTTTACGAATCTATTCGTCCTGGCCTCCGGAAGTTCGGGCAAAGCCTTCCTTATCTCTTCTATAATAGTCTTTTCTACCATAAAAGGGACCAGGTCCGGCTCCGGGAAATATCGATAATCCTGGGCCTCTTCTTTCGACCTCATGGAAATAGTCGCCATTTTTCCGGCGTCCCAAAGCCTCGTTTCCTGAATTATATTTTCTTTCGCTTCAAGCAGAGAAACCTGCCTGTCGGCCTCATACTGCAATGCCTCCCTTACCCATCTGAAAGAATTCATGTTCTTTACTTCGACCTTGACGCCGAGCTTCTTCTCGCCGGACTTTCTTATAGACGCATTTGCGTCGCACCGCAAACTGCCCTTCTCCATATCGCAGTCCGATATCCTAAGATATTGCAGTATGGCCTTTAAGGCTGTGAGGTAATCGTAGGCCTCTTGAGGAGAGCTTATATCAGGCTCCGTAACGATTTCGAGCAGCGGCATGCCCGCTCTATTAAAATCTACGAGGCTGTAACTAGCTTTGGCGGGATGCGTTAGTTTGCCGGCATCCTCTTCCAGATGGATGCGCTTTATCCTCACTCTTTTTCTATCGCCGCCGGAAGTTATCTCGAGCGATCCGTTATACGAAAGCGGCATATCATATTGAGATATCTGGAAGTTCTTGGGCAGGTCAGGATAATAATAATTCTTCCTGTCGAATTTTACCAAACTCTGTATGGCGCAATTCAACGCAAGAGCGGCTTTAATAGAATAAAGAAAAGCTTTCTCATTCAGGACCGGTAATGAGCCCGGGAACCCCAGACACACCGGGCAGGTCTGGCTGTTAGGCCTTGAACCGAATTTTGTAGAACAGCCGCAGAACACTTTTGTTTCAGTCCGAAGTTGAAGGTGAACCTCTAATCCTATTACTGTTTCATAAGTTGTGTTCATAGTTTCGGATTTTCCCTGTGAAAGCCCGTGCTTTGCTCAAAAGTGTAAGCGGCCCTGAACAGCGTCTCTTCATCGAACGGTTTAGCTAATATCTGCAGTCCTATCGGCAGATTGCCTTTCGTAAATCCGCATGGTATAGAGATAGCCGGAATTCCCGCAAGATTCGCGGATATCGTGAATATATCCGATAAATACATGCTTAACGGATCATCCATCTTTTCGCCTATCTTAAAAGCCGCTGTCGGAGAAGTAGGGGTGATTATACAGTCGCAATTTTTGAATGCGTTGTCGAAATCCTCTTTTATCTTCGTCCTTACCTTCTGCGCCTTGAGATAATAGGCGTCATAGTAGCCGGTAGACAGGCAATATGTCCCTAAAAGGATCCTCCTCTTAGCTTCGTTACCGAATCCTTTTGAACGTGTTTTTATATACATGTCGATGAGGTCGCTCGCATTTTCAAATCTAAATCCGTATTGCACACCGTCGAACCGCGCCAGGTTCGAGCTTGCCTCCGCAGGCGCCACTATGTAATATGTGCTTACCGCGTATTGAGTATGAGGCAATGATATCTCTACGATCGTAGCGCCGAGATCCTTTAAGAGAAAGACCGCCTTTTTGACGCTCGACTCAACTTCTTTATCTATTCCCTCTATGAAATATTCCTTCGGGACGCCGATGCGTAAACCCTTGATATCTTTGGTTAGCGATCTTGTGTAATCCGGAACAGCTATGTCGACGGACGTCGAGTCCATCTCATCGTAACCGGCTATTGTATTCATCATAAGAGCGGCGTCTTGGACATCTTTTGTGATAGGGCCTATCTGGTCCAGGCTGGATGCAAAAGCTATCAAGCCGTATCGCGAAACTCTGCCATAAGTTGGCTTCAATCCTACGACCCCGCAGAGGCTCGCTGGTTGTCTTATCGATCCGCCTGTATCCGACCCGAGCGCTAAGATAGTTTCGTCGCTAGCGATAGCCGCGGCAGAGCCTCCGCTTGAACCGCCGGGTATCCTTTCCAGATCCCACGGATTTTTAGTCGGGCCGTAGCAAGAGGTTTCACATGAGGAACCGAAGGCGAACTCGTCCATGTTAGCCTTGCCGATGGGTATAGCGCCCTCATCTTTAAGCCTCTTTATGACAGTGGCATCGTAGGGAGGTTTAAAACCTTTCAGTATCTTCGATCCACAGGTAGTTTCTTCATCCTTGACGCAGATATTATCTTTTACTAGAACAGGAATGCCGTATAATTTACCTTTTTTATTTTCCGGAATCTTCAAAATACATTCTTCATTCAATCTTACAAAAGCTTTTATCCTTTTATCTAAATCTCCTATCCTTTTGAAAAGACTTTCCAGAATTTTAGAAGGGCTGATTTCGTCCTTACCTATCTTGGCCTGCAGTTCGTGAGCCGTTAATAAATACGGTTCTTGCATTATTTACACTCTATGATCTGCGGAACCTTGAAGGAGTCCCCTTCCTTAGAAGGAGCATTCTTCAACACATCATCAAGCTCAAGAGATTTTTTCAATATATCTTTTCTGAAAACATTTTTAAGCGCGGCCATAGGATGGCTTGTCGGCGGGACGGTCTTGGTGTCTATTTCCTTTAATTTGTTTATATATGATACTATAGACGCTAATTGCCTGGAATAAATCTCTAATTCCTTCTCATCCAATTCTATCCGCGAGAGAAAGGCGACGCTCTTAACTATCTTTTTATCAATGCCCACGCGCGTAACTCCCTGCCTGCCGGCAGACAGGCTTATTTTAATATAACTTACCACACGTCATCAACTTTGTCAAATCATCGCTTAGCCCCCGCAGCATTTCTACGATCAGGCGTTTACTTTTGTGGCTGGCCACAAAAGTTCCGCCAAATCAATATACAAAAGACTCACTCGCGTCACCCGTAAAATCTTGCACCAGGTACAGAATTACGATGCAACCTGTCCCTAAATTAAGCTTCAACCTGTCCCCATGGAAAATTCGAGGGGTGACACTGCTATAGCCTTTTGGTGAATGGGCGAGAGGGGACTATCGGCTAAAAGACTTGCTACCTATGATCTATGGACAAGCTACTAAAGCTAAAATTGGATGAACACTGCCACCCTCGAGCCCTAAAAACAAAAGGCTGTAGCAGTGGCAGGACCCCTCGAATTTTCAATGGCCCTTCGGCACCTATGCTTTGCTCGGTGCCGATGGTGAGCATAGTCGAACCATCGGCAGGCTTGAGAGCCCGTGAAATCTTAACTCAATTCGTTTGAAATTTTTGCGAAGGATTGGAGCGGCATATCCTCGGGGCGGGAGTGAGGATCGACGCCTGCCTTACTAAAAATATCGGCCAATTCCTTCTTCGTAACGGCTAAAACTTCTTTACGCGACAAAGAATTGATGATGGATTTGCGCTTCTGATTAAAAGAGCCCCTTATTATTTTAAAAAACAACTCTTCGTTCTTAACGCTGACCGAAGGCTTGTCGAGAATGACGAGTCTCACCAAGCTCGAATCGACTTCCGGCGCGGGATAAAATGAGCCGCGTTTTATCGTATAGATATAGCGCGGCTTCGTATAATACTGGACAAAACAACTGATAGAGCCGCGATCTTTCAAACCCGGCTGCGCAAGGAGCCGATCCGCGACCTCTCTTTGCATCACGATTAGAATCGAATCTATTAAATGCCCATTCTTGATTAAATATTCTATTATCGGCGTTGTAATATAATAAGGAAGGAGGCCTATGACCTTTATCCTTTTCTTTCCCGATA
This sequence comes from Omnitrophica bacterium RIFCSPHIGHO2_02_FULL_46_20, assembly GCA_001804065.1. Lineage (GTDB taxonomy): Bacteria > Omnitrophota > Gorgyraeia > 2-01-FULL-45-10 > 2-01-FULL-45-10 > MHFG01. The sequence goes on from MHFG01000040.1 coordinate 15,355, forward strand.
TTATTTTTAGATCGAATTCCAGGATATCATCGTTAAAAAGTTTTAGGTTTGGATAATCATCCCTAATCAGCTCTTTAAGGATCGAGAAGGCCTTTTTGTCTTTCTCTACGGCAAAAACCTTCGCGCCGGACGAAGCAAGGTCTATTGTAAGCGCGCCGAAACCCGGGCCGATCTCCAGAACCGTATCGCCTTTTCCTATATAGGCCTCGCTGATAATCTTATCCTTGATATTCCCGTCTATGAGATAATTTTCGCCGAGCCTCTTCAGGGGTGAGAAGTTATAAATTGAGAACAGCTCTTTTAGCTGGTTTTGTGTAAGCATATTAATTTTCAGAAAGCCGGCATGCTAATAGGATGGCCTCTTTCATTGAGGCGGGATCGGCGATACCCTTTCCCGCAATATCGAAGGCTGTGCCGTGGTCAGGAGAAGTCCTTATGAATGGCAGGCCCAAAGTCAGATTCACTCCGTCTCTAAAATACAGCGTCTTGAACGGCGCAAGCCCCTGGTCATGATACATCGCGATAACAGCGTCAAACTTACCTCTAATCGCCTCGTAGAATATCGCATCCGGCGAAATCGGGCCGTAAATGTTCTTTATATCCCCGAGAGACAATTTTATCCCCGGTATTATTACCTTTGCCTCTTCATCACCGAACAATCCGTTGTCTCCCGCATGAGGATTTAAGCCTGCTACGCCTATCTTGGGATCCTTGATCTTGAAATATTTTCTTAAATAGCCCGCGGCAAGCATTATCGTTTTGTGGACGGAGTCTGTCGAGATAGAACGCGAAACATCCTTTAGCGCGACGTGGCGTGTAACAAGCGCGACCTTCAGCCTCTTTCCGACGAACATCATGGCAAATTCCTTCGTATCCGTCTTAGCCGCAAGATATTCTGTGTGGCCCTTAAAATCATTGAACCCTGCGCTGCGGACAGAGGTTTTATTGATAGGGGCCGTGACAAGCGCGTCCGCTTCTCCCTTCTTTAGCATTGTAACGGCTCTATCGATATATTCTACCGCTGCTCTTCCGAAAGAAGGTTGATGTTGGCCATAAGAAAAATTATTTTGCGGAACGTTGGACAAATCTAAAAGAGACAGCTCCGGCTTTGTCCCTAAATCTTTTTTGCTCTTTTCTATTATGAAACGGTCTCCTATAACCGTAATATTGGCGAGGCGCGAAAATATTTTATCGGAAAGCGCTTTAACTATAACCTCCGGACCAATGCCGGAGGGGTCTCCCATGGTAATTATGACGCGAGGCTTATTTGAATTCAATGTAGGCGCTTTTGGCGAGAGAAGATATCCAGCCCTTTAATTTCTCGTTTGCCTTTTCTCTATACAGATATTCTTCTATTTCCTGGCGCACTTCGGAAAATTCTTTACTCCTCGGCGCCCTCTTTTCTTCCACTTTGAATATATGGTACCCGAGCTGTGATTGTATAATACCGCTTGTCTGTCCTTCTTTCAGATTATATACTATGCCCTCTATCTGCGGGAGAAGGTCGCCTTTTTTTACATAGCCCATTAATCCGCCTTCGCCGGCCCAGGGGCCGTCAGAGTATTCTTTCGCAAGGCCTTCAAAGTCACAGCCCTCTTTAAGCCTCTTTAATATATCTCGCGTAAGTTCGAGCGATTTCACGCTCCCGCCTTCTTGTTCATTCTTTGGTTTTATCAATATAGCCCTTAATTTAATCTCTTCCGGCTGCAAGAATTCGTCCTTATGCGCATTATAAAAATTCTTTACTTCTAACGGGGTGATGATGATCTTGGCGCCTACCTTCTGGTCTATGAGCTTACGAATGATTATCTTTTCTTTGTAGCGCTCGGACAGCTCCTTCAGCGTGAGGTTCTGCTCATTAAGCATATTCTCAAGATCTCCTTCGGAGCCCATCTTCTTTTTTAATTCATTTATTTTAGCGTCGACCTCTTTTTGCTCGACGGCTATATTTTGTTTCTTCGCCTCGCTTAAGATGAGCCTGTCCTCTATAAGCTGCTTCAATATCAGCTCCCGCGCCTCTTCAAGCCTTCGTATGAGCTCCTCGCCTTTGTACGTTGTCCTGTACTGCCCGTAGATTGGCGACAGTATAACGTCTATTTCGCGCTGCGTTATAATTTCATTGTTGACGACGACTACAATCTTGTCTACGACCTCGGCATCAGTTGCCTTCGCTATACACGCAAAAAGCGCGCAAAATAAAATTATTAAAAATAAAAACTTCTTCATAAATCCATTCATTCCTTGAATTTCTTTTTTGCGTCTATCGCCCCAAGGGTCTTCATGGCATCATCCTCCACCCTGACGCGATATTTATGCTTGAGGTCTAAAACCAGCTTTTCGAAAAGTTCATTTCTTTTCTTTAGTTTTAGCTCATTTTCCATCATAGGCCTTGCCTCTTCAAACGATTCCACTGCCTCGCTCTTCTTGTCAGTCAATCTTATTATATGATATCCGAATTGTGTGTGGACGATCGAGCTGGTCTCGCCTATTTTCAAATTGAAACATGTATTTTCAAATTCCGGTATGACCTGCCCTTTTCTAAAATATCCGACATCGCCGCCCCGGCTGGCAGTGGCATCAATCGATTTCTCTTTAGCGAGCTCTCCGAAATCATTACCCTTGGAAAGCTCAATTAAAATATTCTCGGCCTCGCCCTCGCTTGCAACCAATATATGGGAAGCGCGCCACATCTCGGGCTTCTTAAAATTATCCTTATGCTCCTCATAAAGCTTTTTTATGCTCTCTTCGGAGATCTTGACCTTGTCGTCGACCTCCGTCTTTACATATTTCGCTATTATTATTTTCTTCCTCGCCTCTTCCAGTATCTCCCGTATTTCTTTGTCCCGGTCTATACTCTTTCTAATGGCGTCTTCAAGAAACAGCGACTCCACTATCATGTCGTCGAGGAGTATTTTCTTGTTATTGTCCGCCATCCCCTGATAATAGGAGGGCAGCCGTGAGAGCTTATGCTTGAATTCGTTGAGTGTTATGAATTTATTGGCTACGGCGGCAAGTATCTTATCCTGCGAAAAGGGCTTGGCACCGCAACCCTGTAAACTTAGCGAAGAAACCGCCATGAGTAATATAATATATCTTAATCTATGCATAAATTCATATTATTATAACATAAGGCGCGTATCTCTTCAATCAAGTATCTCTCTCTCAACACGGAGCGCTATCGCGAAGCGCATAGCCGGGACTTTTGCGGCTCACCGTAAATTTTTACGGGTGACGCTGGATAAAGCCTTTTTCTTATGGGGGCACTATGGCGCGGTGGTAACGTATGCCGCCAACTAATATCGCTGTGCATTTTGCCGCGCTTATCGATGGTGGAGCTTGCGGGGCGAGTTGCTGAAGCGGCGTTGAAAATTTTGACACATTATGGCGATTTAGAAAAGAATTTTAAATTCCTGAAAGAAGTTAAAATTCTGTCAAAATTTTTCCGAATAAATTGGCATGCCCAATGCCAATTTATGTCCGCGGAGGCAACTCGCCCCGCAAGTTTCACCTATCTCGCGGATTGCGCTATGCCTCGGCTCATTGATGCTTCGGCAGGCTCAGCATCAACCCTCAAGCTTTTGCCTTATAAGTTTCAATGGCGCTTTTCAATAATCTGCAATATAAGTCGAACCCGACTGAATATATGTATCCATGCTGTTCAACGCCTAAAATGTTGCCTGCGCCGCGCAATTCCAGATCCTCCATTGCGAGCTTGAAACCCGAGCCCAGCTCCTGAAACTTCTTTATCGCATGCAATCTTCTTTGCGACTCCGCGCTCAATACGAATTGTTTCGGTATCAATAGATACGCGTAGGCTGCTCTCGTAAATCGGCCCACCCGGCCGCGCAGTTGGTATAGATCCGCAAGGCCGAACATGTCAGCCCTGTTTATTATAAGCGTATTCGCATTCGGTATATCTATGCCGGATTCGATTATCGTAGTCGAAATAAGGCAATCTACCTCGCCTTTTATGAATTTCATCATGGTATCTTCGAGGATCTTCTCGGGCATTCTCCCATGTCCTACGGCGATTTTTACCTCCGGCACTAATTCAGAAATTTTTTTCGCTATTTTTTCTATGCCTTTTATCCTGTTGTGGACGAAGAAAATTTGCCCGCGCCTTCCCTTCTCTTTTAGTATCGCATCCCGTATAAGCGAATCACTGTAATAGGCAACGCGCGTCTCTACGGGGAGCCTGTCTGATGGAGGAGTATTTATTATCGATATATCCCGCCCGCCCATAAGCGCTAAATACAAGGTTCTTGGTATTGGCGTTGCGGTTAAAGTCAGGACGTCGACACTAAGATGGATTTTTTTAAGATACTCCTTGTGGCGTACTCCGAAACGCTGTTCCTCATCTATTATTACAAGGCCGAGATCTTTAAATTTTATATCTCCCGACACAAGACGGTGCGTCCCGATGACCACATCTACATTACCTTCCGCTATCCCTTTAACTATATTGATCTGTTCGGGCTTACTCCTGAAACGAGAGAGCATCTCTACCCTTATCGGATAAGCCTTCATCCTGTTAGAAAAAGTATTGTAATGCTGTTCGGCCAAGATCGTCGTAGGAACTAATATGGCCGCTTGTTTATTATCCATTACAGCTTTGAATGCCGCCCGCAGCGCCACCTCGGTCTTACCATATCCGACATCGCCGCACAAGAGCCTATCCATAGGCTTGGTAGATTCCATATCTTTTTTGACTTCTATGGTAGAGCGCGCCTGGTCAGGCGTCTCCTTATAGGGAAACTCTCTTTCAAACCTTTCCTGCCACTCGGTATCGGAGGAAAATTTAAAACCTTGAGCCGCGGAGCGCTTCGCCTGTAATTCAAGAAGTTCAACCGCCATTCTTTTTACGCCTGACCTTACGCGCTCCTTGGCATTCTTCCATAGCTTCGTCCCGAGTTTATAAAGCTTGGGCGGCTTTCTTTCAAAGCTCACATATTTCTGGACCTTATTCAGGTCCGCGAATGGGACATAAAGTTTGTCGCCGGCGGCATATTCTACTACATAGTGCTCGATATATTGCTTCTCAATCTTAATCTTTTCGATGCCCAGGTATTTGCCTATGCCATGATCCACGTGTACGACATAATCTCCCGGCTCGATATCGACAAAGTTGCCTATGGGCGGCTCCCCGCCTGCCTCCAAAATCCTTTTATTCAATTTTCTCTTCGCGATCCCTCTTAGGGGAAGGATTATAGCCGCGTTGTGTTCCTCTATGGGATCGTATGTGACAGGGTCGAGGCTCCGTATCCTCGCGACTTTGGTATCTTCCAGCTCGAGCCTTAATGGGTACGCGAAAGTGAGGGGATATATCGTTATCGTATCGCCGAGCCTCGCAAAATCGCCTTCCTCGGAAACGCGAGAACAGGCGCGGTAACCGTACTCGACGAGGCCGGCCAGCAATCTTTCGATATCGATTTCTTCGTTGAGATAAATTTTTATAGTTTCAAACATCTTTTCGGTAAGAGTTGATACTTAAGACTACATCTTCTTAGGGAGGGAAACTCCGAGAAGTTTAAGACCGTTCGCCAAGACTATCCTGACACAATCCACTAAGATCAACCTTGCCTTCGCAAGGCCAGGCTCGCCGCACACAACCCTATGTTTCGCATAGAACGAATGAAATGCCCTCGCGAGGTCCTCCATGTACTGAAGGACAGTGTAAGGTTCCAGTGAATTCGCGCTCAAGACGACTATCAACGGGAATTGGCGCAATATCCTGAGCATATCCAGCTCTTCCTTTTCTTTAAGAAGATCGGACTTGAATCCTGAAGAAAGACTGGCTTTCTTACTATATTCAAGTATAGACCATATCCTGGCGTGAGCGTACTGTATGTAATATACAGGATTTTCCATGGATTGCTCTTTAACCTTGTAGAGGTCGAATTCAAGATGGCTAGACACTCTTCTCATGAGAAAACAGAACCGCGCGACATCTTTGCCGACTTCATCGATGACTTCGCGAAGCGTGACAAATTCACCGGCTCTCGTCGACATTGAAACTAGTTTGCCTCCTTGATAAAGGGTAACAAGCTGCGCTATCAAGACCGACAGCGAAGACTTCTCATATCCCAGCGCCTGCACTGCCGCCTTTATCCGCGGTATATAACCGTGGTGGTCGGGCCCCCATATGTCTATGATCGTTTTAAATCCGCGCCTATATTTATCGAGATGGTATGCTATGTCTGGAGCCAAGTATGTATAAGAACCGTCTGATTTTATTATGACCCTATCCTTATCATCTCCGAAATCGGTAGAGCGGAACCACGCCGCGCCTTCTTTCTCATATATATAGCCCTTGTCCTTGACTATCTGGAGGGCCTTATCTATCTTGCCTGATTTTCTGAGGGCTTTCTGGCTATACCAAACATCGAAATTCACGCCGAAATCTTTTAAATCCTTTCTTATGTCATTAAGTATCCATTTAAGCCCGAATTCCCGGAAAATCTTTATATCCTTCTCTCCGACATATTTTTTACCTAACTTTTCCTTGAAATCCTTTGCTATGTCGATAATATACGCGCCCTTGTATCTATCGGCGGGAAATTCCTCTTTTATTCCACAAAGTTCACGATAGCGCGCCCTTATGGAATTTCCCAGAATATTCATCTGGGTGCCCTCGTCATTTATATAATATTCGCGTTTAACCGCACAGCTTAAGAAAGATAATATCCTGGCAAGTGAGTCTCCTATGGCTGCCTGCCTGCCATGCGCGATGGTCAGCGGGCCCGTAGGATTCGCGCTCACAAACTCTATCTGCATAGTCTTGCCCCGGTATATACTGCTCCTGCCATAATTATGTTTTTCCCGCTGTATCGCTAATAAAACCTTATATAGATGAGAACTGCTTAAAAAGAAATTTATGAAACCTGGATTTTTTACCTCGATCTTCTCTATGTCATTTTTTATTGGTGACGAGGGGAGCGCGGCATTCATCTTATCCCAGATCGATATAGCAAACCGCATCGGAGGCATTGAAACCAATCTAGACGCTTTCATGGCGATATTCGTGGAGATGTCGCCGTGGGTTCTCTCTTTGGGAATTTCTAATTCTGGTATTATTTCGCGGGATCTGGCGGCGGGTTTTTTAAGGTCAAAAAGTACTCCCTTTACGGATTTTTCAATAAACGAAACGAGCTCTTTTTCAATTCCGCCATGATGCATTTTGCCTCTATATCCTTAAAAGACGAGACTACCTTAAACTAAGGCAATCTCGTCTTATAAGTAAAGTGATTATTTATACCGTTTCCTTTTCGTGGCGCGGGGACTCTTGACCGCTTTTAAACGTTTCTTTCTCGGCTCCACGAACTTCTCCTGCGGAACATCGCCCCAGAGTCGCTCTAATTCGTAAAATTTACGCGTTTCATCAATAAATACGTGGGCTATAACATCTCCGTAATCAAGTAGTATCCAAAGAGCTTCGCGCTCGCCCTCCGCGTGCCGGAGCTTCTCACCCTTTATTTTCAGCTTTTCTACTATATTATCGGCTATAGCCTTGGCCTGCGTAGTAGATGTGCCGCTTACAATAACAAAATAATCGGAGACACTCGGGATCTTCCGCATATCTAAAATCACTGCATCGAGCGCCTTTTTGTCTGAAGCGGCCTTAGCTATGACCAAGGCCTTCGACTTAGCTTCTATAAACCTTCACCTCTTTCCAAAAAGAGAATGCTACTTTATTATCTTATACATCCCTGTGTTGCAAGTGGTGCATTTCCCCTTCATAGCCTGTCTCTTGTTCTTCATCGTAACATTCTGTGTATCTTTCATCTCTTTCTTGGATTTACACTTTACGCAATAGCCTACTTCTGCCATTTATTTCACCTCCTTTTATCCACGCGCCTGACGCGTATGGTATTATTCCGCGCACAGAAGTGCGGGTTTGACAAATTATACACTACAAAACGCGCTTGGTCAAGGTTACCACTATAGATAGAGTCAGCTAAGCTTCGGCAACATTTATTTATGAGGCATTAGGTAGACGATATAGATTGTGCTCCAATATATATTTACGCACCTTCTCAGAAACTAGATACCGTATCGACCTGCCTTCTTTGAGGCGTTTTCTTATATCTTCTGAAGATACTTCTATGGGGGTTATCACTACGGTATCGGCCTCTTTTGGGATATCCTTTAAGGGATAACCCGGCCTATTCGCGACTATGAATTTGGAAATCTTGAAGATATCATTTATATTTTTCCAAGAGAATAAGTCTTTAAGCGAGTCCGAGCCCGTTATAAAACAAAGCTGCGCGTCATCTCCATAGATCTTCCGAAATTCTTTCAAGGTGTCTATCGAATATGATTTCTTCTTAGAATCTACCTCATATGTCGATATCTCAAAAGCGGGATTATCTTCTATAGCAAGGCGTACCATCTCGAGCCTGTCTTTAGCATCTATTACATCTGATGTGTTCTTGTGGGGGGGCATGAACGCCGGCACTAATATCAGTTTATCCAGCCTCAGCTTGAAGCGAGCCTCTTCTGCCAGTATAAGATGTCCGATGTGGATCGGATTAAAAGTACCGCCGAGTATTCCTATACGCATAGTGCTCCGTTAACTTAATTCTTATCTATTTTCTTATTTGCCCTTTTCCGTATATAACGTACTTATATGACGTGAGTTCCTCAACGCCCATCGGGCCGCGAGCGTGTATCTTATCAGTCGATATCCCTATCTCCGCGCCTTTCCCGAATTCGCCTCCGTCGGTAAACCGCGTCGAGGCGTTTACATATACGCATGCTGAATCCACTTCATTCAAAAACTTTTCGGCCATTTTTTTATTTCTAGTAACTATGGCGTCGGAGTGGCGAGAACCGTATTTCATGATATGTCCTATCGCCTCATCAATATTGTTTACTATTTTCACCGACAGTATCAGATCCAGATACTCTTTATACCAGTCATCCTCGCACGCTCTTTTTATATCTGTTATTATCTTCATTGTTTCGCCGCAGCCGCGAATCTCGACGCCTGCGGCCTTGAATCGCTGTATCATGGGAACTAAGAATTTTTTCGCTATCATCCTATTTACGAGCATAGTTTCCATGGCGTTACAAACACCCGGCCTCTGAACCTTTGCGTTGAAACATATATCTTGCGCTATTTTCAGGTCCGCCGATTCGTCAACATAGGTATGGCATACGCCCTTATAATGCTTTATAACTGGGATTCTGGAATTTTTCGACACCTCCCTTATCAAGGACTCGCCGCCTCTAGGCATTACAAGGTCTATCAAGCCTTCTTGCATGAGAAGCTCGCTCACGACGTTCCGATCCGTGCCCTTGATAATCGTTATAACACCGTTGGGGAGCTTATGTTTTAAAACCTCTCTTTCCAAAGTTTCGAATATAGCGATGTTGGAATGTATAGCTTCGCTGCCGCCTCTCAATATTACACAATTACCGGCCTTTAAACAAAGGGCTATGCAATCGCTTGTCACATTGGGCCGCGATTCATAAATTATCAAGATTACGCCGATGGGCACCCTGACCTTTTTTATCACCAGGCCGTTAGGCCTAACCCTGGTTTCTAATATTTCTCCTACGGGATCCTTCAATTTTGAGATTTCAAGAATCGAATCCGCCATTCCCTTTATCCGCTTTCTATTTAATAATAACCGATCGATAAGCGCTGCCGACAGCTTATCCCTTCGGCCATATTCAATGTCTTTTTTATTTTCTTCTATTAGGTGCGTTGAATTAGCCATGAGGGCCTTTGCCATATCTTTAAGCGCTCTTTCCTTCGCCTTCGAATCGACGATCGCCATTTCGCGTGAAGCCTGATTAGCCTTCCGGCATAAACTTTTTATATAGGCGCTCATAGTATCACCAAATTATTTTTATGGACGACCTCATCTTCGCGCTTTTCGCCTAACGCGCCTTTTACCTGGCCCGTCTTAAGGCCCTTTATTTTTAAGAGTTCGAACGACGAGTAATTGGCTAAGCCCCTTGCAAACTCCTTAAGGTTTTTGTCGGTAATTTTAATGACGTCGCCTATTACAAAGTCTCCGTCTACTTCAACGATGCCGGATGCAAGCAGGCTCTTATTCTTATTTGAGAGCGCGTCTTTCGCGCCATTATCTACAATTATAGTCCCTTTAGGATTTGATGAAAAGGCTATCCATCTCTTCCTGGCAATAAGTTTTGCGCCTGAACTTCCGAACCTTGTCCCGACCTTTCCCCCGTTCACGATATCGATGATCACATCCTTGGCCTTGCCATTTGCTACAACGCACTCGATGCCTGAGGCCGTTGCCCTTTTAATAGCCTCCAATTTTGAGCACATGCCGCCTGTCCCAAACTCACACTCACTAGACTTGGCTAATCTTAGAACCTTTGAATTAATATCGTCGACAAAATCTATTACATCGCCCTTTTCGTTTAGAAGTCCGTCCACATCAGTTAAAATTATCAAAAGATCAGCGTGACACAGGTCGCTTACGAGAGTTGAGAGCCTGTCATTATCTCCGCATTTTATCTCTTCAGTGGATACCGTATCGTTCTCGTTTATTATGGGGACTGCCTTGTGATGAAACAATGTCTGAGTAGTATATTTTATATTTAGGTATCGCATTCTGTCGTTAAAATCTTCCTGTGTAAGCAGGAACTGCCCGACGAGATATCCGCGCTTCTTAAAATAATGACTATACAACTGCATCAGGGCGCTCTGGCCTATGGAAGCTGCCGCCTGAAGTTCCCGTAATTTAATAGGCCTCTTCTTTAGGCCTAACAGCCCCATACCCGCGCCGATAGCGCCTGATGTGACTATGACGACCTTCATGCCCCTGTCGAGCACATCGGCAATATTATTGACTATGCTCTTCAACCTGTCCTTGTCAATCCCTCGACGCGCTTCGTCCCTCGACTTCGCTCGGGATTGATCCTGATCTCTTGCCGAAGGAACGAGCGTCTTGCCAGACGAGGCCATAACCTTCGTTCCGATCTTTATAACTATTGTCCTATTTTTCATATTGCACTATTTTTTTATACACAGCGCTTAATAATTCCTTTACGCCTTCCCCTGTAACCGCTGATATAGGATATACCTTCTTGCCGCGTAAATGTTTTTTGAACTTCTTTATATTCTCTTTTGCCTGCTCTAAATCGCTCTTATTTAAGGCTATGAATTGGCCTTTTCTTATCAGCGCTTTGCTATAAAGCCCTAATTCTTTATTTAAACCTACGTAATCCTTATACGGGTCGCGGCCTTGGCATACAGCGATATCTACAAGATGTATCAGGACCTTGGTTCTCTCTACATGCCTTAAAAATCTGTCGCCTAAGCCCTTGCCGAGGTGGGCGCCTTCTATCAGGCCCGGTATCTCTGCCACAACAAAAGCTGCTCCGCTGTAAATCTTAACTACGCCCAATACGGGCGCCTTTGTCGTAAACGGATAATCGGCTATCTTAGGCCTTGCGCTGGATATCTTCGATATAAGCGTCGATTTTCCCGCGTTCGGGTAACCGACTATCCCGACATCGGCTATCAGCTTTAATTCTAAAAGAACTATTTTTTCTTCACCGGGCGAGCCGGGTTCTGCCGAGCGGCCTCTTGAATTGCCTTTACCGCCTGCGCCGCCTTTAGCGACAATAACATGGTCTCCGGGCTTTATCAACTCTCTAAGAACAAGGCCGCTTTGGGCGTCCTTTATCACTGTCCCTTGAGGCACTTTTATATGAAGATCCTCGCCATGCCCGCCCTTTTTATGATTGGAGCTGCCGTGGATTCCCCGTTCGGCCACAAAATGTTGACGGTATTGAAAATCCAACAGAGTATGGATATTTGGGTCGGCTTCGAAGATCGCATCCCCTCCCTTACCGCCGCCGCCGCCGTCCGGCCGGCCGTACCTATGATACCTGTCGCGGTACATGCTATTACAACCGTCGCCGCCGCCGCCGGCCTTGACATTGATTTTGGATTGATCTACGAACACTCTATTTTATCCGATCGGGATCACTTACTCTGAAGATATGACGCTCACGATCCTTCGCGGATCAAATTCTATCTTTCCATCGACGAGAGCGTATAGTGTGTGGTCTTTTGAGACGCCGACGTTTGAGCCCGGCTTGAAATGCAATCCCCGTTGTTTTAAAATTATATTTCCAGCCCTGACCGTTTGGCCTTCAAACTTCTTAACGCCGAGTGTTTTTGGCTGGCCGTCGCGGCCATTCACTACGTGTGCCATGATATCTACCCCTTTTTAAGACTATCGAAAAAACAACACATTTTCAATTTATTTCTATTGATTTTATTTTAAGCTTCAATAGATTCTGACGATGCCCGATCTTCTTCTTCTCGCTCTTGCGCTTTTTGTACTTATAGGCTATTATCTTATCATCGCGCACAATACCTAACACTTCGCAATTGACATGCGAGCCTTTTAGATACGGCGTTCCTACATGAACTGAATTGCCTTCTTTCACGAGAAGAACCTTGTCTAGTTTCACGGCGCCGCTTTCTTTGGCCTCCAGCTTCTCTATGAAGATTATGTCGTCTTTGGCCACCTTATATTGTTTACTGCCTGTTTCGATTACAGCGTACATCTAGAACCTCCGTATAGTTAATAGGCGGTATAATATATCACACCGCTCCGATTCCGTCAAGCCTCCCAACAAATCCATCCTTCCAACAAATCACCGCTTCTCATCGATCTTTATCTCTTCTATGTGTTGGTTGGGATCTTCGATGATGCGCACATACTTCCTGAATCGCTTTTCAAGCGGTTTTATCATATTTTTATCAGGCGCGAGCACATAAGTCGCTACGTCCGGATGGAGCGATACGAATATTTCTCTGCCCTTCGTCTCCGATAAAATATGCGCTAACTGCCGCGCAAGGTCAGTTGCTATCGTAGAGGGCGATTTTATAGTGCCCCTGCCGCTGCAATAAGGACATTTCTGATAACTTTTAGCTTCAATGCTGCGCCTGGCCCGTTGTCTCGTCATCTCAACAAGGCCTATGCTCGATATATTAAGGATCTTCGTCTTGGCTTTGTCGTTCTCAAGGGCTTTCTCAAGCGCATTGAACACAGCCTTCCTGTGTCCGTGCGATTCCATATCTATAAAATCTATGATTATGATGCCCCCGATATCGCGAAGCCTAAGCTGCCTTGGTATCTCCTCCGCGGCCTCCATGTTTGTCCGAAAGGCAGTCTCTTCCAGATTCCTATGCCCTACGGATTTACCCGAATTCACATCGATAGCGACTAAAGACTCGGTCTCATCGAACACCAGATATCCTCCGCTCTTTAGCTGTATGATCCTATTATATACCTTATCTATCTGGCGCTCTATGTCATATCTTTCGAATATCGGCGTTATTTCTCTATATAGCTTTAGCCTGTTTCGTAAGTGGGGCGAGGTCATTTTTAGAAATCTCGATATCCTTTTAAAGTCGTTCTTCGAATCTATTTCCAATTTATTAACATCGTTGGTGAACATGTCACGGCCTGCCCTCAATATAATATCGTATTCCTGATGAATGATCTGCGGCGGCTTGGCCTTCCTTGCCTTATATCTTATGTGCTGCCACAATCTGATGAGATAGCGCGTCTCGCAAAAAAAGTCCTTTTGGCTTGCGCCGATAGCAGCGGTCCTTATTATAAAACCCATGTCCTTGGGCAGTTTTAATTCCTCTATTATCTTGCGGATCCTGTCGCGCTCTTTCGAATCTTCTATCCTTTTCGATAAACCTATACGGTTGTCGAAAGGCATCAACACAAGAAATCTGCCTGGGATAGATATATGCGTAGTCAGCCTGGCGCCTTTAGAGCCGATAGGTTCTTTTACTATCTGGACTAAAACCTCATCTGCCTTTTTCAAAACTGTGCTTATCGATCGTTTTTTCTCATCTCGCGTTTTTTCGGCATATTCACCCGCTTCCTCGGCCAATAATCTGTCGAAGTCCGACGCGTTCTTCTCTACGTCTGAGACATAAAGAAAGCCGTTTTTTTCTATCCCTATATTTACAAAAGCCGCGTCTATGCCTGGCAGAACGGACTCGATTTTTCCTTTATAAATATTTCCTACCAGATTAAAGGAATCTGCCCTCTCTACGTAGAACTCCTCTATCTTCTTATTATCGAGCACTACGACTCTTTTCTCATGAATATCAACATTTATATATATATCTTTTGACATATTTTATTTAAAACTCCTCTACCCTTTTGATCCTTATGCCGTTAGGCAAATTTTTATTTAACGACTCTATAAAGAAGTTTTGTTCGATTCTTTCCGCCATGCAAACATCCAATTCCTCGTTCTCGCTTTCGATCCCAAGCCTTAGCGCCCTTTTAACGCTGACTTTAAGGCGCGGGCTGAAGCCCTTTGTTATCCTTACAGGCAGAACGGCCCTGCGCAAAGCTCTCGAAAAAAGCCGCATGAGGTCTAAGTGCGAAATGAAACGCATGTCGCCTGATTTTGAAAATGTCGCTCTTATCTTCATAAAAATCATCGCCGGTACCTTATGATACCGGCATAAGAAGACATAAGCCCCAAACTCTATTATTTAATCTTCCTCTTCTTAACCGTCTTCGGCCATTCTTCCTGAGTCAGGTCATAGTTAGGGACATATGATTTACTTGCAAGCGGAACGTCTGATAATTCCGTTCCCTTCCTCATAAGTCTTACGGTAACGAAGAATATGAGCTCGGTCTTCCGTTTTGTTTTTTCTTTCTTGCTAAATAATAATCCTACGCCCGGCACATCTCCGAGCAAGTCTCCTATAAAAGGCATGGGCTTTTTAACATCGATAATATTTTCCTTTATGAGCCCGCCGATAAATATCGTGTCGCCGTCTTTTATCATGACCTTCGTATTGGCCTGCCTTGAAGAAAAGACAGGCGCTACAATGCCGTTTGCCGGATCGATCATGTCGTATCTGACAAGATCGCTTATTTCCGGGGCAAGCTCTATGACTATCTCTTCTTTCTCGTTTATGTGGGGCGTTACCTTTAATTTTATTCCAAGGTTCTTCGCCTCATAGCCGGTTATCTCAATCTTTCCTGTCGCAGAGTTCCTTTCGTATTTAGGCATATTAAATGTTTGCCCTACGAGCATATTAGCCTCCGTATTATTCAGCGTGGCTATGCGCGGATTTGAAACGATGTTCGTATCAGACCTCTGTTTTAACATTTCCAAAATAGCGCTGAATTGCGAAAAATCGAGCGTTCCGAATTTAAATGTATCTTTAAACATATCCTGGGCAAAGTCAACGAAAGGAAAGCCTTTGGCGTAATTAGTAGCGGCAGGAGATGTGGGATAACCCGCTGGCGTCGTTGTTGTTGTAGTATCAGTGCCGGCCACAGGAGTAGTCGCTACACTGCCTGTCTGAACCAGGGGCGTATACTGGTCTAGAAACCTCATTCCTGTCCCACCAAAATAGTTGAACGGGAAAGTAATCGGCCTTTTCGCGCCGCTTATCTCAAACTTTAGGTTCCAGTCTATGCCGAGTTTTTCATCATCGCCTAAGGTGGTTTCCAAGATGCGCGCTTCTATTAAAACCTGACTGGTCTCCTTATCGAGTTTTTCTATGATCTGCCCTATCTTGTATACGCTCGTAGGGATATCCGTGACGATGACCATGTTGGTCCTGTCGTCGTATTTGATCTTACCTCTGCCGCTTACAATCTTCTTTATGGAAGCGACGACATCTTTTGCTTTTCCATAATTTAGGCTGAACGTCTGAGTAACGACCTCTTCCTGTTGTAGCTTATCCAATGTGACTACGCGGATTATATCGCCTTCTCTCTCGTATGCAAAGCCATGGTTTCTGACTATTATGTCGAGCGCCGCTTTCCACGGCTTATCCGTTAGCTTCAGATCAATAGCCCCTTTAACGTCGGGAGCGGCTACTATATCTACGCCCGCCACTTCTGAAATATAAGCCAGCACTACCCTAATGTCCGCGCCTCTAAAATTCATTGTAACATTACCCGGCGTGAGATCAGCTGTCTCTTCCGCTTCTTTCTGCTGCTCCGGAGAAGCAGCGCCCGTTTCTTCGGGTTTTTGCGCCGGAGCGGATTGCCCTACTTGCTGTATCTCGGTTTTAGCAGATTGCTCTTGGACATTTTCAGATGGAGCAACGGACGCCCCTTTTTCCTCCTCCGAAAAAGTGTTTAGAGATAATGCTGTCAATGCTATAACTATGGACAATATTTTATATTCAAGTCTCATATTTTTATATCCGATGATGCGAAACCCTGCCGCTTACTATTTAATCTTCCGCTTCTTAACGGTATCCTTCCATAATTCCTGACTTAACTTATAGTTAGGTTTATATGCCTTACTTGCGACAGGGATATCTTTCAACTCTCTATCTCTCTTCATAAGTTTAACGGTTATGAAGAATATCAACTCTGTCTTCTCTCTCGTCTTCTCTTTTTTTGTAACCAATAACCCGACATACGGTAGATCGCCGAGCAAATCTCCGACAAATGGAAGCTTTTTCCTGCTCTCAACTATATCCTCTCTTATTAATCCGCCTATAAATATGGTATCGCCGTCTTTTATCATGATCTTTGTATTGGCTTGACGAGATGAAAATATGGGCGCTACTACTCCGCTGGCAGCGTCAAGCGTATCGTATCTTAAGAAATCGCTTATCTCAGGCGCCAATTCAACCACTATTTCATCTTTCTCGTTTATATGCGGCGTCACTTTCAATTTTATACCAAGATCCTTTGCCTCATAGCCGGATATCGACATCTTCCCCGTGGTAGAGTTTCTTTCGTACTTAGGGAGGTTTATAGTCTGCCCAACCATGATATTCGCCGGATTATTATTTAGCGTGGCTATGCGCGGATTAGAAACGACGCTGGTATCGGATCTCGACTTTATCATCTCTAAGACTGCTTTAAACTGCGAAAAGTCAAGCGTTCCAAATGTAAAAGTGGACTTAAATATATCTTGAGCAAAATCGACATAGGGGAAGGCCTTGCTTCCGTCAGCGCCCGCAGGATATCCTCCGGCAGTTGTAGAGCCTGTAGCGCCGCCAGATGTTGTAGTAGTAGTGTTTGCCCCTGTTTGCACTAAGGGATAATAGTTTTTAAGAGTCTGACTATCTGCCTTGAAATAATTAAACGGCGCCGTTATAGGCCTCTTCGCCCCGCTCGCCGCAATCTTTACGTTCCAGTCTATCCCGATCTTTTCTTTGTCACCCAAAACAGTCTCCAAAATCCTTGCCTCGATAAGGACCTGGTCAGTCTCCCTGTCCAGCCTTTCTATGATCTGCCCTACCTTATACGCGTTTGTCGGGATATCAGTTACTATAACCGTATTTGTCCTGTCGTCGAACATCACGCTGCCTCTTTCTCCGACATTGTCTTCTATCACACTTGCTATCTCTTTCGCTTTTCCATAGTTAATGGGGAAAGTCTGCGTTATGACCTCTTCCTGTTTCAGCTTATCCAATGTGACTACGCGGATTATATCGCCTTCTCTCTCATATGCAAAACCATAGTTTCTGACTATTATGTCGAGCGCCACTTTCCATGGCTTATCCGTTAGCTTCAGATCGATCGCGCCTTTAACGTCGGGAGAGGCTACAACGTCGATACCGGCTACTTCGGAGATATAGGCTAGGACGGTCCTGATATCCGCGTCTTTAAAGTTTACGGTTACATTGCCGGGTTTAGCCGCTTCTTCTGGAATGGCTTCAGGCTCTTTATCAGCTTCCGTTGCCTCCAATAGGCTTGCCGGAGCGTTCTCTTCCGTTTCTTTAGCCGGCGCTGGTGTCGGAACCTGTGTTTGGGCCTCGATAGGCTCAGGCGCAGCCTTTTCTTCCGCAGATAAAGCATTTACAGGCACCATTACGAAAAAAAGAAATAAAATCAATAGTCTATAGAGAAGGGCTTTTTTATTCACCAATCCTATTTTCCTCTTCGGGTTTAGGGAGTTCCAATGTATAATCTTTCCCCTCTATTGAAAGCTGAACTGTACTTTGTGAGATATTCTTTATGCGAAGCACGCCGAACAAATCATTATCCTTCACCATTCGGCCGTTCAGTATGGCGGCTTTCTTTCCGCCGGCGCCCATCGCTATACCCTCAAGCCTTATGTCTTCGATAGAAGTAATATCTTCTAATCCGGAAATTTTTTTTGCCTTTTCCTGCCATATTAAAGAAATGAATGGGTCGCGTTTTCCGCTAGATTCGTATTCAAACGCGACACCAGCCGGCTTCTCGCCATATGCATAAGGCGCGCTCAAGCCCTTGGCAATTAAATAGAGCGCGATAATAATGGGTATTATTATTTTACGCATATATTTTTTATTTCTCCTTAAACAATATATAGGTGCATACTGTCAACTCAATGTCGTGTTGTTTCGGAGAAGTTTTATTTGACTTTATCCCTATATTAGTAACCTTCATAAACCTGTTTGAATTTTCGAGATTGCTCAAAAAACGTCCCAACTCGTGGTAGCCGGATCTTGCGGTTATGCGTATGGGTATCTCCTGATACATTTTACTTTGCCGCTGGGCGTTATTTTCCCGCGCCGCCGGCGCCGGCATTATACTAGTAATCTTTATATTCGAGGATTTAGCCATATCCGAGAGATTTTCCAGCAGATTCGGTATCTCCTGTTCTACCGGAAGCTTCTTCTCATACCATTCTACTTTTTCATTATACTCCACGAGTTTCTTCTTCAGCCCTTCCATTTCCGCGCTCGTAGATTTTGCTGACTTTAGCTCAGCCGTTATCTTGCCTACCTTTCCTAAGAGCGTTGAAACCCTCGCGATCTGCGGCACAAATACAAAATATAAATAGAGCACAAAGGCTATTAAAAAAATAAGCCATATAGCTAATGTCTGTTTCGTCTGGATATTCTTAAAATCTATGCTTTTAAAGTCGAGCGGGATTTTTATCATTTTATTTTGAATAAGCAAGTTATAGTGAATTTCATAACCTCTTGCTCGTCTACCTTCTCCCTTGTTATAGTCCCAAGCTCTATATCGCTAAAGTCCGAGTAGAACTCGCTATTTGATTTTAAACTCTTCATAAAGCGGCCTATCAATGCGGTCCCCTCCTCGCCCATGCTTGATGCCATACCTGATATTGTAAGATATCTTAAGGCAACCTTCTCGACAAGCGGCGCAACCTCAACGCCGGGCTTTTGCTTCAATAGATTTATTTTTACAGGTCTTGATATTTCACCGAGTTTTTCGTAATAACCCAATTCGGTGAGCCAAGTGCCGGGCGTCATCGATTCGCTTAAGTCGCTAAGTTTCTTCATCCAGCTGAGCCGCTTCACCATGAGTTCGTCTATGGCGATCACCTTTTTACTCATGTTATCAGCCTGCAATCTTAATTTTTCTGTTTCCTGCTTTCTCGGCAGGATCTCTTTGTAGTTTTTTTCTAACATACTATAATTTGTGCCGTATATAACGCCTGCTATGAATACCATTAGTTGTATCGCGAGAAGCCCGATAACGGCTATGGCGGCTATCTTAAGAAACGGAAGATTCTTCAAGCTTATCTGAGATATGGCCGTTGACGCTGCTTGGCGCTTCTTCTTTCCAAGTTCTTCCGGTAAAAGATTTATCTCTATCATAAAACCCATACCTTTATAGGCACGATACCTTTATTTATCCGCCGTAGTCTTCTTGCTATCGCATGTTGAAGACGTAGGCGGATTTATCTCAAAGCCAATCCTGCCGCTATGGCGAAAGAGCCCTTGATCTTCTCTGATATATCAGCATCTGTGTTCGGCGCGCTTTTATCCAAAAATTGTAATGGGTCCCAAAAACACGGACTCGAATCGAAAGCATCCTTAAATAATGCCTCTAAGCCGACAAGGCCCGCGCTGCCGCCTGAGATATAAATCTTGTCGACACTGCAGCCAGACTGGTTCTCATAGTAGCTGAATGACAGCCTCATCTCGTCTAATAGATTATTGACGACGCCCTTTGAGCAGTTTACAATATCCTGCTCTCTTTCCTTCGGACAGATTTTTATGCCCTCTGCCGATCTTGCATCGATATTTAATGCCTTTGAGATGACGCCATCAAAATCGTCGCCGCCTATTGTTATATCTCTCAAAAAGCAGAGCGTGCTATCTTTAATAATGCTTACATTGGTAAGAGTGGCGCCTATATTGATAAGCGCCGCTGCCTTATCAGTATTGGCGGAAGGAAGATTTTTCAAGAATGCGTTTGCCGCCGCGAAACCATCGACATCGATGAGGCTTACCAAAAACCCTGCCTCTTCGACGATCCGAACCCTCTCTAGCACAAAAGCCTTTCTTACCGCAACAAGAAGTATGTCCAACTTGCCTTCTTTCTCATTTTTCTTCAACACCTGATGATCAACTATGCAATCGTTAATGGGAAAAGGCACGTATTTTTCCGCTTCGAAACGCATAGCGCTCTTTAGCTCATCGTCCTTCATCTTAGGCATTGAGACGAACCTTACAATAACAGACGGCCCGGAAACGGATATGTTGACATCTTTCGTGGTAATCTTGATCTCTTCTGCCAATGACCTTATCGCTCCTATCAAAGTCTCGCGCACAGCGCTTGGCGCGTTTTTTAAACCCATACATACTAATGATGGCTTATCGCCGAGCATAGATACCTCGAGCATCTTTATCGCGGAACTGCCGATATCGAGGCCTATTTTATTTTTCGGCTTGGCTTGAAATCTTTTCTTTATATCGAAATCTAACATTTTTTAAAAGCGCGCTCTAAGGTAGTTTATGCCCTTCGTCCTCTCAAGATTGGTTATGCGCACCGTCTTCTGGGAGGCCTTGGCTGATTTGAGATCATTAGGGATAGCTGCGGCGAGAATAATCGCGATTATCATAACCACGATCATCGCTTCGAATAAGGTAAACGCTCTACGGAAAATTATAACCATACTTTAATATATATATTGCATACGAATTTATCATAATAATATAGCTTTGTCAAGGGCAGCATCAGATTTAAAAACAAAACCCCGCATATTCTTCAAATAAATTGAGCGTTGAAGAATGTGCGGGGTAAACTGCTCTTTCCAAACGTCATCAAATTAAAGCGTGTGGTCCGCAACGCTATTCGGACAAACCGGGTCCGTATCAACATCCGCAGCTACCGCATAAGCCGTGCCTTTACACTTCGGCCATGACTTTACATAGTTTGGCGTCAGGTCGCTTGTGGCTGGCGTATCGGTGCCGGCCTTATTGCCGTCCAGCGCCCAGACCTGGATCGCGCCCTGAATCTGCTTCAGGTTAGCTATACAAGCCTGCTTCTCGGCTGTCTGCCTAGCTTTGATGAAATTCGGAATGGCTATCGCCGCCAATAAACCTATAATTGCTACTACTATCATTATTTCAACGAGCGTAAAACCTTTCCGTCTTAACATGTTAACTCACCCCCCTCCTCCGCTTCTGAATATATTTTCTTTCGGGTCCAATCTTGGAGAATATATATACAAAAAATCCCCCAAAAGACCCATTATTGCATTCTTACTTTTTCTTCTCTTGCCTTTACAGGTCTTGCTGGAGATTCACACCTACCATAAGTATTTATTATGGCAATTTAATATTATTCTCCTCTCCAAGACCACTACTATAAAGTGTACCCTATAAATCGGCCTTTGTCAACCCCGCGCATAGCAAACGAATTGACTCACATTAAATGTTACCGAACGTAGATCCGGAATGCTTCGTTGACTCATAATTGATGTTACCGAATAATATAGCCCTCTAAGGGGGGTTATATCATGAGTCCCGAGGCAAGAATGGAATGCGTTGAGTCTATTTATCTACGCTATAAAAGAGCGTCTCGTAAAGAGAAGTCGCTGATACTGGATGAATTCTGCGCCACTTGCGGCTATCATCGTAAACACGCTATACGGGTATTAAAGAACTTTAAGCGATTTACCAAGCCGAAGCCAAAGAGACGCGGAGCGCCATCAATATATAATAAGCCGTCTATCACAGAGCCACTTAAGCGTATATGGCTTGCCGCGAATCTGCCCTGCTCCAAACGGCTAAAGGTTATAATAGGCTTATGGATGCCGGGCTATGTCAAAGAATACGGTGCGTTAACGCTTGATGCCATAAAAGCTCTTTACAGAATATCGCCGCCTACCATCGATAGAATACTTAAGCCGCTGAGAGCTAAATATAGATTGAGAGGCCGGTGCACGACAAAGCCCGGAACTTTACTCCGTAAACAGATACCGATCAAGACCGATCAATGGAACGAATCCAAGCCAGGATTCGTGGAAGCCGATACTGTCGCCCACTGCGGAGATAAGATTGAGGGCGACTACGCGAATACTGTAGACCTCGTCGATATAGCCACGGGGTGGACCGAGCAAGGAGCGGCTTGGGGCAAGGGCGAGACCGGCGTATTGGCCGCTCTTAAAGACATGGAGTCGCGTATTCCCTTCCCCGTTCTTGGCTTTGACGCCGATAACGGAGGCGAGTTCATCAATCATCATCTTTGGCGCCACTTCGCCGACAGGGTTAAACCTGTCCAGTTTACACGCTCTCGTCCTTACCACAAGGACGATAATGCCCATGTCGAGCAGAAGAACTGGACTCATGTCAGGCAGTGGTTCGGATACCACAGGCTCGATAAGAAAAGGATTGTCGATATGATGAATGAGCTATATCGAAGCGAGTGGAGGCTCTATCACAACTTCTTCCAGCCTTCTACGAAACTCATCGAGAAGAAAGTTATTGCCTCAAAGACAGTCAAGCGATATGATAAGCCAAAGACGCCTTACGAGAGGGTATTAGAATCGAAGCACATCGATCCATCCGTTAAGCGGTCTCTCAAAGAACAGCTTGAAACGTTAAATCCCTTCCAATTACGGAAGGCTATTGAGGCCAAGATGAAGAAAATATTCGACTATCTGAACCGATGAATTATCCACAGTATCAAAGTTATTCACAAAGAGAAAGAGTCGTCCAAAAAGAGAAAATTACTACTACTAAGAGTCAACTAAGCTACGGTAACATTTAGCTATGAGTCATTAGGCAAAAACGTTTAAGAAGGGGCCAAGCTCAAGGCAAGCGCCAATAGCCTATTACCCGCCCATCACTGAAGTTATCTTGAATATCGGAAGGAACATACATATAACTATGGAGCCTATTACAATACCGAGAAAGGCTATTATAAGCGGTTCGATAAGGCTTGTAAGAGAGCTGACTGAGACGTCTACCTGCTCATCATAAAAATCCGCTATTTTTGAAAGCATCTTCTCAAGTTCCCCGGACTGCTCCCCTACCGAAACCATCCTGACGACCATAGGAGGAAATAATTTTGATTTAGCGAGAGGCCCGGCAACGCTTTCCCCTTCCCGAACGCTAGCCCTGACTGTCTCAACAGCCATCTCTATGGCCTTATTGCCCGCGGTCCTGCCTACTATCTCGAGCGAGGTGAGGATCGGAACGCCGCTCTTTATGAGGGTTGATAATGTCCTGGTAAATTTACTTATCGCGACCTTTTTAAATAAAATACCGAATATGGGCAATTTTAACAGAAATGAATCATATCGAAGCCGGCCTTTTTCGGTCTTACTATAACGTATCGCGAAAAACATGATCACTGCAAGAGCAACTATTAAATA
>MHFG01000041.1 GCA_001804065.1 Omnitrophica bacterium RIFCSPHIGHO2_02_FULL_46_20
TGTTTATAATGAAGGGCGCTTTGATATTATTTATGTCACTCGCCATAGGATACGTGATATGTATATTGGCGAAGAAGCAGGACGGGTTGTTAAGGACAGTCGGTTATACGATCGGGACAGCGATACTGGCATTAAGTCTTTTATACGGCGCCGCTGAAAGCGTTTCACAGTTTTTTATGGCGGGTAAATCAATATGCGGTCATAAGGCTATAAAATGCCTCTCTAAAGCTAATTTCGCGAAGTGTTATCATAAGCGTTAAAAGGTGTCGAAACGCTACAAGGTTATAATATTCGATTTAGGTAATACGCTGATAAGGTTTGACCACAATATCTCGGCGAAAAAGCTGGCAAATCTTTTTCATCTCGATGCCGAGAAGGTCCGGGCGCTGTTCTTCGATTCTGAATTGACTCAGGCTTTTGAAAAAGGCCTTATGTCGCCTAAAGTATTTTCTGCGCGGATGACGAAAGCCCTCGGCATTACGTTGTCTTTCAAGGATTTTGTTCCCATCTGGAACGATATATTCTGGGAGGACAAAAAGGCCTGCGGCCTCGCGCGGCGTCTTAAAAATAGATATAAGCTGTTTTTACTTTCGAATGTAAGCAGACTGCATTTCGAATATATCGAAAAGAAATTTGATATAATAAAAATATTCGACGAAGTGATCCTCTCATATGCGGTCGGGGCGATAAAACCGGAGAAGATGATTTTTGAGGACGCTGTCAGGAGAGCGGGAGGCGACAAGTCCGCGGTTCTTTATATCGATGACCGTGAAGATCTGATAAAGGAAGCGAACGTCTTCGGCATAGAATCTATAAGATTCGAAGGCGCCGATAAACTGGAAAAGGTGTTGGAAGAAAAAGGGGTATTGTAAGAAGCGAAAGATCCTTTGCTTCGCAAAATTAAAAAGGGGGTGCTAAATGGCAAAAGCGTCGAAGGTTAAAGAGATAGTGGCGACCACGCCTAATAAGGTTGGCATGCTCGCCAAAATTACAAATGCCATATCCGATGCGGGCGTTAATATAATAGCGATAAGCGCTCACGCTGCGGGTAAAAAGGCAAAATTTATGATAGTTACGGAAGATAATCAGAAAGCCATGAGAGCATTAAGGAAGAAGAAGCTGATCGTAGGGGAGAAGAACGCGGTATCCGTGGCCTTAAGCAATAAGATTGGCTCGGCGCGCGAGCTTGCCAACAAACTCGCCAAGGCCGGCATAGACCTTAACTATTGCTACGGTTCCACAAGCAGCGGCTCTGAATCTTTAATGGTATTTTCCACAAAAGACATAAAAAAGGCCCTCGAGGTCTGCGGCTAACTTTTTTGCACCGGAATTTCTGAAAATTGCAATTAACACGCGAAAAATCGCAATTGACATTTATTGGTAGATATGTTAACATAAATACTCTTTTTATGTAAGAGGCGGTTTTTATTGTGAAAAAACAAAATACATACATAGCAAAACCTAAAGATATACAGAAGGCCTGGCACATTGTTGATGCCGCTGATAAGGTCTTGGGCAGACTTGCGTGTAAAGTAGCCATTACCCTGATAGGTAAAGACAAAGTTATCTATTCACCGCATCAGGATGTTGGGGATGAGGTAATCGTAATAAACGCAAGCAAGATTAAAACTACAGGTAAGAAACTGGCTTATAAGGTATATAAGAGGTATTCCGCTTATCCTGGCGGGCTGCATCAGGAGACGCTTGAAACAAAGATGAAAAAACAACCGGAATACGTAATAAGGCATGCGGTAAAAGGGATGCTGCCGAAGAATAAGCTTGGCGCGAAGCTATTGAAGAAATTAAAGGTTTATCGCGATGCGAATCATCCGCATAAGGCGCAAAATCCCAAACCGTTGGCAGTTTAGAAATAAAACCCTTCTACGGATAAAAGGAGTATAGACAGATAATGGCAGAGAAAATACAGTATATCACTACAGGCAGGCGTAAAGAGGCAACCGCGCGCGTTCGAATGTTCGAAGGGAGCGGTAAGATAACCGTCAATTCGAGGCCGTTCAACGACTATTTTACGCGGGAAAGCCATCGCCTGATCATCATGCAGCCAATCGAGTTGGTTAAGCTTCCGACCCAGTATGATATTTACGCTAAAGTGCTTGGCGGCGGAGCGAGCGGACAGGCAGGCGCTTTGAGGCTTGGCATAGCCAGGGCTCTTGTAAAAATACAGGAGAGCCTTAAACCCGTATTAAAGAAAGCGAAGTTCTTGACCCGCGATGCGCGCGCCAGGGAGCGCAAAAAATACGGCCGGAAGAGGGCAAGGAAAAGATTCCAGTACAGTAAGAGATAAGAACCCGACGGAAATTTTAAACCTATCCTGTCAACTCCCGACGATATTTTAGTTGACAGGATAGGTTTTTTAATTTAATATAGTTGATATGTCCGACGGAGGGATAGAGATATGATTAAGGTTGGAATTGTCGGCGCTACAGGTTACGCCGGCGAAGAAGTTATAAAGATTTTAATAAACCATAAGTCCGTAAAGATAACGGAACTATCCGCGGTAATCGATAAGGAAGAGCCGATATCCTCCATCTTTCCCGCATTTAAAGGCAGGCTTGACATCATGTGTCATAAACCTGACGCGGAAAAGACGGCAAAGAATGTCGATCTTGTGTTCCTGGCGCTGCCGCACAAGGTTTCGATGGAGGTCGTGCCCCAATTTTTGAAAGAGAAAAAATTAGTCGTTGATCTGAGCGCCGATTACAGGCTCGATTACGATATTTATAAAATATGGTATGGCGTAGAGCATAAGGATAAAGATAATCTCCCTATTGCCGTGTACGGATTGCCCGAACTATATTACGACCAGATAAAGAAGGCAAAGCTGGTCGCTAATCCTGGCTGCTATCCAACCAGCGCTATTCTGGGCGCGGCGCCGATGGTAAAGGAAAAGGCAGTCGAAGAAGATTCCATTATCATCGATTCAAAGAGCGGCGCTACAGGAGCAGGCAGAAGACCAGATATTGCCCTGTCATTTAGCGAGGTCAACGAGAATCTCAAGGCATACAAGGTCAATGAACACCAGCATAAGCCGGAGATAAACAAGATATTGTCTCAAGTTGCGGGAACCAAGATTGACGTTGTTTTTACCCCGCATCTTATACCGATAAATAGGGGTATACTTTCGACCATATATATGAAATTAACGAAGAGGCTTAATACGAAAGGCGTCATCGATATATATAATAAATTCTATAAAGGTAAGCCTTTTGTGAGAATTTACGACGAAGGAAAGCTTCCGCAGATAAGAGATATCGTAGGGTCAAATTATTGCGACATCGGTGTAAAGGTTGCGGGCGATAAGTTGATAGTTGTCGCTTGTATAGATAATCTGAAAAAAGGCGCTGCGGGACAGGCAGTCCAGAATATGAATATAATGACAGGTTTAGACGAAACCAAGGGGTTGTGAGTAAGCGATGATTATAATAAAGGGCGGCGTGACGGCGCCTAAAGGGTTTTTGGCAAGCGGGGTTAAGGCCGGAATAAAAAAATCCGGCAAGCTAGATCTTGCTCTTCTATATTCAGAAGTACCGGCAGTAGCCGCGGCGGCTTTTACAACTAATAGATTTCAGGCATCGCCTGTTAAGGTCAGTAAGCTGCACCTGAAGAATAAAACGCATCAGGCGATAATCGTAAATAGCGGTAACGCCAATTGCGCTAACGGCAAAGTCGGCGATAAAGACGCCATAAAGATGGCGGGATTCATCGCCAAGACCCTTTTACTTGATAAGAAAGAGATTTTGGCGGCCTCTACCGGCATTATAGGTGAATATCTGCCGATCGAAAGAATAGAAGCGGCGATACCAAAGCTCGTAGGCGATCTATCTGAGACCAAGTCCGGTAAATTCGCTGAAGCAATAATGACTACCGATACAGTTAAGAAGGAACTGGCTGTTAAAGTAAAACTTGGCACAGCGACTGTTGCTATAGGCGGAACGTGTAAGGGCGTGGGCATGATATATCCGCTTATGAAGACCGAGGGACACGCGACGATGTTATGCTTTCTCACAACTGACGCGGCGATAACAAAGGGCGCACTAGGCGCTTCGCTGAATGAAGTGATAGACGATTCCTTCAATATGATTTCGGTCGACGGCGATATGAGCACGAACGATTCATGCTTTATCATGGCCAACGGACTCGCCGAAAATAAAAAGATAGCGTCTAAAACCAGCGATTATTACAAGTTTACCCAAGCGCTAAAATTTGCGGCAAGCGAACTTGCTAAAAAATTGGCGCGGGACGGGGAAGGTGCTACAAAATTTATAGAGATTTCTGTGACAGGCGCGAAAAGTAAGGAAGACGCGAAAGTGATTGCGCGAAGAATATCGACATCCAATCTTTTTAAGTGCTGTATATACGGAGAAGACCCGAATTGGGGCAGAGTCGCGGCGGCAGCCGGAGCAAGCGGCGTAAAGTTTAACACCGAAAGGATAGATATATATTTGGGGCCCATAAAAGCATTGGCAAACGGAACGAGTGTAAAAGGTTTTGACAAGGGGAAGGCAAGGGCTATTTTTAAGAAGAAAAACATTCGTATAAAAGTTGATCTAAAAAGCGGCAGGGCAAACGCGACAGCATGGACGTGCGATTTTTCAAAAGAATATGTGGCGATCAACTCGGAGTATTCGACGTGAACCCCGCACCTTCTTAAAGGCGCGGGATGGATGAAGAAGGTGCGGGATGAAAGAGGCGATCAAGAAAAGCGAAGTCTTAATAGAGGCGCTGCCTTATATAAAGAAGTTCTTTGAAAAGGTCGTTGTGATAAAATATGGCGGCGCGGCAGTCGATGAAAAAGGCATAGACCCTGCCGTTCTTGAAGATATCGTATTCATGAATTACGCCGGAATGAGGCCGATACTTGTCCACGGCGGAGGGCCGCTCATCTCAAAGTTCATGAAGAAGGCGGGAATAGAGCCAAGGTTTATCGCGGGTAGAAGAGTGACCGACAGGGAATCTACCTATATAATAGACAAGGCGCTGCACAGCATCAATCAGCAGATCGTTAATACCCTTAAAGATCTGGGAACTAAGGCATTCGGATTAAGCGGAAAAGAAAATAATCTTATTAGGGTAAAGAAATTAAAAGGCGAAGTTGACCTTGGCTTTGTAGGCGAAGTTACGTCAGTCGATACAACCATCGTTAAGCAGCTTATAGAGGATAATATAATACCTGTAATATATCCTCTCGGCGTAGGGCGGGACAGAAACTTATATAACGTGAACGCGGACGATGCCGCAAGCGAGATCGCGATAGCTTTAAAGGCCGAGAAGTTTGTGCTGCTTACAAATGTGCGGGGCATCATGAAGGATAAGGATGATCCGTCGACGCTATACAACACGCTTACGGTAATCGATATCGATAAGCTTATAAAGAATAAAACAATAGTTTCGGGGATGATACCGAAAGCCTCCGCATGTGTCAATGCTATTAAGGGCGGAGTCAGAAAATCGCATATACTCGACGCAGGCATCCCCCACGCGCTTTTATTGGAAATATTTACCGATAAAGGCATAGGAACAGAGATAGTTAAATAATTATAAGCCATATGCTGGGAAATTCGCAAAGTGAGTAAAGCTGACAAGGTTATTCAATTATACAACAAATATGTAATGAACACGTATAAGAGGGCGCCGCTCTGTCCAGAAAAGGCCAGGGGCGCGAAGATCTGGGACATAAACGGCAGGAGTTATCTTGACTTCTTCCCGGGATGGGCCGTATCGGGTATAGGCCATTGCCATCCGCTTGTCGCGAATGCCGTAGCGAAACAGGCGAATAAACTTATGCACGTTTCGAATAATTATTATTCTCAATTGCAGGCAAGATTAGCGAAAAAGATCGTCGAAGAGTCTTTCCCGGGCAAGATATTCTTCGCGAATTCAGGCGCCGAGGCGAATGAAGCCGCTGTGAAACTTGCCAGAAAATACGGTCACGATAAAGGTAAGTATGAAATTATAACTATGACCAAGTCCTTCCACGGAAGAACGCTTGGCATGATATCGGCCACCGGGCAAGATAAGGTTAAGAAAGGTTTTGAGCCGCTCGTAGAAGGCTTCACACATATACCATTTAACGACATTGAGGCGCTCAAAGAAGCAGTAAACGAAAAGACGGTCGCGATAATGTTCGAGCCAATACAATGCGAAGGCGGAATAAATATTGCCACTAAAGAATATATGCGAGAAACAAGAAAGCTTTGCGCCGAATTAGATATAATCATGATCCTGGACGAGGTTCAGACAGGAATGGGCAGAACAGGAAAGATGTTCTGCTATCAACTATATGGAATAACGCCTGATGTCATGACGCTTGCCAAGTCGCTCGGAGGCGGCGTCCCGATCGGCGCATGTGTTGCGAGAGAAAAATTTCAGGATGTCCTTGCGCCGGGAACGCACGCATCAACGTTCGGAGGCTCGCCGTTAGTATGCGCGGCGGCGCTTGCGGTTTTTGAGGCGATCAAGAAAGAGAAATTACTACAGAACACGAAAAGGATGGGAGTCTATTTAACTAAAAAATTGGAAGGGCTGAAGAAGAAATATCATTTTATTAAAGAGGTCAGATCGGTCGGTCTTGTTATAGGGATGGAGGTTGGTATAAGGGGCGAGGATATTTATAAGAAATGCCTTGATGAAGGCTTGCTCATAAATTGCGCGCAAGATACGATTTTAAGAATAATGCCGCCAATGACTGTAACAAAGACTGATATAGACAAAGCCGTTTCAATACTTGACGGCGTTTTGTCAAAAGTATAAAAAGAGGCGAATCAAGATGAAGAAGATGGACTTGCTTTCAATCGGTAATATTTCAAACGAAGAGATAAATGAGATATTGGACCTTGGTAAGAAGGTAAAAAAGGATAAGGCTCAGTATGCCGAGACGCTAAAAGGTAAGAGCATAGGCCTTGTCTTTCAGAAGCCTTCAAACAGGACTAGGGTGTCATTTGAAATAGGCATGGTGCAGCTTGGGGGCTATGCGATATACCTGGGTCCGTCGGAGATAGGTATGGGCGGCAGAGAATCGGTTAAGGATGTTGCCAATGTCCTGTCCAGATACTTAGACGGACTTATAGCCAGAACTTATAAACATGCTGATCTTGAGGATCTCGCGAAACACGCGACGGTGCCTGTCATAAACGGCTTGAGCGATTATGCTCATCCTTGTCAGGCATTGAGCGATATATTTACGATAAAGGAGAAATTCGGGACGTTTAAGGGTATAACCCTTTCATATATAGGCGACGCGAACAACGTATTGAATTCACTCATGTGCGCCTCAGCCAAGATCGGCCTTAATATAAAGATCGCGACGCCCAAAGGTTATAAGCCGGACAAGAGAGCGGCTGATGCCGCAAAGTCGTGCGCTGCCGTCTCCGGAGCGAGAATAGAATTTTCTCACGATCCCAAGTCGGCGGCAAAGGCCGCGGATATAATTTACACCGATGTTTGGGTCAGCATGGGCCAGGAGAAGGAAGCGAAGAAGCGGATGAGGGATTTTAATGGATTTCAGATAAACGACAATATGATGAAATTAACGAATAAGAATTGTCTTGTGATGCATTGCCTGCCAGCGCATAGAGGCGACGAGATTACCGATTCGGTTATAGATTCGAAGTATTCGGTGATATACGACCAGGCAGAGAATAGAATGCACATACAGAAAGCGATCTTATTAAAATTATTAGCATAAAGAGGTAAAAAATGGCTAAAAAGGTGGTGCTTGCGTATTCGGGAGGTTTGGACACGTCTGTAGCGATAAAGTGGCTTTCAAGTAAAGGCTACGAAGTCGTCGCTTATATGGCTGACGTCGGACAAGAATCGGACTTCGAAGCATATAAGAAGAGGGCCTTAAAGACCGGCGCAGTTAAAGTTGTAGTGGATGATCTGAAGGCGGAATTCGTAAAAGATTTCGTATTTAAAGCGTTGAAAGCCGATGCGCTTTATGAAGGCGGGTATCTCTTAGCGACCGCGCTCTCAAGGCCGATAATAGCCAAGGGCCTGGTAAAAACGGCCGAAAAGGAAAAAGCCGGATTTGTGGCGCACGGATGCACAGGCAAAGGCAATGATCAGGTCAGATTTGAGGTTGCTACAATGGCGCTTAATCCGACTTTAAAGATAATAGCGCCTGTTAGAGAGTGGGAATTAAAAACAAGATCAGAAGAGATTAAATATGCGAAGGATAATTTTATCCCCATAGACACAACAAAGAAAAAGCCTTACTCGATTGATGTTAATCTTTGGGGGATATCGATTGAAAGCGGGAAACTGGAAGATCCTTATTACGAGCCTGACGAAGATATCTATTGTCTCACGAAAGGAATAGATAAGGCATCGGGGAGAGCTGCCTACATAGAGATAGAATTCAAGAAAGGTATCCCTGTAACGCTAAATGGCGAGGCCATGTCCGGAGTGGACATTATCTTAAAACTCGCTAAGATAGCCGGGGATGCAGGCGTCGGAAGAAGCGATATGATAGAGAATAGGCTTGTCGGAATAAAATCGAGAGAGATCTACGAAGCTCCCGCAGGTTGGACTCTGTATACCGCGCATAAGGCATTGGAAAGCCTCGTGCTTGACAGAGAGCTCCTGCATTTCAAGGAGATGGTGTCTTTAAAATACGCGGATCTCGTCTATTATGGGCTCTGGTATTCGCCGCTGCGAGAAGCGCTTGATAAATTTATAGACGATACGCAAAAATATGTAAGCGGTACGGTTAGACTGAAACTGCACAAAGGGAATTGCTCTGTTGTAGGGAGAAAGTCTCCGAATTCGCTTTATAAAAAAGAGCTCGCCACTTACGAAGAGGGCGACAAGTTCGACTGGTCTCTCGCGAAGGGATTTATTGAGCTTTGGGGGCTGCCTTATAAAGGGAGAGGCAAGAAGTAAATTTCTATGAGCGGACGGCGCAATTTGCGGTGGATACGCCTTCTCTGCAAGTACGTCATTGCGAGGCCGCTTTAGCGGCTGAAGCAATCTCAAAATTGTTCTTTGCCAGTGCGCGGGGTATTGTTCGCGGCCTGAATTTTTTCGCCGTGTGCTACGGTTTACGTTTTGCGAATTTGCAGGAATTCCTTCCCCCGCCAGATTTGCTTTTTGCAAATCTAAACGGCGGGGTCAGTCAGTTCCTGCATTCGCTCAACGTAAATCCTTGCACACCAATAAGAGATAGCCAATATGCCGAAAAAATTCTAATGGCTGCTCACAACACCCCTCGCACTGTCAAAGTATAAAAATACACTCATTAAGGGAGACGAAAATGAGCAAAAAACTCTGGGGTGGAAGATTCGAGAAAGCGACAAACCCTCTCGTGGAGGAGTTTACCAAATCCATACATTACGATTATAAACTTGCGAAGTATGATATTTTAGGTTCGATTGTCCATGTCGGAATACTAGGCAGTGCCGGATATTTAAAGCCTAAAGAGGTTTCGAAGATACAAACCGCTCTTTTAAAGATAGGTAATGGTAGATTCACGCCGGACTTATCTTATGAGGATGTGCATAGCCAGATACAGGATATGCTTGAGCGCCAAGTTGGCGATCTGGCGCTTAAACTGCACACTGCCCGGTCGAGAAATGACCAGGTTGTATTTGCTACAAAAGTATACTGCAAAGACAATCTGGCAGAAGTTGCCGCGCTGTGCGCGGGCGTTATCGACGCGTTGAAATCTCTGGCGAAGGCCAATAGCGGTGTTATAATTCCGGGCTTTACGCATATGCAGCACGCGCAGCCTATATACCTAAAAGACTATCTTGGCGCTTATATTATGATGCTTGAGGCCAGTGTTGATAAGGTGAAGATCGCCGTATCGGACATAAAGCTTACTATGGGCGCGGGCGCAGTTGCCGGAACACCTATAGATGCGAAGCACTACAATGTATCTATGGGTAAATACGCCAAAAAGCTCGGCATTGGATTGACTGGACTGAATTTAGAACCCACGAAAAATTCAATATACACGGTAAGCGACAGAAGTTTTGTAGCGGAGGCTTTGAATGTTACAGCTATCATAGCAACGCATCTATCAAGATTTGCCGAAGACCTTATAATATGGTCGACTAAGGAATTCGATTTTGTCGATATAGATGAAGCGTTCTGTACGGGCAGTTCTCTTATGCCGCAAAAGAAGAATGCCGATGCGCTGGAGCTGATAAGGGCAAGCGCCGGAAAATTGTTCGGAAATAGAATAGGATTTTTGGCAGTAATGAAGGGACTGCCGCTTTCCTATAATAGAGATATGCAGTTGGACAAAGAGCCGCTATTTGATTCGTTCGAAACCGTAATAGGTGAATTGAAGGTGCTGAAGGGGATATTCAAGACGCTTAAATTCAACGAAGATAAGATAGAGACTCAACTTGACGATGAGTCTTTGTACGCTACAGATATCGTTTATTATCTGGTGGATAAGGGCGCGGCCTTCAAGACAGCACATACTATAGTCGGTAAGCTTATAAAATATACAATAGACAATTCCATCGAAGTCAAGACGATGACGCAGCATGAGCTGAACATCTTCTCCGATAAATTTGTTAAAGCAGAAATAGTTAAGTTATTTGATCCTAAAATTTCAGTTGAGTCAAAAAAGTCCATAAACAGAGGATAGAAACAAAAGGCTCAAGG
>MHFG01000042.1 GCA_001804065.1 Omnitrophica bacterium RIFCSPHIGHO2_02_FULL_46_20
AAGCCCTGGTTCCCGTGGGACCAGCTCGACTGGATCGCGGGGGCCATTCTTTTCAGTTCGATAGCCTATGCTCCTCCCGCCCGGGTAGTTTTAGTTACGGCTCTATTATACGTAGGCGTCCACCTGTGTTCCGACCGCATCGTCTGCCGGATGGGAATTAAAAAAAGAGAGGAAGTGAATTGATAGAGGCCTTCAGATATATTCACAGCGCCGTCTTCTGGTTTTTAGTGTTCTTTTACAGCGTCATCATACATACAGTTTCTTATATTATAGCCTTGTTCATAAAAGATGAGGACGAGAAGAATAGGTTCTATCAGAAAGGGGCGCGGCTGTGGGGTTCTCTTTTGGCCGACGCTTCGCTGATGAAGGTAAAGGTCTTGGGGCTGGAAAACATTCCGGCGGATGCGGCGGTTATATTTACGCCGAACCACCAGAGCTATCTCGATATATTTATCTTATTAAAGATACTGCCTTCCTCGTTTAGATTTGTTATAATGAGGAGCCTATTCAAGGTCCCGTTCATCGGCAGCCATATCGCGCAGGCAGGTTTTGTATCTTTAGACCGGAAGGACAGAAAGCGGTCTATCCAGACGATCCATCAGGTGATAGATCTGCTGAAAAATAACGAATCTTTCGTTATATTTCCCGAAGGGAAATTGACAAAAGACGGCGCTATAGGCGAATTCGGCAGGGGGACATCGATCATTATTCAGCGCAGCATGAAGCCCGTAGTCCCCATCGCTATTGACGGAACTTTCAGCATCCTGCCCAAAGGAGCCTGGAAGCTGAAGACAGGCCGGGTCAATGTTAAAATAGGAAAACCGGTCCATTTTGAAAAATATTATGGCGAGGTTAGTAAAAGCGCCTCTTTGGATCTGGGTAATGAGCTTAGAAGGATAGTTGTGGATTTAAAGGGATAGGAATTCAGGCAAGGTTATGCTGAAGAAACTGATAAGAGTAGCGCATTCAACAATATGGTGGATTGACTGGATCGCGATAATGCTACTGGGCATCATATTTGATTCTGTTGTCTGGCGCGGCAATAGGTCGATGTACAGAAGGGTCGAGAGCTTTTGGGCCTGGACGCTTATGAAGCTGGGCGGCGTAAAATTGGAGATCAAGGGCCGGGAGAACCTGCCTAAAAATGAGACCGTTGTATATATGTCCAATCATCAGAGCGACCTTGACTGGCCCATCATCTTCATGTCCATTCCCGGCCAATATCTGTTTC
The DNA here is from genome assembly GCA_001804065.1 of Omnitrophica bacterium RIFCSPHIGHO2_02_FULL_46_20. GTDB lineage: Bacteria > Omnitrophota > Gorgyraeia > 2-01-FULL-45-10 > 2-01-FULL-45-10 > MHFG01. Next base: position 1,232 of record MHFG01000042.1, read on the forward strand.
TGGCCAAAAAGGAGCTTTTTGATATACCCATTTTCGGGACATATATGCGGATCCAGAAATATATACCCATTGAAAGGGACAAGATAAGAAAATCATTAAAGACGTATAAGGATATAGTCGCCCTGATAGAATCCGGGAACTCTATCGTAATATATCCCGAGGGCACACGGTCTTATAATAAAGAATTGCAGAAATTCAAGTCATTTAGTTTCGCGTTTTTTCAGGAAGCGCGCGTGAGAGTCGTCCCCATAGCTATTGACGGCAGTATTAATATTCTGAAAAAAGGCAGTAGGCTCATTAATCCCGGGAAGGTAAAAGTAACCATACTCCCGCCGATCAGTTTTGACGATATTTATCATCTTAGTGCCAAAGATTTCTGCCTGGCCGCGTCGAATAGAGTAAGGCAGGTGCTGTTGGATGTCCTGGAAAAGACCGAGGTCATCCGGCAGGCCGAAGAGATCGTCGCGCTATGAAGAAGCTTTTCGCGTTTTTACTGTTCCTCATAAAAAATATCCGCCCCGGTGTTTATGTCATGGCAGGGTTATGATAGACAGGCTTTTTAAATCTCCGTCTGGCAGCATCTCCGTTCAGATATTCCGTTATATTATAGCCGGCGCCGCGGCCTGCGCGGTAGACTATGGCGCGTTAGTCGCGCTTACGCAGGGCTTCAGGATTTATTATTTGGCATCCGCGGCAATAGCTTTTATACTGGGGGCGTTGATAAGCTATGTCCTGAGCGCTGCATGGGTTTTCGATGAAAGGGCGCTTAAGAACAGAGGGCTGGAAGCGTCCATCTTCTTTTCGATCGGGATCACGGGCCTTTTTTTGAACCACTTCTGCATCCTGTTTTTTACCGAGAGCGTGAAACTGTATTATTTAGCCTCAAAATTTATTTCTACGATAGTTGTTTTCGCGATGAATTTTTCCGCCAGAAAATATATATTGTTTCGTTAGGGGGCGGCCCGCTAATGGCCCAAGGAATCGCGCAGCTGATAAAATACAATTAGAAAAAGGGGGATGGCTCATGACCGATGGAAAAGAGTATGATTTTTCAGAACCCATAGAGATAAGTAACGGAATTTACTGGGTAGGGTTTCATGAAGAAGGGGTGGGATTTCAGTGCAACCCATATCTTATGCTTGACGGGGAAGAAGCCGTAATCTTTGACCCGGGCAACACATTGGATTACCCAAAAGTAGCGAGCAAGGTATTTTCAATTATTGACCCGGACCAGATAAGCCATATTATTTTGCATCATCAAGATCCGGATTTTTGTTCAAGCGCGCCATTATTTGAGAGCGTAATATCTAATCCGGGCCTTAGGATCGTGACCCATTCTTTCTCCAGCCTTTTTTCGAGGTATTATGGATTTTCGCATGGGTTTTATCTTGTTGACCGGCATAAATATGAACTCACTTTAAAAAGCGGGCGTAAACTTAGATTTATACATACGCCATTTTGCCATTCCCCGGGCGCCATTGTGACGTATGATGAAAAAAATAAGCTGCTTTTTTCTTCGGATATATTCGGTTCAGTTTCGTCCAGCTGGAATTTTTTTGCCGGGGATGATTATCAAGAGGATATGAAGGCATTTCATCTTGGATATATGGCCAGCAATAGGCACGTGAGAATGGTAATGGAGCAGCTTGAGAAACTGGAAATAGATTTTATTTTACCGCAGCACGGCTCAATTATTAAAAAAGAACAAATCCAGAAAAACATTGATTACCTAAAGGGCCTACAATGCGGTATAGACGCTTCAAATAAAGAAGATGCTTATAAATGGGTAAAATAATCGGCGGTTTCATGCAAGGCGGAAAAGAAGAGCTGGAAAGAAACTTAAACGCGCTTAAGAGAAGTTTAAAGGAAAAAGAATTCTCAGCTCAATCTATCGCGCTGCGTTCCGCGAAAGAGAAGGAATTATACATTGCGACTCTTATCCGCATGCGTAAACTTGAAGCAATGGCCGTTAAGGCGCGGGAAGAAAGTATAGCGGCAAATAAGGCCAAGTCAGATTTTTTATCCAATATGTCCCACGAGCTGCGCACGCCGCTTAACGCCGTTATAGGTTTTTCAGAGGTATTGTATGACCAGAAATTCGGCTCGCTTAATGAAACCCAGAGAGATTACCTGAATGATATTTTAGAAAGCGGTAAGCACCTATTGTCTTTGATCAACGATATCCTTGACCTTGCCAAGATAGAATCAGGGAAGATGGAGCTTGCGCTCTCCAATTTCTCCCTGAGAGAGCTTCTCGAACACAGTTTTATCCTCATCAAAGAAAAGGCGCTAAAGCATAATATTGAGTTTTCTTTAGATATTGCCGAAGAAGTGGGTTATATCCGGGCTGACGAACGCAAGGTGAGACAGATTGTCTTTAACCTGCTTTCGAACGCGGTTAAGTTTACGCCGGATGGCGGCAAGATCGGCATACACGCAAAAATAAACGGTTTTGAAGCGGAAATAACTGTATGGGATACCGGAATAGGCATTTCTAAAGAAGACCAACATAAATTATTCGGTGAGTTTGTGCAATTAGAAGAACGCCTTACCAGGCGATACAATGGAACGGGCTTAGGTCTTTCGCTAGCCAAAAAATTCGTGGAGTTACATAGAGGAAGAATCTGGGTGGAGTCCGAAAGTAAAGGCAAGGGCTCTAGTTTCAAATTCACCCTGCCGGTTAGAGGAGAAGAATGATATGCCTGAAAAAAAGGATATCAAGAGATCGAATTAGTCATGGAGGACGTCTTGAATGCGCCAAGAAAATAAACCGAAGATCCTTTGCGTGGATGACGAGAAGTTAAACCTGAAGCTTCTGCAAAGCATCCTTGTGCCGGAGGGTTATGAATTTCAAGGTGTAGAGAGCGCAGATATGGCTCTTGCTCAAGCGATAGAGTATCCTCCAGACCTCATTTTATTAGATATTATGATGCCTAAGATATCAGGATTCGAAGCGCTGCGGAAACTGCGCGCCGAAGAAAAGACGCGCCTTATCCCTGTAGTCATGGTTACAGCGCTTAAAGAGACCGATGACAGGGTAAGAGCTCTTGAGGCAGGATGCGATGATTTTATCTCCAAGCCCTTCGATAAGATCGAACTATTAGCAAGAGTAAAATCGCTGCTCAAGATAAGTTATTATCGCCGGCAGTTAGATGAAAAAGAGAAGTTCAAGGCAGTGGTTGATAAAATGAGCGATGGTATCGCTGTCTGCGGCCCGGACTGGGTGATTAAAGACAGCAATGAGGCGGTTTTAAAGTACTTAAATATCGCCGATCCGGCGAATGCTAATTTGGCCGAAATAATATTCAAGAATTATTCTGTTTCTATAACTAAAGAAAGGCTTTCGGATTTATCCGTGCCGCATAAGACATTTGACATTGTGCGCCAGGAATCAGAAACAACAAAGGCGTTATATTTAGAGGCGGATCTGGATGCGGTAAGAAACCCCGCGGGAGAAGTATCGGACATTGTGTTTACTTTGCGTGATGTAGCCCAAGCGCGCAGAGAAGAATCCCTCAAGCAGGGTTTCTTGGGGCTTATCTCGCATAAACTGCGCACGCCGTTAGTAGTGATTAATGAAAATATCTCGCTGCTTTCTGATGGATTATGCGGCCCCCTTACCGAGAAGCAGCAAAAGGCAATTGATGCTATCTCTAATAAATCTTTTTTGCTTACTTTATTAGTGGAGAAACTGCTTGGTTTTGCCGTGGTGTATAGTCAAAGCTCGCTTAAGGGAAAGGAAGCCATAGAACTTAAATCTTCCCTACCTTTAATTACAGACGCAATAATTAAACGGACCAAGGATAAGAAAGTAGAATTAAATATTGATTGTCAGGAAGACGCAAGATTAGAGTTGAGCAAGATGTGCCTTGACCAGATTATAGGCAATCTTATTGAGAATGCCATTAAGTTTAATGATAAAGATACCGCGAAAATATCTATTATCGCGAAAAAGATACCCCGTAGAATAGAAATTTCTGTAACTGACAATGGCCCCGGCATACCAAATGAAGACTATGAACGTATATTTGAGAAATTCTATCAGGTAGAAAAGTATTTTACAGGTCAGATTGAAGGCGCAGGACTAGGCCTTGCCGTAGTCAAGAAACTGATTGAGAGAGAAGGCGGGGAGATAAGAGTTGAAAGTAAATTAGGGCAAGGTTCAACCTTTATTTTTACACTGCCTGTTTCCTAAAGATAAAGAAGGAATGCCTTATGAAACCTCGCATTGCACTTAGGAGAGGTTCCATATGCAATTGTATGGGGGTTGGCATATGAAAAAGCTATTACATATCATTGCCACGCCTCGCGGCGAGGAGTCAAACACGCTTCGGATATCCGAAGCGTTTCTTGATGTATTTAGGACGAAGCATCCGGATTGGGCTGTAGAGGAACTTAACCTCGCGAACGAGGCCCTGCCCTCGCTTACCATTAAAAGAGTGGATGGTAAATACGAGCTTTTGGCAGGCAAAGATCTTCATGGCGAATTAAAAGAGGCGTGGCAGGAGATCGTCGCCCATATACAGAGGTTCCTGTCAGCAGATGCTTACCTTATAAGCACCCCTATGTGGAATTTCAGCATTCCCTATACTCTAAAAAAATACATAGACATAATAATACAGCCGAAATATCTCTTTCGCTATACGCAAACCGGCGTTGAGGGACTGGTGAATGGCAGGAAGATGGCGGTTATCGCCAGCCGCGGAGGCGAATATATTTCGCAAGAGGCGCGTAAAATCGATTTTCAAGAACCGTACCTGCGCGCAATATTCGGGTTTGTCGGCATTACAGACATGACTTTTATCGTTGCCCAGCCTATGGGCATGGGGCTTGAAATACAAGAGCAGAAGATTGAAGAGGCGCAGAAGCTGGCAAAAAAAATCGCCGAAGTATTCTAATCCCAAATCCACTCGGCGGTATATTTTAGTTTACAAATATGATAAAATAGTGCTATAATAAAACATGGTTATGATAGATTGGCCGTAAGGCTATGGATCGCTAACCTTACGGCTTTTGTTGTGCGCCGCAAACAGCATTATTTAAGCGATCATCATAGTTAAATAGAGGAGGGAAAGATGCATAAGGGAAA
>MHFG01000043.1:0-5707 GCA_001804065.1 Omnitrophica bacterium RIFCSPHIGHO2_02_FULL_46_20
AAAAGAGTCGCTCAGCGCCGTTATCGCGGCATTGCCGCACGGCCTTGATATGATTGCGGAAAAAGAACATTAAATGATCTGTAGTACAATTTGGGATCATTCCTGGTATGGCCTAATAAGCGCTGTCCAGCAATGTTATTAGATTTAATCCACAAAAGGCACAGCACGCGCAGATACGCCAACCGGCCGATACCAAGAGAAGTCCTCTTGAGATGCATTGAGGCCGCGAGGCTTGCGCCTTCTGCTTGCAACGGGCAGCCGTGGAAGTTCATAGTCGTAGATGACCACGCGCTAAAAGACGATCTGTGTGAAAAGGCGTTTAGCGGTATCTACTCAATGAATAAATTTGCTAAGGATTCAACCGCGCTCATGGTTGTAGTGTCGGAAAAAGAGAAATTCATAAGCGCGGCAGGCGGTCGAATAAGGGGAACGAATTATTGCTTATTGGATATAGGAATAGCCTGCGAGCATTTGATACTTCAAGCCACAGAACTTGGCATAGGAAGCTGTTGGATAGGATGGTTCGACGAAAAGGCGGTTAAGAGGGTATTAGGGATTCCGAACGACAGGAGAGTGGATGTTATTATATCGTTGGGCTATTATGAGGAGGCCGATCTTGCGCCGCCGCGTTTAAGAAAGCCGCTTGAAGAGATACACGCGTTTAATGCCTATGAATGAGGAATATTTATCATGATCATGATATTGATACGGCTCTTTGTTTCTTTTTTAAAGATAGGGTTATTTGCCGTTGGCGGAGCCTACTCCTTCCTGCCTCTCTTAGAAAAGGAGATTGTAGAGAAATATCATTGGTTGACGAAGGAGGAATTTCTCGATGTCCTGGGCGCGGTTAAGATATTTCCAGGGGCCATATCCATAAAATATGCCACCTATACCGGCTATAAGCTCTCGGGGATTCCAGGCGCAATAGCCGCGAATCTCGGAAATCTGGCAGGGCCGGCCATATTAATAATCTTCGCCGCGAATCTCTATGGCAAATATAAGAATTTGCCAAACTTCAAGGCCGCGCTTAGCATGGTCCAGCTCGCGGTATTTTCAATGTTGATCGCGCTGGCGTTTCAGTTGATAGACATCAGCCAATTATTGTATCCTAAGAATATTCTGGTCGTGGTGTCATCCTTTATTCTCTTTGCTTTCACGAAGGTAAACCCCGCTTTAATCCTGATAGGCGCGGCCATAGTGGGAGCGCTTTAAGAAAGGCGAAGGTTTAAAGACGCTTTATGGAACGTGAACTGACGATATTAGAACATCTCGATGAACTGAGGCGGAGGATAATCATAGTATTAGTCTCGCTCCTGATCACAACCATATTTAGCCTGCCCTTTGCGGGGCACGTCTTGAAGATTTTGAAGCTGCCCGCCGCGGGGGTTGTGGAAAAATTAGCGGTCTTTAGCCCGCAAGGCGCCTTTATAATATATATGAGGGTTAGCTTTCTGGCGGGATTTGTCATCGCCTTGCCGGTGATCTTGTATCAATTCTGGGCTTTTCTTGCCCCCGCGATAGAAAAACGATTCAAACAATACATGGCATATTTTATAATATCATCCTCTATCGCTTTTGTCAGCGGGATCCTGTTCAGTTACTTTATATTACTGCCTAAGGCGTTGGCCTTCTTACTCAGTTTCGGCGCAGACGAGCTCAACCCAATCATTGCCGCGGATTCTTATATCTCGTTTGTGATCGGTTTGATTTTGAGCTGCGGTTTGATGTTCCAGATGCCGATAGTTAGTTTTATCCTGACAAAGATCGGCCTGATAAATGCCAGGGTTTTGAGGAAGAAATCCGGCATTGCCGTAATCGCTATATTTGCCGTTGCCGCGGTTATTACGCCCACAACCGATCTGTTTAATATGACGCTTCTCGCTATACCCATGTTGTGTCTTTACGAGATTAGTATCTGGGTGTCGGTTATGGCGAAATGTTCTGTAGCGCAACCTTAGGAACATTCCTGGAATGGTCTAATAAGCGTTATCCAGAAATGTTCTGTAGCGCAACCTTAGGAACATTCCTGGAATGGTCTAATGAGCGTTATCCAGAAAAGGACGAAAGGAGGAGTAGGCTCGTGAGCGCGAACGCAAAGATCTTAATCGTTGACGATGACCCGGATATAGTAGAATCGATGAAAGTAATCTTAGAGTCTAAAAATTATCAAGTTAGCGTGGCAAAAACAGGCGAAGAGGGCTTAAGGAAAGTTAGGGGAGAAGCGCCGGACTTAGTTATTCTGGACGTCATGTTGGAGACGGGTGACAAGGGGTTTGATGTGGCAAGAGAGATAAAATGGGATCCTCAATATAAACATTTACCGATTCTTATGCTGACAGCCATAAAGGAAAAGACCGGCCTGGATTTTATGAAGGAAGCGGGAGATGAACAGTGGCTTCCCGTGGACGATTATTGCGATAAGCCGCTTCATCCAGGCGAGCTGGTATCAAAGGTTGAGGCCCTTTTAAATAAAAGATGATATGAGCGCTCACCTAAGGTCATGGAGCATGTGATATGACGAGCTTCAAACAACTCGAAGGGCTCTGCGAGAGGCTTTATTGGCTCATAAGATTACGATGGATAGCCGCAGCCAGCGTCTTCTTGACGGTTTTGCTCACCGGACATATCTTCAAGTTCTCCCTGCCCGCATTCGATCTCTACGCGGCATCCACAGCGCTTGGCGTATATAATCTCGTTTTTTTTGTCTTATTAAAGTCCATTAAGGGAAAAGAATCTTTTGTAATAGTTAATAGAATAGCCAATAGCCAAATTTCGCTCGATTTGTTGAGCCTTGCCGTTCTGATACATTTCTCGGGAGGAATAGAAAATCCTTTTTTATTTTATTTTATATTTCACATGATTATCGCGAGCGTTCTCTTAAGCAAGAGGGCTTCCTTTTTGCAGGCGACCTTTGCCGTATTATTATTCTCTATCATGGTAAGTTTAGAATATTTCGCGGTTTTACCTCATTACTGTTTAAAAAAATTCATTATTCATGATCAGCAGCATAATCTTACTTACATAAGCGGTGTTTCTTTTGTTTTTATCAGCACATTATATATAGCGGTTTATATGGCGACATCTATCTCCGGAAGGCTGAAACAACGGGAGAAGGTGTTGGGGGAAGCGAATTTACAGTTAGAAGAGAAGGATCGCATAAAGAGCGAGTATGTCTTACGCGTTACCCATGGTATCAAAGAACACCTCTCTGCCATCCAGGGCTGCCTGGAACCAGTGTCTGGGGGGATTACCGGCGAGTTAAACGCGAAGCAATTTGATCTGGTCCAAAGAGCCGTCCGAAGGACGGCAAAGTTAATGTCCTTTGTCAAGGCGCTGTTACAAATTACCCGGATAAAACTGTCTAAAGAAATGAAGATGGAATACTTTTCTTTGAGAGACTCTTGCCTGGAAGCGATCAACGACACTTCCGCGAAAGCAAAAGCTAAATTCATATCGGTTAACTTTACCATGGAGCCGGGTATCGGCCCTATCAGGGCGGCCAGAGAGTATATTCAGGAGACGCTGACCGACCTTCTTGTAAATTCGATTAAATATACTCCGCCAAGAGGGAAGATCGACGTAGGCCTTCGGAACAGAGGCAGTGTGATTTTGATAGAAATTGCCGATACCGGCATCGGGATACCCAAAAACGAACTCCCGAGGATATTCGAGGAATTCTACAGGGCCTCCAACGCGCAAGTCGCGGAAAGAGACGGAACGGGCCTTGGGCTCTCGATAGCAAAGCGGGTTGTTGAGATGCACAGCGGTAGAATTTGGATAGAATCAGAAGAAGGAAAAGGCACTAAACTCAATATTGAATTGCCAAAGTAGAAGAGTCATCAAATCACATTTGTGAATATTTCAACTAATTTCGGATCGAGTTTATTCCCGGCGTAGGATATGAGCGTCTTTATGGCTTCCTCGCGGCTCATCGCTTTTCTATAAGGCCTGTCAGTGGTTATGGCGTCGTATATATCGGCTACGGTCAAGATGCGGGCCGCAAGCGGGATCTCCTCGCCCTTTAACCCATTCGGATAACCGGTGCCGTCATACATCTCGTGATGGTGCCGCACTACGGAGCTCAATTTTGACATGGAGCGCAGCGGTTTTAATATGTTCTCGCCTATTATGCTGTGCTGTTTCATCATTTCGTATTCTTGAGGAGTAAGCACCCCTTCCTTTTTTAAGATCGTATCTTCAATACCGACTTTTCCGAGGTCATGTAATAAAGCGCCGCCCGTCAGTATTTTTTTAGTCTCATCGTCTATATCGAGCTTTTCCGCGACCATCTCGACGTAAGAGGAAACGCGTTCCAGATGGCCCGCGCTGTAGGGATCCCTTGCTTCCACAATCCGCGCGAGCATAACAAGCGTATTATAATACGTCTCTTCTATATCTTTGCTCAATTCCATATTTTCCACGCATATCGCGATTTGGCTCGCTACGTTTTCAAGCAGGAATATGTCCTCCTTATCCACGTTTTGTATGCCCGCTTTATCTGTCGCGCCCAGCACCCCTTTTAGCTTGTCCTTGACCAATATTGGCACGCAGACGATATTGGTCTCGTAGTGTATTATATCTTCACCTTGCTCGGCTTTGTCCGCGGGATTTTTTTTGATTATAATAGGGCCGAGATTTAGTATGGTCCGCCCTATGGCTCCTTTGACATCGGACAACATCATGTTGCCGCGCAGGTCTTTTTGGCTTCCCGCGTACGCTTTTAGATACAACTTATTATCGTTATCGTATAGAGCGATGAAGGTCGATTGTGTCTCCAGCACTTTCCTCATTCCATGAACTATTATATTGAGGAGCGCCTCCATTTTCTGGCTGGAGGTCATAGCATGGCCCATTCGCTGAAATAGTTCGCGCGTGAGGCTTCGCGAATACTGAAGCTCTTTTATCTTTGTTTCTAAATCGGACTTTATCTTATTGAATGACCGCGCAAGGGCTTTAAGCTCATCATTCCAGGCAACGTCTATCCTCTGGCCGTTACTCCCCAAAGAGAGCTCTTCGGCTTGTTTTATTATCGCAACCAGCGTTTTAATCGTTCTCCTTATGAATAGGTATCCTAACAAGCCGCATGCGGTCATCCAGACGATGATAATGCGTATGTGCGTTAACAGGCTGTCTTTATTATCTATGAGGCGTGGAGCTAAAAATATGAGATATAAGGTAAGAAGCATGGGGATGACGAACATGAAGACAAAAGCGAAGATCATTTTGTCGTATAATCCGATGTCCTCAAGCGAGATTTTTTTGTTCAGGAACGTTTTACCAGTTCTCATAATGACCCACCCTATTTTTAGCATATATACCATAAATTAACGTCAAGGACAAGGGCTTTTCGGATACGTCAACAATCCTGTAAACTCTCTTTTGGAATTTTACGGGTCCTCACCGCGAGTTCGCTTTTTGTTTATATAGGCTCGCGGTATGCCGCTGTTCATCCAACTTTATGCGTATAGCTCCTTAGATCTATGAGAGCTAAACAACAGTCTTTTAGCCGCCAGTCTTATTTACCGCTCGCCATATTATCCAAAAGGCTCACTCGCGTCACCCGTAAAATTTCGAATAGCCAAGTGTTGCAGGCGGAGCTTTTGTGGCCCAAGCCTGACGCTGCTGTCAAAAATTCTGACACCCTATAGCGATTTAGCGAAAAATTTAAATTCCTGAAAGAAGTTAAATTTTTGTCAGAATTTTTCCA